>JANNWR010000227.1:0-18197 GCA_031408715.1 bacterium
CTGTTCGGCCACGACAAGGGCGCGTTCACCGGCGCGGTCGGGAGCAAAGCGGGCCTGCTCGAGGTCGCGGACAAAGGCACGTTGTTCCTGGACGAGATCGGTGACATGGAGCTGGCGATCCAGGCCAAGCTGCTCAAGGTCATCGAGGAGAAGCGATTCCGGCGTATCGGCGATACGCGTGAACGCCATGCCGACGTCCGGATCATCGCTGCGACGCATCACGATCTGTATCAGAGGGTGCAAGAAGGCTTGTTCCGGGAGGACCTGTACTTCCGCCTCTGTGTGTTGCCCATGCGGATCGCCCCGCTGCGCGATCGTGCCGAGGATGTCCCGGCGCTGGCGCGCCGATTGATCACCCTCCTGGCGGCGGACGGTGGCGAACCCGAATGGCTGCTGTCGTCGGCTGCCGAGGCGTTGCTCAAGGCCTATCCCTGGCCCGGCAACGTGCGCGATCTGCGCAATGTGCTCGAGCGCAGCATCCTGCATTGTGATGGCCGCGTGCTGGAGAGTGAACATCTGCGCTTCGAGTCGCGCGCGAGCCGCACCGACCGCCCGCCCGAGTCTCCGACGGTCCCAGCCGGGCCGTCCGCGTCGCGCACGCTGGTCGAGCTGGAGCGCGACATCATCGTGCGCGTGCTCGAGGAAGAGGGAAACAACAAGGAGAACGCTGCGAAACGTCTGGGAATCCCGCGCAGCACGTTCTACCAGAAGCTCGCCAGCATGGGGATCACCGCACGGCGCTGAAGCTCGGGGCTTGACCCGATTCGATGCGGGTGACAGCCTCGCGACACCATGCCCATCGCCCTCGACTCCATCCGCGAGGCTGCACGCCGGATCGAACCGCACTTGCACCGCACGCCCGTGCTCAGTGCGCGCACACTCGGTGAGCGCGTCGGTGTGAAGCTCTGGCTCAAGGCCGAGAACCTGCAGAAGACCGGGTCGTTCAAACCGCGGGGTGCGCTCAACGTCGTGCTGGGGCTGGAACCCGAACGACGCGCGCGCGGTCTGGTCACGGTGTCGGCGGGCAACCATGCGCAAGCGGTGGCGTGGGCGGCGCGCGTGGTCGGGGTGCCGTGCACCGTCGTGATGCCGGCCGATGCCCCGCGCTCCAAGGCCGAGGCCGTCCGCGGCTACGGTGCCACCATCGTGTCGCACGCGGATCGCGCGACGTTGTTCGATCGCCTGCGAGAGGAAGAACAGCGCACGGGCGCGGCATTCGTGCATCCGTTCGACAATCCCGCCGGGCTCGCCGGGGCAGGCACTGTGGGTCTGGAGTTGATCGAACAATCGGCGGTACTCGGGACCGTGCTCGACACGGTGATCGTGGCCATCGGCGGCGGCGGGCTGATGGCCGGCGTGGCGTGCGCGGTCAAGGCCCTGCATCCCGCCTGTCGCATCGTGGGGGTGGAGTTGGCGGAAGGCCCCGGGATGACTCCGGCGCTCGCCGCAGGCAAGCCCGTGCCGGTGTCCCGGCCGCGCTCGCTCGCGGATGGGCTGACGCCGCCATTCGTGGGCGCACTGCCGCTCGAGGCCGCGCGGCGTCACGTCGACGAGATCGTTCTGGTCAGCGAGGAGGACATCGCGCTCGGAATGCGCGCGCTGTTCGAACGCGCCAAGTTGGTCGCCGAGGGTTCGGGGGCCGCGGCCACCGGCGCGCTGCTCGCGGGGCGGGTGAAGTGCGCGCCGGGCGAGCGCGTGCTCGCCATCGTCTCGGGCGGCAACGTCGACCCCGAGCGTTTCTGTGCGCTTTATGCGAGCCCTGCTGCAGGCGAGCCCGGTATGAAGGCGAGCCCGGCATGAAGGTGCTGTTCCTCAATGAGCACGAGGTGCACGCCCTGCTCGAGATGAGTGCCACCGTCGCGCTCATGCGTGACACGTTGTGCACGCTGGCGCGCGGCGATGCGGTGCAGCCGCTGCGCAGCATGGTGCGTCTGCCCGATGGCAGCGGCCTCCTCGGGCTCATGCCCGGCTACCTCGGAGCACCGCAGGCATTCGGACTCAAGGTGGTGAGCGTCATGCCGGGCAATCACGGCACGGCGTACGACTCGCATCAGGGGGTGGTCCTGTTGTTCGGGGTCACGCATGGCGAACCGCTCGCGATCCTCGATGCCACGGCCATCACCGCGGTCCGCACCGCCGCGGTGTCGGCGGCCGCCACGGACACGCTGGCGCTTTCCGAAGCCGGCGACCTGGCGTTGATCGGCTCGGGCACGCAGGCCCGTACCCATCTGGCCGCCATGCGCGCGGTCCGCACCTTGCGGCGCGTCCGCGTGTGGAGCCGGACGCGAGCGAACGCCGAGCGTTTCGCGCTCGAAGAAGGGGCACGCCACGGTCTCCACATCGAAGTCTGTGAGCACGCCGCCGCCGCGGTGTACGGCGCGGACCTGATCTGCACCACGACCTCCGCGCGCGAACCTGTACTGGCGGGTGAGACGATCGCCCCGGGTGCGCACATCAACGCGGTCGGCGCGTGTTTCGCGGCGAATCGCGAACTGGACAGTCGCGCCGTGGCGCGCTCGCGCCTGTACACCGATCGGCGCGAGTCGTGCGTTCACGAAGCCGGCGACTTCCTGCTCGCGCGCGCCGAGGGCGCGATCGACGATTCACATCTGCTGGGCGAGTTGGGCGAAGTCTTCGTGGGGCACGTGCCCGGACGCATCGCGGCCACGGACATCACGCTGTTCGAATCGCTCGGCCTCGCGGTGGAAGACCTGGCCTGTGCGCACTTCCTGCTCGCTCGTGCGCGCCAGCAGGCCGCAGGCACATGGCTGGAGTGGGGCGGGCCGCCGTCCCCCGGATGAGCGCTGCGTCGCGCCCATTCGCGGGCAGGCTGCCCGATCTGGCGACGTTGCGCTCCGCGCATGCCCGCGCTGCGCTGCATGCGCTGCACACGCCGCTCGTTCGTCTCGCGGGATTGCCTGGAACACGCGAGGTCTGGCTCAAACTCGAGACGCTACAGCCGATCGGCTCGTTCAAGATCCGCGGTGCCGCCAACGCGCTGGCGTTGGCGCCCGCGAGTGAACTGGCGCACGGCGTGCTCACGGCGAGTGCGGGGAACATGGCGCAGGGCGTGGCGTGGGTGGCACGGGCAGTCGGTGTCGAGTGCACGGTGGTCGCCCCCGACAGCGCGCCCGCGGCGAAGCTTGACGCCATCGCAAGGCTCGGCGCCAAGGTGATCACCGTGCCATTCGCGCGGTGGTGGCAGGTGCTCGAGGAGCGGCGATTCGACGGTGTGCGGGGCTGGTTCGTGCATCCGGTAGCCGACGAGCACGTGATCGCAGGCAATGCGGGCGTGGGCCTCGAAGTGCACGAGGCGCTGCCGCGCGCCGCGGCGATCCTGGTGCCATTCGGAGGTGGCGGACTGGCGTGTGGTGTTGCCGCCGCGCTGCGAGCCGTGGGTTCCGCTGTGCCGGTGTTCGCTTGCGAAGTCGCCACGGCCGCACCACTGGCTGCGTCGTTCGCCGCCGGATCGCCGCAGGCGGTGACGCGCGTGCCGAGCTTCGTCGATGGCATCGGCGGAAGCGCGGTACTCGCCGAGATATGGCCGCTGGCGCGCACGCTGCTCGCCGGTTCGTGCGTGGTCCCGCTCGCGGCGGTCGCGGCCGCGGTGCGTGAACTGGCGCTGCGCGCGCACGTGGTGGCCGAAGGGGCGGGCGCGTGTGCGTTCGCGGTGGCGAGTGGGCCGACGGTCGTGACGCGGGTGGATGGTACCGCGGGCGTACTACCGGAGGGGCCCGTCGTGTGCGTGGTATCGGGAGGAAATCTCGACGCTGCGGTCCTGTCCCGGCTGCTCGCGAGCGAGCTGCCCTGATCATAGGCGGACTGCGTGCCGCCAGCATTGCCGTCGGGCGTGTGTGCGGCGGCTCGCGGAGGCAGTTCGGTTCCGACCCGATCCGCCGAGGTCTTCGAAGCCCGACTATGTGCAACGGGACCGAAGTGGATGGGCCTTCTCAGTACTTGTTGCGCTTTTGACGGAACCACATGCGCTTCGCGCGGTAGTATGGGGACGAGCTTGGCTTCTCACGTTATTGAGGAGCGCGCTGCTGATGAAGCGCGCACGAGCAGGTGCTGTCCCCCCGCATCCCCCGAGGCCGCCATGCCGCATCGCCGCAGTGGACCCTGTCGTCTGTTGCGCCGGAAGCTCGAACGCGCGACCGGAGTGGCGCTGGTGGCAGGCGCGATCGTGGCCCTGTTCACGATCACGATCACGGCGCCGAGCGAAGCTCGCACGCGCTCCGTGGCAGCGGCCACCGCTGCCGACTTCACACTGCCCGCCCGCACGGGAGAGGTCCGCTTGGCAGAGTTGCGCGGCAAGGTGGTGTACGTCGATTTCTGGGCCTCGTGGTGCGGCCCGTGCCGGTCGTCGTTCCCGTGGATGGCGCAGTTGGCGGAGCGCTATCACGGGCGCGGGTTCGAGGTCGTGGCGGTGAACCTCGACAAGGACCGCACGCTCGCGGAGGCGTTCCTGGCGGAGCATCTTGCCAAGACGCCGCAGGGCTTCACGGTTGCGTTCGACCCGGCGGGGCGCACGGCCGGGAGCTATCAGGTGGCGGCGATGCCGACGTCGTTCGTGATCGGGCGGGATGGACGGATGCTGCTGAGGCATGCGGGGTTCGATGCCCGGCGTACCGACGACGTGGTGAAGCGCATCGAGGAGGCGCTCGCGCGATGAGAGCCCAACGGGGTTGGTGGCTGTTGGGGCTGGTGGTCGTGGCCGCGTGCTGCACCGGTTGTGCGGCGGTGAAGCCCTGGGACCGCGACCTGCTCGCCAAGCCCTCCATGCGGCTCGTGCCGCATCCGATGCTGAGCGCGATCGACGATCACATCTACTTCAGCAAGGAAGCCTCGACCGGCGGCATGGACGTCGGCGGCGGGGGTTGCGGATGCAATTGACCCCGCAGGACACCACCACGATCCCGGCCAGACCTTCCGGCTCCCTGCTCGCCGGCCGGCTGCGGGCTGCCGCCTGCCTGCTGCTGGCCTCGGCGGTGCCATCGGCCGCCGTCGCCGGCATGGCCGCGCCACCCAGCGAGAGCCGCACGCGGATCGACGTCAGCGGACTGGTGTACGCCGAACAGGCGCGCACCTCCGTCGCCGAACCGCTCGCGCGCATCACCCGACTGTTCCCGGATGGCCAGACGTTGTCGATGCAGTTCGCCTTGGACGTCATGACCGGTGCCTCGCCCACGGGCGCGAACCCCAGCGGTGTCGCCCAGACCACGACCAGTGCATCGGGCACCACGAAGACCGTGGGCGCGGATGCCATCCCGACCGCGACATTCAAGGACACTCGTGCGGCAATCGACCTGAACTACGAGCGGCCGCTCGGCGTGTGGACGCCGGTATTCTCGGCACACTTCTCGCGCGAGAAGGACTACCAGAGCTTCGGCGGGGGCGCGAAGCTGTCGGTCGATGTCGATCAGCGCCTGAGCACGATCACGTTCGGCGCGGGGACGAACCAGGACCGCGTCTTCCCGGTGGGCGGACTGCGCCCCGGGCTCACGAGCGGTGCGGCGAGCTTCGCCGACGCCGGAGCCAAACATGTGCGCACGGCGCTGCTCGGCACCACCCGCGTGCTGTCCCGGCGCTGGCTCGGGGCGGTGAACGTGTCGCGCGCATGGGAGAACGGCTACCTGACCGAACCCTACAAGGTCGTGAGTGTGATCAGCCGCGCGACCGGCCGGACGACCGGCCAACTCGACGAGAAGCGGCCCGACACGCGATTGCGCACCAGCATCCTGGTGAACTCGAACTACCATCTGACACGCGACGCGCTGTATGCGTCCTATCGCTATTACTTCGACGACTGGGGCATTCGTTCGCACACGATCGACCTGCGCTACCGGGTCGAACGGTCCGCCCACACGTGGCTCGAACCGCATGTGCGGCTGTACTCGCAGGGTGCTGCCGACTTCTTCCATTCCGGCCTGCGTTCGGGAGATCCGCTGCCCGCATTCGCGAGTGCGGACCGCCGGCTCGGGCCACTGCGCACGTTGACGCTGGGGGCCACGTACGGATTCAAGTTCCCCGGGCAGCCAGGCGAGTTCTCACTGCGCGGGGAGTACATGGGACAGTTCGGCGATCACCACCCCGCCGGTACCATCGGCGTGCAGAAGTCCTATGACCAGTCCCCGGCGATGCACGTGGGCTCGATCGTCATCGGCTGGACGATCGAGCGCTGAGCGGTGAGCGCGCCCGACACTCCGGGGCCGGGCGCGCCCACGGGAGCACTCACACTCGAGGCCCAGTCGGGCTGGCTGCGCGTGCGCTGGCACGCGTTGGGTGGGCCGTGCGAGTTGCTGGTCGACGGCGAAGACCAACCGCACGCCATGGACTTGGCACGCCTCGCATCGGCGGAGTCGTGGCGCATCGAGCGCAAGTACTCACGCTACCGCGACGACAGCGTACTGAGCCAGTGGCAACGCCAGGCCGGGGAGCCCCTTTCGGTCGATGACGAGACCGCGGGGCTGCTCGACTACGCCGAGGAGTGTCATGCGCTCTCGGACGGTCGCTTCGATCTCACATCGGGCGTACTACGACGCGTGTGGATATTCGATGGCAGCGAGCGGGTGCCGAGCGAGGCCGCGGTGCGAGAGGTGCTGCGGTACGTGGGCTGGAACCGTGTCTGCTGGCAACGGCCGGTGCTGACGCTGCCGCCGGGCTTCGAACTCGACCTGGGCGGCATCGGCAAGGAGTACGCGGTCGATCGCGCGGCCGCGGCGGTCGCGGCCGAAGCGCACGTGCCGTTCCTGGTGAACTTCGGTGGGGACTTGTTCACACCGGCTGCGAGGTCTGATGGGACGCCGTGGTCGGTGGGGATCGACGACCCGGCACGAACGGGTCGCGCGGCGACCCACCAGGTCGAACTCGAACGTGGCGGCCTCGCGACCAGCGGCGATGCCCGGCGCTTCGTGCTGCACGAAGGTCGCCGGCTCGGGCACATCCTCGACCCGCGCACCGGTTGGCCGGTCGCTGGCGCCCCGGCGGGTGTGACCGTGCTCGCGGCCACTTGTCTCGAAGCCGGGACACTGGCGACGCTGGCCGTGCTTGCAGGGCCAGCCGCGGCGGACTTCCTGCGCTCACAAGGGGTGGTGCACCAGATCCATGCTGCCGTGAGCTGAGGAAGTGGTTCTATGTTCCGGGTGTGCTTTCGGGAGCCACCGCGGCTCGCTCGCGCTTTTGGTCCCGAATCTGGTTCCCAGACTGGCCGGGATTGTGCTAACTGTTCCATCGGTCATCGGATTCGGATCACCGGGAGAAGCTCGTGTCCAGGACGACGGTCGCCCCGAATGAGGATGCGCGCCTCGCCGCGCTGCACTCGCTGTCGCTTCTCGGTACGCCTCCCGAGGAACGCTTCGACCGTATCACCCGACTGGCCACCCAGTTGTTCGGCATGCCCATGGCGGCCATGAGCCTTGTCGACCGCGACCAACTCTTCCTCAAGTCGCGCCAGGGCATCCCGTTCGAGACCATGCCGCGGGCGGGTTCGTTCTGCAGCTACGCGCTGCTCCAGTCGGACACGTTCGTGGTGGATGATGCGGCGAACGACCCGCGTTTCCAGCATCATCAGCTGGTGTGCGGTTCGGCCGGCATCAAGTTCTACGCCGGTCACCCGATCACCACGTTCGACGGCCAGCGGATCGGCACGTTATGCGTGCTGGACCAGAAGCCCAACCGCTTCAGCGAGCTGCAGCGCCAGCAACTCGGCGACCTGACGCACATGCTCGAGAGTGAGTTGCATCAGGTTCAGCTCACGCATCTGCAGACCGGAGTCGCCACCGCGCAAGAGGAACTGCGCAAGTTCTTCTCGCTGTCGCTCGACATGTTGTGCATCGCGACGCACGAGGGCTATTTCAAAAAGCTGAATCCTGCTTGGGAAGCCGCGCTCGGCTGGACACTCAGCGACCTCACGGGCCGGCCCTATGTGGAGTTCGTGCATCCCGAGGACCGCGAGCGCACGCTCAGCGAAGCGCGGCTGCTGGGCAAGGGCAACATCACGGTGGCGTTCGAGAACCGCTACCGCTGCAAGGACGGCACCTACCGCCACCTGTTGTGGAGCGCGGTCGCCGATCAGTCCACCGGGATGATCTACAGCGTCGCGCGTGACATCAGTGCGCTGCGCGCCGCCGAAGAGGAACTGCGTCGCTCGCGCGCGCTGGCCGAGGCGGCGAGCCATGCCAAGAGCCGCTTCCTCACCAACATGAGCCACGAGTTCCGCACGCCGCTCAACTCGGTGCTCGGCTTCACGAGCGTCATGCTCGAGGAGGCTGCGGACCTGTCGGCGCGGCACCGCTCGTTCCTCGAGCGCATCCAGTCCAACGGGCGCGACCTGTTGTTCCTGGTCAACGACATCCTGGACCTGGCCCGGATCGAGTCCGGGCAGACCGATCTGGAGCGCGAACCGGTCGACCTGCCCGAACTGGTCGGCACCGTGCTGGCGCGTCTGGAGTTGCAGGCCCAGCAAAAAGGTCTCGAACTTCGCGCCGAAGTCCCGGAGGCCTTGGGCCCCTTGGTGACGGACCCGCGCCGGCTGAAGCAGGTCTTGGTCAATATCGTCGGCAATGCGGTCAAGTTCACCGAGAACGGTCACATCACGGTCCGAGTGGTCGCGGATGCCAAGACCGGGCGGCCAGAGCGGATCGAGGTCGAGGACAGCGGCATCGGGATCTCGTATGAACAGCAGGACCGGATCTTCGTCGCGTTCCATCAGGGCGACGGAAGCCTGTCGCGACGTTATGCCGGGACCGGGCTGGGGCTCACGATCTCGCGCTCGTTGTGTGAACTGCTCGGCTATCGCCTGCAGCTCTGGAGCCGGGTCGGTGTCGGCACGACCTTCAGCATCTACTTCGTTCCCCCGGGCCGCGAGGCGATCTAAGCTGCGAATCGGCCACGAATGGACCCCACCGCGATGCGGACCGGATCTTCAGGAGAGGAGAAGCTCATGACGGAGTCGATGGTGGCACGACGCACCGTGGCCGTGGTCGAGGATAACGCCGACAACCGGCTGCTGGTCGGCACCATCCTCGAAGGCACCTACAACGTCGTGCCATACCGGAGTGGGCAAGAGGCCCTCCTGGGCTGCCACGAAGTCCGGCCGGACCTGATCCTGCTCGATATCTCGCTGCCGGGGATGGACGGCACCCAGGTGTTGCGTGCGCTGCGTGCCGATGCTGTGCTCTCTGGCGTTCCGGTGGTGGCGCTGACGGCGGATGCCATGACCGGTGCGCGCGAAATGTACCTTGCGCTCGGCTTCGACGACTACATCGCCAAGCCGATCCTGCACGCTCAGGAATTGCGCGACGTGGTCGAGCGCCGCCTGCGCTAGCCCTGACTACTCATGAGCCGGTGGCCTGCGAAGGCCGGCTGCCCATGAATCACTGCGCGCCGCTGGCCAGGAACGCCAGCACGCGCGGGTTGACGAGGTCGGGCCGTTCGAGCATCGCGCTGTGCGAGGTACCCGGCACGATCCACGTCTCGGCGCCACGGATCGCGCGGGCCAGCGTCGCGGTGTGCTCGGCGCGGATGACGTCGTGCTCGCCCGCGCAGACCAGCACTCGCGCGCGGATGCGGCCCAGTTCAGCCAAGGTGAAGCGGGGCAGCGTGCGCCACATCTCCAGGATCTTGTTCATGGCCTGCTCGTAGTGCGCGGGCTCGGGATTGAGTGCGGTCCAGCCTTCGCGCATGCCGGTCCCGAAGCTGTCAGCGGTGGCCGTGCGGTTCCACGCCTGATCCGCCTCCTGCAGCCCGTCGGGCGAGAAGTTCGCGCCGAACGTCACCACATGCGCGACACGTCCGGGATGATGGATCGCGAGGTCGAGTGCGATGTTCCCGCCATCGCTCCAGCCCATGATGTCGACCCGGCGGATGCCGAGTGAATCGAGCAGCACGACCATGTCCTCGGCCATGTTGTGGAACGTGAGCGGTCCCGGCCGGTCGGTGCTGCGACCCTGCGCGCGGCAGTCCGGGATGATGAGCCGGTGCGCTCGTGCGAACTCGGCGCGTTGCTTCTCGAACTGCATGCCGTTGCCCGCCCCGCCATGCAGAAGCAGCAAAGGCGGTCCCTGGCCCTCGGTCTCGACGTACATGCGGATGCCGCGCACCTCGATGCTGCGTGCAGCCGCGGCTTCACAGCGCGCGCTGCACGCGACCCCGATCAACAGCGCGATCACGATCCCGACTGCCGGGTGCGTGCCGCGTCGGCCGCACGCACCCGGCGCCCGAGGGGGCAGGCTAGAACCGCAATCCAAGTCCGATCCGCGTGATCAGCGGGTCGACCTGGACGGCGGTGGCGCCATTGGGCTCGGCCTTGAGCTTGAGCCAGCGCATGCCGCCCGTGATGGCGAGCGAACGGCCGAGCGGCAGGTCGCCGCACACCGAGACGCCATAGCCGAGCTTGGCGTCGATGCTCGTCTGGGTGCCGTTGGTCAGGTCGAGGTCGCCCCAGTTCACGTAGGACAGCGTCGGGCCGGCCGACAGTTCGAGCAGCGGCGTGGGCAGGTGCAGCGCAAGGGTCGCACTGATGGGATTGAAGTCGGCCGCGCCGAGCAATCCGGTGTTGCTCTGCTCGATGTCGTGCCGCGCGTGCAGGTAGTCGATCGCCAGGCCGATCATGCCGGAGCGGAACTCGGCGCCGAACTGATAACCCATCTCGTTCGAGGCCTTGATCGCCGCGCGCACGCCACCGAAGTTCTGGTCGGTCTCCGAGAGCGGGGCGACGTACGTGGTGGCGGCCCACATCTGGAAGCCCCACGGTTTGTTGGCAGCGGCGGCGGGCTTGGGCGCGAGCGTGGTGAGCGCGAGACAGACACATAGCAGGTGGAAGCGGACCACGGGACTCCTCCTTGAGTGGTGGGTGCGCGGCTGGGCCGCGCTCCCGCGCGGGTGGGCGCACGCGGACGTTACCCAGTGGCGTCCGTTCCCACAAGCAAGCGCGCGCGGTACATTGGGGGGTGAGTCCGCGATGGGCGCTGGAGGGAGAGCACGATGAGCATCATGAGCTCCGGCGATCGGAGCACGAGTCAGGCACGGCATGCGCTGTGTGCAGCGCTTGCCGGTCGTGCGTGGCGCATGCCGTGTGGTCGCATCGCATGCGCGGCCCGCGCAGGCAACCCGGCGGGGGTGCGTCCATGAGCCGCACGGCGGCACTCCGGCTGCTGTTCATGCTCGTGATGGTGGGCGTACTGCTGGCCGGGCGCATGGGCTGGATGGGGGGCTTCGCCGGGCGAGCTGGCGTCGCACGCGGCAGCGCCGGCATGTCGTCTGGGGGCGGCGGCATCTCCGAGGAACAGGCCGCCGCGCACGCTCCCGCGTCGAGTGGTGCACCGCTCACCCAACTGGCGGGCCGCTACCGGGATGCCGCCGGCAAGGAGTGCGCGCTGGCGAGCCTGCGCGGGACGCCATTCATCGCCAGCGTGCTGTACACGCGCTGCACCACGGTGTGCCCGCGCGTGGTCGCCGCGTTAAAGCGACTGGAGCGCGACGCCGGACAGCCCGCGCCGCGCTTCGTGCTGTTCTCACTCGATCCCGCGCACGACACGCCGGAACAGCTGCGGGCGTTCGCCGAAGCGCACGCGCTGGATGCAGCGCGCTGGACGTTGCTCGTGGGGGAGCCCGCAGGACTGCCGCCGCTCGCCGCCGCGCTCGGCGTGGCCTGGCAGTCGGGGCCGGACGGCGGCATCGCGCACTCGGCGGTCATCGCCACCGTCGACTCCGGGGGCCGCATCCGCGAACGCCGTGTCGGGCTCTCGACCGAGCCCGCGCAGTTGGTGGCGGACTGGCGAGCCGTGCGGCTGCCCTGACCGGGTCGGTCGTGGGCGTGCGAAGTGGTGCCGAGCGCGTGATGTGTGGACTCGGGCCTTCGCCGGATGAGCCGGCACCACCGTTCAGCTCGGTTCAGTTCGCTTTCGTGGGTGGCAGCACGCGTTCGATGGCCTGCGTGACCTCGGGCGAGCGCGGGTCCGTGCTGGATCCGAAACGCGCCACGACCTGACCCTCGCGGTCGACCAGGAACTTGCTGAAGTTCCAACCGATGTCGCCCGGGAACGGTGAGTCGACCGTGAGGTACTGGTAGAGCGGCGCGATCTGCTTGCCCTTGACGCTGAGCTTCGCGAACAGCGGGAAGGTCGTGTGGAAGCGCGTGCTGCAGAACTTCTGGATCTCCGCGTTCGTGCCCGGTTCCTGACCCATGAAATCGTTAGCGGGGAACGCCAGCACCTCGAAGCCCCGGTCCTTGTACTGCTGCCGGATCGCCTCGAGCGATTCGTACTGCGGCGTGAACCCGCAGCGTGAGGCCGTGTTCACGATCAACAGCGCGCGTCCTTTGTAGTCGGCGAGCGACTGGTTGCTGCCGTCGATCCGGGCGAGCTCGAACGAGTACAGCGGCGTCTTGGTCACGGCGACTCCCTCCGGGCGTGTGCCCTTGCGCGCGGGCTTGGCGATGGCGACCGCGATCGCGATGAACGTCATCAGGGCGACGAGCAGGAACAGCGGGGCGGGCGAGCGGAATATGCGGAAGGGCATGAGTGGTCCAGTCGGGAACGGGTCAGTAGGCTTCTTTTGGATAGATTACGGTATTCCATGAGATGCTATGAACAGATTCAGGATTCGGCGAAGTACGCCAGAAGTCAATGCCATACGGCTGATTGCACAGATTCTTGTTGATTTCTTGCCGGAATCCACGCACAGTGAACCTACTCAGTCAGACCCCGCATCGGAAGTTTGAGTGGAAATGCTCCGTCAACACACGCGCGACACCGTCCGCCGACATTGCACCGTGACTCCCCTGCAGGCTCGGGCAATCCCGAGCACATCCCGTGAAGTGAACTGAGGACCCTGATGTCACCGACCGAGATCCACGCTGCGCCGCGGACGATCGTCGGGCCCGGCCCCGGGCTCATGACGATCGGGACGCTGTCGCAGGAGACCGGCATACCCGTGCCGACACTGCGGACCTGGGAGCGGCGATACGGCCAGCCGGAACCCCTGCGGCGACCATCGGGCCACCGGCTGTACCCCGCCGCCGCCGTGCCGCGGCTGCAGCAGGTGGCGCTCCTGCTGCGGCAGGGGCATCGCGCGGCGACACTCCTGGCGCTTGCCGAGAGTCAGCTCGAGGCTCTCACGCATGCTTCGGAAGTGGTGCGCGACCCTTCGCCCGGGACTGCGGTCAGTGAGCTGCCGGGGGTGGTGGAACGGGGCATCGACGTGCTATTGCGTGCGCTGCTCCGCCTGGACCGCGGTGTGTTGCTGGGAGAACTGCGCCTGGAATGGGCGCGCCTCGGGCCACTGCGATTCCTGACCGAAGTCGCGGGTCCGTTCATGGCCGCTGTCGGCGAAGGGTGGCACAACGGCGAACTCGAGATCCGGCATGAGCACTTCGCCGCCGCTTGCGTCGACGGACTCTTGAAGGAGCTGCGAGATCCCTACGACCACACCTCCGCGGGCCCGCGTGTCGTGATGGCGACGTTGCCGGCCGACCAACACGAGGGCGGCTTGCTCATGGCCGCGTTGTTGATCGCTGTGCGGGGTCGCCAGGTGTTGTACATCGGCGCGGACACGCCTCTGACCGAAACGGCACGAGCGGCGGAGATGCCGCGCGTCGAAGCGGTCGCGATCAGCGTCTCGGCCGCTTTCGATCGTGCGCTGGCCGAGAAGCGGCTCGGCGAACTGCGAGCACTCCTGCCGGCGAGGATCGCGCTGTGGGTGGGTGGTGCCGGCGCCCCGGGGACGATCGCGGGCGTCGAGCAGTTCGAGGACCTGTACGCGCTGGATCGCCGGCTCGGCACGACGAGGTGAGGGTCTCGATTCGGATCCGGCCGCCTTTGCTATGCCCCCGCGATGGCGCGCAGTCGCTCGACCAGTTTGACCATCGCCAGCGTGTCGCGCTCGCAGTACGTGAGCAGCGCGGTGCGCAGCGCGTCGCGTTCGGCCAAGGCGAGAGTATCGCCGGCGAACAGCAACTGTAGCAGCGCATTGCTCGCCCCCACGCCCTCGGCGATGGCCAGCCCGTCATAGCTGAGCTCGGGCACGAGCGCGGGTAGCACCGCCTTCAGGCTGAAGCTACCGCCGAAGTCGGGATGGTAGACGTGCTCGCGCACGACCGGCAGCGGGTCGGCGAGCCGCTCGATCACGTGGGCCAGTTCGCCGGACAGCTCCGGGAGTGCGACCGCCAGGCGCTCGAGGCAACCGCGCTCGAACGCCATGTTGTACGCCACCACCGTGCGCGCCCCGCGGCAGGCGTCGATGACGCGCAGTGCCAGCTCGCGGCGGGGATCCTCGTCGCCATCGGCGACCCACGCATGGTGCGCCAGCGTGCCATCGGCGCGTTCGGTGTGGCAGCTGAACTGGACGGGCACGGCGTCATACGGATGGCAGCCCGGCCACACCGGCACCGCGGGCTGGACCGTCTCGAAGTCGAGGTACGCGAGCGGTCCGACGAAGCGCTGCAACGCGTGCGCCAGTGCGCCCTCGACGATCATCCGCCCTGATCGCACGGCGCGGCGCTGCCGGTCCGCCGCGGCATTCAGTTTCACGCTGTCGGGCACGTCGGCGATGGTCACGCAGCCTTGTGCCAGCAACTCGGGCACCGAGCGCCAGCTGTTGTAGAGCGTGCTGACGTGGTGCGGCGGCAGCTCCGGCCAGCAGCGCGAGGCGAACGGGCACGGATACGGCTGCCGGCAGTGCGGTCCGATCTCGACTTCGGGCAATGGGCCCGCGAGCATGCCGAGCTGGCGATCCACTTCGCCGGGAACAAGCTCGAGCATCGATTCGACGCTGTCGGTGACGTCGATGCGCTGGAACAGGTTCGACAGGTCGGGGTGCGTGCAGGCGCGATAAAGCACCATGATGTCGGCCCCGGTGATCGTGAGGCCGGCCGCGCGCAGCACATGCACCTGGATCGCAGCGTCGGGAACGTGCTGGGGCTTCAACTGCGTGCTCGACTTGACCTCGATGACGCGCCAGCCGTCGCGCTCACGCAGCAGCACATCGACCGCGACGAACACTTCGCCCGCGACGAAGCAGGCTTCGAAGATGGCACTCGCGCCGTTCTCGATGGCGCGGCGCGTGTCGTCCAGGCGGGCTTCGAACTCGGCGAAGGGCCGGTCGATGAGCACGCCGCCGGGGAAGTACGTGCACGCCAGTTCGCCGACGCGCGTGCCGTTGTCGAACACGGCCTGTTGCGCGGGGTCGGGCACCAACTCGGGCGCGAGCGGCTCGTGCGTCTTCCACCACAGCTGCTTGTGGCACTGCAGCCCGGCGGTGTAGCGCGACTTCGACAGGCGATGCGGACGGGACATGGCGCTCTTCCGGGGGGCGGCATACGGACGCGGTGGGTACGGTGTCGGGTGCGGCTGCGGGAGCGTCCGCGAACTCGCTGGGTGAATGGGGTTCCCATTGTAGCATCGGGCTGGGTCTATACTCGCGCACGAGGCAGAGTGCCGCCCCGGTCCCCAACCTGCGAGCTCCCATGGCCCGGATGTACCCCGATCGCATCCCGCAGCCTGTGCGTGACGCGGTTCAGCTCGACGCCGAGTGCGCCACTTACGAAGCGTTGCGCGAACAGTTGGACGGCGACTGGAGCGTGTTCGCGTGGGCGGGCTGGGTGCACAAGCGGCGCGGCGACGGTGCGACCACGGGCGAGGCGGACTTCGTGCTGGCGCATCCCGAGCACGGCGTGATCGTGCTCGAGGTGAAGGGCGGCGTGCTGCGCGTGGACGACGGCCGCTGGTCGAGCACATCGATGTCCGGCCAGGTGCACCCGCTCGCCCGCAGTCCGGTGGTGCAGGCGCACGAGAACCGGCGCGCGGTCGAGCGCAAGCTGCGCGAGCATCCAGATTGGCCCGGGGACGGCATCCCGTTCGCGCATGCGGTGGTGTTCCCGGACTGCGCGCTGCCCGATCACGCGGTCGGCGCCGATGCACCGCGCGACATCCTGCTGCCGTACGGCGACCTCGGCCGGCTCACCGAACGCCTGCTCGCGGTGGCGCGTTACTGGGCGCGCAGCGACGGCCGCCGCCCGTTGGGGGAGGCGGGTATGCGCGTGGTGACGGCCGTGCTGGCGAGTTCGTTCACCATGCACATGCCGCTCGGCCGGGCGATCGCCGAGGACAGCCGGCGCATCATCGAACTCACCGAGACGCAGTTCCACGTGCTCGACGGCCTGGCGCGCAATCGCCGCGTCGTGGTCACGGGGGGCGCGGGCACGGGCAAGACGCTGCTCGCGGTGGAGAAGGCCAAGCGCCTGGCGCGCGACCATGGCTTCCGCACGCTGTTCACGTGTTTCAACCTGCCGCTCGCGCAGTACCTGCGCAGCAGTGTGGGCGCGCTCGATGGCCTGACCGTGATGACGTTCCACGAACTGTGCGCCGCGTTCGCGCGCCGTGCCGGACACGACGTGCCGCCGCTCACGCAGCCCGGGCTCGCGAATGCGTTCTTCCGCGAGCAACTGCCGGCGCTGCTCGCCGATGCGCTGGCGAGCGTCGACGAACGCTTCGAGGCCATCGTCGTGGATGAAGGTCAGGACTTCAGCGCCGACGACCGCGCCGCGCTCGAACTGACACTCGATGACCGCGAAGACTGCGTGCTGTATGTGTTCCAGGACGAGACGCAGGCGGTCTACCGCGAAGCCAGCCCGTGGCCCGAGCGCGACATGATGACGTACGAGATGACGGAGAACCGTCGCAACACACGCGCGATCCACGAGGTCATGGGGCGGCTGGCGGGCGGCACCCGCACGCGCGCCACCGGCCCCGAAGGGCGCGCGCCGGAGTTCATCACGGCCAGCGGCGCGCGCGACCAGGCGCGCGAGCTGAGCCGTGTGCTGCATCGGCTGATCCGCGACGAGAGCGTGCCGCCGGGGAGCATCGCCGTGCTGGTCTCGAGCCGGCGCGCGGTGCCCGAACTGGTGGCCGACGGCCGCATCGGGGCGTTCGAGGTCACCACCGAGCACGACGCCGCGGACGCGCGCGTACTGGTCGAGAGCGTGGCGCGCTTCAAGGGCCTCGAGCGCGACGTCATCGTGCTGGTTCGCATGGAGCCGGTCGACTATCTGGAGTTCGTGCCGCTGCTTTACGTGGGCGCGAGCCGTGCTCGCAGCCAGTTGGTGGTCATCGGCGAGGACGCGCTGCTGGCGCGCTTCAAGGGAGCCTCCGAACATGCCGGCGCCTGACCCGGCCCCGCGCCGACGCAAGAAACGGCCGCGTGCGGTGGCGATGAAGCGCCTGTACGTCATCCGGCTCGATCCCAAGGTGCTCGAGATCAAGCGCTTCCGCGACGCCAACCCGGATCATCGTGCCGACAAGCCGTGTGTGTACCTGGGCAGCACCGGGCTCACGCCGGAGGAGCGTTTCGCGCAGCACAAGCGCGGCTTCAAAGCGGCGCGCTTCGCCAAGCTGTTCGGCATCGAGTTGCACCGGAAGACCCACAACCTGCTGGCGGTACCATGGCCGGAAGCCGAGGCGCGCGAACGTGCACTGGCCGCCAAGCTGCGCAAGAGCGGCTACGCCGTGTGGCAGAACTGAGGGCGGGGCGATGGACGAACGATGGCTCACGAACGCGCAGTTGTCTTACCGCGACTGGTTCATGGCGTGCTCCAACTGGTGGGACCAGGCCGGCTGGGAGGAGGCGTACGACTACCCCTCGCTGCCATGGGAACAGTGGTACGCGGCGGGGCTCACGGTCGATGCCGCGGTGCGGCTCGCGCACCGCGAGACGTTCGGCGAGGACCTGCCGGCCTAGATTCTTACTGCGGTGCGGACGGTCGAGCGCCTAGACTGTGCGCTACGCACCGCATCTTGCTGGCCGCACCCCGCGTGTGACGTCCATTCCGTTCCCGCAGGAGGCAGACATGGTTCCCGTCACGTCGTTGCTGTTGCCCATCGTGGTCTCGGCCGTGATCGTGTTCGTGGTGAGCTCGGTGATGCACATGGCGCTCAAATATCACGCCAACGACTATCGCGCCCTGCCGGACGAGACCGGTGTGATGGAAGCGCTCGCGAAGTTCAACATCCCGCCGGGCGACTACGGCGTGCCCAAGCCCGCGAACATGGCGGCGATGAGTTCGCCCGAGTACAAGGCCAAGCGCAGCAAGGGGCCGGTGTTCATCGCCACGTTCATGAAGCCGGGTGTCATGAACATGGGCCCCAGCCTCATGAACTGGTTCGTGTACAGCCTCGTCGTGAGTGTCATCGCGGGTTACGTCG
>JANNWR010000228.1:0-29911 GCA_031408715.1 bacterium
GCGGCTCGTTGTGCGACGGCCGCGCGAGCATCGCGGCGAGCGCAGGCGGAGCGGGCACGGCGTGACCCACAAGTGGCTCGACCGTCTGATCGAACTTGGCCGGGTGCGCGGTGGCGACGATCCCCCACGCACGCGTGTCACTCGCTTGGCGGCGACGCTCGAGGGCTGCGACCGCGCACGCGGTGTGCGGGCAGAATGTCGCGCCATAGCGTCGCTCGCTTTGGGTGATGCAGGCGCTGATCGTGGCGTCGTCCACGCTTTCGGCCGAGATGCCCGCGAGAGCCGGCTCAGGGTGCAGCCAGCGCAATCGCTCCATATTGCCGGGGTCGCCCACGTCCATGGCATTCGCGAGCGTGGCGAGGCTCGGCCGCGGCAGGTATGCACCGGATGAGAAGAAGTCCGGGATCACGCGGTTGGCGTTGCTGGCGAGCAGGACATCACCGATCGGCAGGCCGGCGGCGCGAGCCAGTAAGCAGGCGAACGCATTCCCCAGATTGCCGGTGGGCACCACGAAGTGCAATGGTTGTGCGTGTGATCGCCAGTGCGCCAGTGCAGCGTGAGCGTAGTACGACATCTGTGGGAGCAGCCGCCCGAGGCTGATGCTGTTGGCCGAAACCAGCGGTGCGCGCTCGCGCAGTGCAATGTCGGCGAACGCCTGCTTCGCCAGCCGCTGGCAATCATCGAACGTGCCGCGCACGGCGAGCGCGTGCACGTTGCCGCCGAAACAGCCCAGTTGGTGCGCTTGCCGCGGCGAGACCAACCCGTTGGGGTACAGGATCACGACGCGCACATTCGGCATCCCGAGGAAGGCGGCACCCACCGCGCTGCCCGTGTCGCCCGAGGTCGCGACCAGGACGGTGAGCGGTTGCGCGGAGCGGCGAGCCAGCCGGCGGAAACACGCGGCGAGGAATCGCGCGCCGAAGTCTTTAAACGCAGCGGTCGGACCGTGGAAAAGTTCCAGCAGGTATGTGTCGGGTGGGTGCAGCGAGCGAAGCGGCGCTTCGAACGTGAACGCCTCCGCCGTCAGTTGCGCCAGATCGGCCGCGAGCGGGTCGCCCTCGGCGAATGGAGTGAGCACCCGCGCCGCGACGGATGTCAGGTCGTCGAGTCCAGCGAGCGCTTGCGGCTCCAGTCGCGGCACGCGCTCGGGCACGTAGAGTCCGCCATCGGGCGCGGGGCCAGCGAACAGCGCATCGGACAGACTGGCGCTCGCCACTCCGCCGCGCGTGCTGACGTATCTCATGCGATCAGCTCCGCGCGCGGGCCGGGGAGAGGCGAGATCAACACGTCGCTGTCGTGCCCGGCTGCGGCGAACGCCTGTCGCATCGCCTCGCCCGTGCGCTCGGCACTCGAGCGCCCCTCGCACCACGCGAACACGCTCGGACCCGAGCCCGAGATGCCGGCGCCGATCGCACCGGTCGCGAGCGCGGACTGCTTGACGCTGGCGAAGCCCGGAATGAGTGCGGCACGGCGCGGCTCGATCAACGCGTCGGCGAGCCCTTGGCGCAGCAGCGTCACATCGCCGCGATGGCAACCGGTGAGCAGGAGCGCCAGGCCGCTCGTCTGCAGCACCACATCAGTCAGCGCGAATGGGGCCGTCAGCACTTCGCGCGCGCGTCGCGTCTCGAGCACCAGGTGCGGATGCACCACCACGGCCATGAGCCCCGATGGCACGGGAAGCGACAGCAATCGCCCGCCGGCCGCGAGCACCAATCCGCCCAGGAGCTGCGGACCGACGTTGTCGCCGTGCCGCGCGCCGCTCGCGCACGCCTCGCCTTCGAGCGCGTACGGATAAAGCGCCTCACGTGTGAGCGTCGTGTCGAGCAGTGCATTGGCCGCCACCAGCGCGGCGACGGCAGAAGCTGCAGAGCCGCCCAGGCCCGAGCCCAGCGGGATGCCCTTCTCGATCTCGAGCTCGAAGCCGAACGCCAAGTCGAGTGTCACCCCGAGCGCGTGCAGCGCGGCGCTGGCGCTGTTCGCGTTCGACGCGAGCGGGATGGTCTCGGAGATACCGCGAATGGCCGCGATGCGCGCGCCCCGCTCTGGAACCCGCCGCACGGTGACGGTGTCACGCGGGCCTTCGAGCGTGTGGCCCAATATGTCGAATCCCACGGCCACGTTGGCCACTGACGCCGGTGCCCACGCGGTCGCTTGGCGCGCGCTCACAGCTTCGCTCCCAGTCCGGATGCGATGCGCAGCAGGTCGGCGAAAACGCCCGCGGCGGTCACCTCGGGTCCGGCGCCCGGGCCTTGTACCACGAGGGGATTGTCGCGATAACGCCGCGTGGTGAACTGCACCACGTTGTCCGTGAGCCGTGCGTGCGCGAACGCATGGTCAGGTGGCAGTTCCGCCAGGCTCACGTTGGCGCGGCCCTCGCGATCCAGATGCGCCACGTGGCGCAGTACGCATCCACGCGCGCGTGCGAGCTCGAGTCGCGCCAGCAGCGGAGCGTCCAATACCTCGAGTCGCTCCATGAACTGCGCCGGCGTCGCGGCGCGCAAGGCATCGGGCACCAGGCTCTCCACCTCGACGTCATCGAGCGACAGGGCACGCCCCATCTCGCGCGCCAGGATCACCAGCTTGCGCGCCACGTCACGCCCCGAGAGGTCGTCGCGAGGATCGGGCTCGGTGTAGCCAGCCGTGCGTGCCTCGCGCACGAGCGCCGAAAACGGCACACGCCCATCGAAGCGGTTGAACAACCACGCCAGCGTGCCCGAGAGCAGCCCGTCGACGGCGATCACCTCATCGCCGGTGTCCAACAGATCGCGCAGCGTGCTGATGACCGGCAGGCCCGCGCCCACGGTGGCTTCATAGCGAAAGCGCCCGCCGCGCGCCATCGCCGCGCGGATCGCTGCGTAGCGCGGCCACGGCCCGCCGCCCGCGTGCTTGTTGGGCGTGATGACGTGCAGGCCGGCCTCGAGCCACGCCGGGTAGTGTGCTGCCACTTCGTCGCTGGCGCTGCAGTCGATCAGCACGGCGTGCGGCAGGTGAGGTGCACGCACATGCTGCGCGAACAGTCCGAGATCGACCGGCTCGCCCTGCTTCAAGCGATCGGGCCAGCCCGCGAGATCCAGGCGCTGATCGTCGAGCACCATGCGCTTACTCGTCGCGATCGCGCGCACGCGCAGGTCGAGTTGCACGTCGCGCCGCAACCGGTCGCTGGCGGCGGCGATCTGCGCCAGCAGCGCCCGGCCCACATGGCCAGGCCCCACGAGCCCCACCGACAGCGTCTGCGGCGAGAGGTAGAACCCGGAGTGGATCGCACGCAGGCCACGCGCGCCGTCGGTGCTGGCGACCACGACCGAGATGTTGCGCTCGGAGGCACCCTGCGAGA
This sequence comes from bacterium, assembly GCA_031408715.1. Classification (GTDB taxonomy): domain Bacteria; phylum Eisenbacteria; class RBG-16-71-46; order RBG-16-71-46; family RBG-16-71-46; genus JAIOPA01. Next base: position 3,335 of record JANNWR010000228.1, read on the forward strand.
TCGCACGGATGTTCACACTGGCGCGCGCCAAAGCGCTGAACAGCCTGGCCGCCACACCCGGTGTGCCCGACATGCCGTCGCCCACCAACGCCAGCACGGTCATGCCGGCCTCGGCGGTCACGCGCTGGATCTGGCCGCGCTGCAGTTCGAGTGCAAACGTCTCGCGCAGCGCGGCAACCGAACGCTCGGCGTCGGCCGCCTGGACGACACAGCAGATGGAGTGCTCGGAGGAGCCCTGCGAGATCATCACCACCGAGGCGCGCGCCTGGCGCAGCGCGCCGAAGACGCGCTCGGCGGTGCCGGGAACGCCGATCATGCCGGCGCCCTCGACGTTGAGCAGCGCCAGCCCGTCGAACGCCGTGACGCCGCGCACGGGTGCCGCCGTGTTCGAAGCATCGGACACGAGTGTGCCCGGATGCTCGGGGCGGAAAGTATTGCGGATACGGATGGGAATGCCGTGCGTGATCGCCGGTGACATGGTCTGGGGGTGGAGCACGCGGGCGCCGAAGTAGGCCAGTTCGCATGCCTCGAAATAAGAGAGTGCGGGCAACACTTCGGCCTCGGGCACGAGGCGCGGATCGGCCGAGAGCACGCCGTCCACGTCGGTCCAGATGTGAAGCTCGGGGCTGCCGGCGAGTGCGGCGAAGATGGCCGCGGAGTAGTCGCTGCCATTGCGGCCCAGCGTGGTCGCACGCCCCTGCTCGTCGCGCGCGATGAAGCCGGTGGCGACCGCGCATGGCGCGGAGTGCGCCGCGAGCCAGCCCGCGTAACGCTCGCGGCTGGCGGGCCAGTCCACCGTCACGCCCATCTCGTCGCGAGTGACCACGAGCACTTCGCGCGCGTCGAGCATCGCCGCGTCGGTACGGCGCTCGAGCAGGCACTCGGTGAGCAGGCGCGCCGAGAGAACCTCGCCCAGCCCCTGCACCAACAACGTCCTGGCTTCGGTCGGCGTGCCTTCGGGCAGGAGCGTTGCGAGCAGCGCGCGCAGTTCCTCGAACTGTACTTCCAGCCAGCCGCATGCCGCATCGCGCCGCGCGCCGAGCAGCGTGTGCGCCGCATCCAGGTGCCTCTGGCGAAGCGCGTTCCAGGCATCCGGCCATCCCGCGTCGCGCGCATCGGCCTGAGCGCAGATCGCGATGAGCGCGTCCGTGACCCCGTGCATGGCGGAGACCACGATCAACTGCCGAGGTTCACCCCGGGCCAGCAGGATGTCGGCCACGCCGCGGAGCGCCTCGGGCGTCGCCAGACTCGAGCCGCCGAACTTGTGGGCGACAGGGCCCGAGGCTCGCGCGCTCGGTGGTGGCATGGAACGTGTCATCGAGGCTCAGCCTCCGGGTTGCGGCAGCGACGGACGCGGGCGCGGTGCCCGTCTTCGGCGTGCGTCCGGCGCAATATCAGGAGCGGTCGTACCACGCGCAGCGAAGTTCGATCCCGGGGACTTTCGCACAGGCGGGCGAATGATGCCCGTCGGATGCTGCCCGTCGGATGACGCCCGTCGGATGCTGCCCGTCGGATGCTGCCCGTCGGATGCTGCCCGTCGGATGCTGCCCGTCGGATGCTGCCCGTCGGATGACGCCCGACACGTGCTTCCCGCGCATCCGGACCCCGCCCGCGGGTGTCCTGCGTGCAGGCGACTGGAGTCCCACTCCCATTGCGTTCGCATCCGCGCTAACATGCCGGACATGCCCAATGCACTCGATCCCCAGCGCACGACCGCGGAGCTCAAGGAGTTGCGTGCATTCTCCGCCGACGCTGACGGTGCCCAGCGCATCGCGTTCACGCCCATGTGGGTCCAGGTCCGTGAGTGGCTGAAGTCCAAGCTCGCGCCTCTGCCCGTCGAGACGCATGTCGATGCCGCTGGCAACCTGTGGAGCACGCTCAAGGGGCGGTCCGACAAGGCGCTGCTGATCGGCGGCCACATGGATTCGGTGCCGAACGGCGGCTGGTTGGACGGCTGCCTGAACGTGCTCGCCGGTGTCGAGATCCTGCGCCGACTGCACGCGCAGTATGGCGACCGGCTGCCCATGACCGTCCGCTTGGTGGACTGGGCAGACGAAGAAGGCGCGCGCTTCGGCAAGAGCCTGTTCGGCTCGTCGGCATGCTCGGGCAATCTCGAGATGGATGAGGCCCGCAAACTGGTCGACAAGGACGGCGTCACGCTGCCTGCCGCGCTCGCCGGTGTGGGAGTCATGTTCGAGAGTGTGAAGGACAGTCATCGCGAGCTGGCGAATGCGGCGGCGTATCTGGAACTGCACATCGAGCAGGGCCCGGTGCTGCTCGATATGGACTTGCCGCTGGGCGTCGTGCTCGGCACGTTCGGGGTCGAGCGCCACGCCATCCATTTCCATGGCCAGGCCGCCCACTCGGGCAGCACGCCGATGAACCGCCGTCGTGACGCCTTCCTGGCGGCTGCGCGCATGAGCCCCGAGATCTACGAGATCACCGGCCGTCACGGCGGGGTGGGCACGATCGGCTCGTGCACCACGAAGCCCGGCATCGTCACCAGCGTGGTCGAGGACTGCCGCATCACGCTCGACCAGCGCCACCTGGATGCACCAGCACTCGCGGCTTCGCTGGCGGAGGCGCGCGCGGCCAGCGAGCGCTTCGCCAAGGCGGGCAACGTCGACGTGGCGTGGGAGCGGCTGTGGAGCATCGAGCCGTTGCTGTTCGACCCGCGTCTCCTGAAGTTCTGCGAGGAAGCCATCGTCGAGACCTGCGGCAAGGTGCACCGCCTGCCCTCGGGCCCGCTGCATGATGCGGCCGAGGTGGCGCGCGCCGGCGTGCCCACCGTGATGATGTTTGTCCAGAGCCTGCACGGCATCAGCCACAACAAGATCGAGGACACCAAGGAAGAGCACCTCGAACTGTGCGTCCGTGCGTTCGACAAGCTGGCGGAGAAGGCGCTGCTGGCGTTCGCCTGAGGCGGCGCGCGCCGCGGCGGGTGGGCGAGGTGTTTGGCGCTGAGCACCGGATCACGTGCGCGCTGGTCACGAATCGGTGCAGTGCCGCGCCCAACCCGCGCGATGCGCTTTGTCCCTCCGGATCAGGTCGAGCAGCACAGCATGTCCCACGTCCAGGGCCGGCAGGTGCCGAACGGTGATGAGTTTGCAGTCCATGGCCTGCGCGATCGCGGCGATGCTCGCCCGCATTCGGTAGTCCCGGACGCGCATCTGTGCCGGACGCGCACCGATCGACAGCAGCGCGCTCACCAGCCTCGCTGCCGCCTGGGCATAGCGCACCGGCGCCGGGATGTACTCGAAGTGCCGCGGCATTCCCGTCGCACGGTCGACGATGAGCAGCATGAGCAGGATTGGCCAACGTTCCTCGGGCGCGAGCTCCTGCACCATGCCCACGGGGACGATGTCGAACTCCCAGATCTCATCCGGCCTTTCCGCGAGTTGCTGCAGCCGGGCCCGGTTCAGCTCATCGAGGGGCTGTGGCCGCGGCGGAAACAGCGAGGGTTGCACGAACCCGCACTTCGTCCGGCTGGCCTCCCACCAGCAGGCTGCACGGTCGTGGACGTGCCGAAACTCGATCCAGCGCCCGTCGACACAATCCAGATGAAGTCTGTTCTCGAGCACGGGCTCGACGAGTTGGCAACTCAACTGCAGAGCGAGTGTCAGGAGCCGGATCTCCTCGCTCGTCGGACCACCCGGCACATGACCCGGCAGGTAGGTCGCGAAGTCGGGCGCCAGGCCAGCAGGATCGAACTCCACGCCGGACGACTCGATCGGCACCATGGCCCGCGCCGAGAGCTCCGCCAGCGGGCGGAACACGACGAACGTCCCCGAGACGTCCAGTATGTCGCGCTCGTCGAGCGATTCGATCGCCCGGAGGCCGAGTCGGTGCATCGAGGCGTACCCTTCGACGCCACGGAACACGGCCAATCCGGGGCAGGGATCCAAGTCGCCGCGGACACTCACGAACACCTGCTCCAGCGTGTCGGGGTCGCGGAAGGCGAAGCATTCCGACTCGCGGATGTGCTCCCACGGCTCGGAGAGGAGGAACTGCCGGGCGGCCTGATTGAGCCCGCGCGCCTGCTCGATGTGCTCTGGATTCGGCTGCATGATGACACTCGCGGGGGCGGGTCACCGCGAGGGGCATTCGGAGCCTAGCACAGGACCCGCGCCGAGTTTGCCCCCGTGGTACTTCGTTTTGCCCGATGCCCCGGACCCGATGCGATGGGGGCCGGGCGCGCGGTCGAGAACCGGGGAGCGGGCTGCCCGCCGATTCCTGTCCGCCCGGGCCCCTCCTGCGTGGTACGATTCTGTCATCGAACTTCACGATCACACGACCGAACTTCGCGCTTCACTGTCGATCCGCCCACGCCACGCCCCATCGGCCGGCACCCTTGGAGCCCCATGAGTCTGCGACTCGGCGACCTCGCCCCTGACTTCGAAGCCCAGACGACCCAGGGTCCCATCCGCTTTCACGAGTGGATGGGGGACCAGTGGTGCGTGCTGTTCTCGCACCCGGGGGACTTCACGCCGGTGTGTACGACCGAGATCGGCTCGGTGTCGCGACTCAAGGGCGAGTTCGAACGGCGTGGCGTCAAGGTGCTGGGACTCAGCATCGACGCGCTCGGCCGGCACACCGACTGGATGCGTGACATCGAGACCTCGCAGGGCATCTGCATCCGCATCCCATTGATCGCGGATCCCGATCGCCGCATCGCGACGCTCTACGACATGCTGCACCCCAATACTGTCGAATCGACCACCGTGCGCTCGCTGTTCATCATCGATGCGGCGAAGAAGATCCGGCTCACGACCAGTTACCCGCCCAGCGTGGGGCGCAACTTCGAGGAAGTGCTGCGCGCGATCGATGCGCTCAAGCTCACCTCGGAACACGGCGTCCTGACCCCGGCCAACTGGGAGCGCGGCGACGAAGTCATCATCGCCCCCAGTCTGAGCGACGAAGCCGCGAGCAAGAAGTTCGAGTCCGGCTGGCGCGCCGAGCTGCCTTACCTGCGCTACACGCAGGATCCGTCACTCCGCCCGAAGAGCTGACGCTGGTTGGGGCCGGACCGCGGTGGTCCGGCAGGTTCCCCGTCCGAGCGCCCTTGCGATGCCGTGGCCGCTGCCACGGACGATCGCGGCCGTTCCGATCCTGCGCCGCTAACTGCGTGCGCGCTTGCGAGCCTCAGCCAGATATCCGGGGCGCAAGTCCAACAGCACGGCGAGCTTCTGGGTGAGGTAGTCCTCGTGCTCGGACAGCACCCCATCGGCATCGACGACGCGCCACAACAGCTCCGATAGCAGCAGGCGCTGGCCTTCGTCGTACTCGCGGGTGATGACGCTCGTGAGCTGGAACAGATCGGTGGCTTCACGGCGTTCCCGATCGGCGGCCTCGATCAACTCACGAGTGGCATCGGCCCCGCTCGCGAAGTGCCGTCCGACGATCTCCTCGATGCGCCGGCGCTCGTCGGCCGAGAACTCGTCGTCGGCGTGGGCCATCTCGAGCAAGAGCGCACAGGCCGCCACCTTGAGCGCACGATTCGGTTCCACGCTCGGCGTGGCGGGAGCTTGGCTGTGCTGCGCGAGCAGCGAACGGAGTCGGTCGAGCATCGCCCGACCTTAGCGCCGGGTCGATATCGCGGCAACCCGTGGCAGGGGCGGCCATCGGTTATAGTCCGCCGACGCCTGACTGCTTGCGTCTGTCCCTTGCCCGGAGGCCGTCCCATGAAGATGTCGATCGTGCTGATGCTTGCGCTGTCGTTGGTGCCCATCATGCCCACGCTCGGGAGGGCGGCCGTGAAGACCGAACTCGTGCAGTACAAACAGGGCGACACCGTGTGCGAAGGCTGGCTGGCGTATGACGACGCGGTGAAGGGTGCACGTCCGGGCGTGCTGCTGGTGCACGACTGGTTCGGCGCCACGGCCCATCAGAAGGAGCAGGTCCAGAAGCTGGCGGCATTGGGCTATGTCGCACTCGCGGCCGATGTGTACGGAAAAAGCGTGCGTCCCGCGAATGCGGCGGAGGCGGGTGCTGAAGCCGGGAAGTTCTACAAAGACCGCTCGGTCGTGCGCGCGCGGGTGCGCGCAGGCCTCGACTTCCTGTCGTCGCGCCCGCAGGCCGATGCCACACGACTCGCGGTGACGGGCTACTGCTTCGGCGGCATGTGCGCGCTCGAATTGGCGCGCAGCGGTGCCCCCGTGAAGGCCGTCGTGACGTTCCACGGCTCGCTCGCGTCCGCCGATCCGGCGGCCGCCAAGAACATCAAGGCCAGCGTGCTCAATCTGCACGGCGCCGATGACCCGTACGTGAACGCCGAAGAAGTGAAGAGCTACCAGGACGAGATGCGCGCCGCCGGCGTCGACTGGCAGTTCGTCCAGTACGGCGGGTCCGTGCACAGCTTCACCGACCCGCGCGCCGGCACCGACAACAGCAAGGGCGCGGCCTATAACGCGCTCGCCGACAAGCGCTCGTGGCAGGCCATGACGGACTTCCTGGCGGAGAAGCTGGCGAAGTAGCGATTCGGGATCGAGCCCGCTGCCACGCTCGACCGCGGCAGACAGTCGAGCCATCCACTGACTCGAACAGCCCTGCGCGCGTCGAACCTACTTACCGGCGCCGCCACCACACTCGAACGGAAGCGAGGCAGCGGTGTTCCCAAGGGTCGTGCTCGTGCGTCATGGTGAGACCGCGTGGAGCCTGTCGGGCCAGCACACCGGGCGCACCGACATCCCGCTGACCGAACGCGGCGAGCGCGAGGCGCGCGCGTTGGCCGCACGCTTGCATGGCGGGAACTTCGCCCGCGTACTCACGAGCCCATTGCAGCGCGCAGCGCGCACCAGCGTGCTGGCCGGCTTCGGGGCCGTGGCCCAGGCGGACGCGGACCTGGTCGAGTGGGGCTATGGCGCGTACGAAGGACGCCGCACGGTCGACATCCGCGCCGAGCGACCCGACTGGGAGTTGTTCCGCGACGGCTGTCCGGACGGCGAGGCGCTCGAGGCGGTGAGTGCTCGCGCCGACCGCTGCGTGGCCCGCCTGCGGGAGTCCACTGGCGATGTGCTGTTATTCGCCCACCGAGATATCCTGCGTATCATCGCCGTGCGCTGGCTGGGGTTGCCCGTGGCCACCGCGCAGCGCTTCCTGCTGTCGACGGCGGCGGTCAGCGTGCTGGGCCGGGATCGCGGCCCGGATCGGCCGGTGATCGAACAGTGGAACGACGACCGGCACATCGACGGCTTGGATGTTCCGAACCCCTGAGTGCCGGACCACGCGAGTGCGCCGGCGCGCAACCCACAACTGAGGCCTTCATGTTCCGTGCATCCCGTGCCGTGGCTGTGCTGGCGATGATCGTGCTGTTCGCCGTTCCCGGTTGCACAGCGCTCCAGCAGATCGCGACGCTGCGCACGGTGGCGTTCGCGTTCGCGGGCGTGTCCGACGTACGGGTCGCCGGCATCCGTGTGGGGGCGGGCTCGAGCTTCGGAGCATTGAGCATCGCCGAGGCCGCGCGACTGGGCGCGGCTGTGGCCACGAAACAGGTTCCGCTCGAGTTGGTGGCGCACGTCAGCGCCACGAATCCGGCTGCCAACTCGGTCGCGGCGCGAATGGTCGGTCTCGGGTGGACGCTGTTCATCGAGGACCGTCAGGCGCTGAGCGGCGAGCTGGCCAGTGCGGTCACCATCACACCCGGCCAGTCGGTCGACGTGCCCCTGACGGTGCGACTGAACCTGCTCGAACTCACCAGCGGGGGAGCCCGCGATCTGTTCGATATGGCGCTCGCGGTCGCGGGGCAGGGGGCTGTCCAGAAGGACATGCGCCTCGAGCTGGTCCCCACGATCGAGACGTCGCTCGGGCCGATCCGCTACCCGTTTCCCGTGACCGTGCGTCGCGCCACGGCTGCTCGCTGAGTAGCAAAGCTCAGCCGATGCAACCAAGTCGGGCGCCGTTGTTCCCGCGCACAGCCCGAGGAACGGATTGGTCTAGAGCTTGATGCCCTTCTTCAGCTGGCGCTCGGCTTCGAGCCAGAACTCGACTTCACGATGGCCTTCGAAGCCCGACTGCACATACAGATCGTGTGCGCGCGCGGCGATGTCGTGATGCGACAACTTTGCGCGTGCTGAGCTCGCCGGCTTGCGGACGCGAGGCGCCGCGCTGCTCGTGGCGGTGCGGGGCTTGCTCGCGGCTGTGGTCTGCGTGGGCTTGGTGGCGGCCTTCACGGCAGTCTTCTTGGGTGCGGTGACGCGCTTGCTGGGCATGGTTCCCTCCATTCGAAATGAAATGACTCCTGTCGACACGCCGCAAAATATCAGGTCGCGGGTGAACGCGGGGTGAAATCCGGACAAACTCCTGCAAAACGGTGTCGGGGGGGAGTCGACCTTGGGATGACGTCGGGGGACGGCGCCGCGGGGATGATGCCAGGGCACGATGCCAGGGCACGACGCCACGGGCACGATGCCACGGGCACGATGCCACGGGATGGCAACCGCGATCACCGGGCTCGGGGACCGCTCAGCGGTCGCACAAGGCCAGCGCGTGCGTCGCGTACCGGGCGATTGGTCGTGGATGGCCTGGGCGGGTTGGACGCGCCGCCAGAAAACGCTCGAGGCGGCGTCCTTGCGGACGCCGCCTCGTGAGCGGGAGGTGGTACCCCGATCGAGCGATTAAGCCTTGCGGACGTTCGCGGCCTGCAGGCCCTTCGGCCCACGGGTCACATCGAACTCCAGCGCCTCACCCTCGGCGAGCGTCTTGAAGCCTTCGCCGACCACAGCCGAGAAGTGCACGAACACGTCTTCGCCACCGTCAGCCTGCGTGATGAAGCCAAAGCCCTTCGCATCGTTGAACCACTTCACAGTGCCACTAGCCACTTTGTACTCCTTGTACCGGGCCCGAAGGCCCGCATCTGCCGCAGTATGACGCCGCGGCCGCATCCGGTCTTTGTGACCGTGATTCCGATCGAGGGGGTGAGATCGACATAAAAAATGCCGCCTGAGGAATCTCAGGCGGATCTGAACGTCAACAGCTCATCCACACACAACCGAAGATGGGCACAGTATCGGGGTAGCGGCTCCGAAAAGCCAGTGAAATCGTACGCAGGCTCCCGATTGTCCGGCTCAGCGAGGATTCCCCAATGAAACCGGGGTTTCCGCCGCGACTGACGAGTCGCTGCGGCAGGATTTCCCACCCATGATGAGGCGTACCTGGTGGGTCAGCCCGTCCTCCGACAGGGGAATGGCGGCAGGGTCCACCGGCCGGCTGTCGAGCCAGGCGTGTGCCACGCCCTGATTGCAGCGCTCGGGATTCTCGACCGAGATCTCGTACACCGTCGCGCCGTTGCGCCAGCGGATGTCGAAGCGTTCCCATGCCGTGGGGATGCAGGGGTCGATGGTGAAGCTCGAGCCGGTCCGGTGCAGTCCGAGGATCGACTCGAGTCCGAGCCGATACATCCAGGCGGCCGAGCCGGTGTACCACGTCCAGCCGCCGCGCCCGATGTGGGGTGCGCGCGTGTAGACGTCGGCGGCGACCACGTAGGGCTCGACCTTGTAGTCCGCACGTCGGTGGCGGTGCGCGCGTGATTGACGGGGTTGAGCATGTGGAACAGTTCGGCGGCCTCATCGCCGTTGCCGAGTTTCGCCAGTGCCATGACGGTCCACAGCGCGGCATGCGTGTACTGGCCGCCGTTCTCGCGCACCCCCGGCAGGTAGCCCTTGATGTACCCGGGATCGACCGTGCCCTGGTCGAACGGCGGGTCGAGCAGCTTGATCACGCCGGCGTCCCGGCGCACGAGCAACATGCATACGGAATCCATCGCGCGTTCGGCGTGGACCGCCGGGGCCGCGCCCGACAGCACGGCCCAGCTCTGCGAGATCGAGTCGATGCGGCATTCCGCGACCTGTGCGGAGCCGAGCGGGCTGCCGTCGTCGAAGTACGCCCGCCGGTACCAGTCGCCGTCCCACGCCTGTTCGAGCATGGCCTGCAGCCGGGTGCGTTCGGCCCGCCACCGGAGGGCGCGCGCCGGGTCGCCGCGCGCATCGACGAGCGTGGCGAAGTCCGCGAGGATGCCGGCGAGGAACCAGCCCAGCCATACGCTCTCGCCGCGGCCCAACTGCCCGACCCGGTTCATGCCGTCGTTCCAGTCGCCGCTGCCGATGAGAGGCAGGCCGTGGCGGCCGATCGTGAGCCCGCGTTCGATCGCACGGATACAATGCTCGTGCAAAGTGCCGTGCTGGCCGGACGCACGCGGTTGGGAGTAGGCCTCGTGTTCGCCGGGCAGCAGAGGCGCGGCGGCCAGGAACGGCAGACGGACGTCGAGCACGGCGCGGTCGCCGGTGACTCGCACGTAATGTGCGACCGCGAACGGCAGCCACAGCAGGTCGTCCGAGCACGTCGTGCGCACGCCGCGGCCGGTGTTCTCGTGCCACCAATGCTGGACGTCGCCTTCGGCGAACTGCCGTCCGGCGCAGCGCAGCAGGTGCTCGCGGTACAGGTCGGGCCGCGCCAGCCCGAGCGCCATGACGTCCTGCAACTGGTCGCGGAAGCCGTAGGCGCCGCCCGGCTGGAAGAATCCGGTTCGGCCCCATAGCCGCGAACTCATGGTCTGGTAGAGCAGCCAGTGGTTCATCATGAGGTCGAACGAGTCGTCCGGGGTCTCGACCTGGATCGTGCCGAGCATGGTGTTCCAGTGCTCCTCGACGCCGCGCAACGCCTCGGCCACAGCCGCAGGGGCGCTGAAGCGTTCTGCGAGCACCCGCGCGTGTGCCGCGTCGTCGCCCTGACCGAGCAGCAGCACGATCTCGCGCGATTCGCCGGGGGCGAGCTCGACCGCGATGTGCAGTGCAGCGCACGGATCGAGGTTGGCTCCGAAGCGGCCACTCAGGTGCTCGCGTGCGAGTGCCGCCGGCCGACGCAAGGAGCCGTTCCGGCCGAGGAACTCGAAGCGGTCGCCGGTCGCCGAGGTCGCGCGCGGCGCACAGTGCGCGAATGCCACGGCGCTGGCGAAGTCCGAGTTGTAAGGATTGCGCGCCAGGATCACGCCGCTCGGCTCGTCCTGTTCGCTCACCACGAAGCGGTGCTCGCCGTCGCGCGGCGGGCACAGCGCCCACTCGAGATAGGCGAACACGCTCAGCCGCCGCGCCGCCGGACCGTGGTTGGTGAGGGTGAGCCGCGACAGGCGTACCGGTTCGCTGGCATGCACGAACACCGTGAGCATGCTGGTGACGTCGTGCGCACGGTGCTCGAAGCTCGTCATGCCGGCGCCGTGGCGCGTGATCCAGCGCCCGCTCGTGCCACTGCGTTCGAGCGGTCCGGGGGTCGCGCCCCAAGTCGTGCCGCTGTCGTCGTCGCGCAGGTACACGGCCTCGCCGCTGAACTCGCTCACCGGGTCGTTGCCGAACGGAGTCAGTCGGTTCTCGCGGCTGTTGCCGGACCACGCCCACAGCGCGCCGGTCGCACCCGCCACCGTGCCGAAGCGCTCGTTCGCCATGACGTTCACCCACGGCAACGGTGTGTCGGCCTCCCCTTCGAGCACGATGACGTACTCGCGGCCGTCGCGGCTGAATCCGCCGACACCGTTGCCATGGGTGAGCGCCGGCACCGCGACGTCGACGCGTGGTCTCGCCCGCGTGGCGCTCTCCTGCATGGGCACGAGCGCGGCGGGCCACGCCGGTTCCGGGAACGGCAGGCCCAACTGGTTCGACAGGTCGCCGCGCTCGCCGCTCAGCACCGCGCGAGCCGCCGCCAGCATGACGCGGCGTTCGGGCTCGGGGATGACGTCGCCGCGCAGCAGGTACACGCCGCCGGGCCGGTACTTCCACGCCGCCCACGGGCCGTTCTCGAGCAGGGCTTCCAACTGCTCGTGCATCTCGTCGAGGTAGCTCACCGGGTGGTCGTTGATCACCACGACGTCGGCGCTCAGGCCTTTGAGCCGCCAGTATTCCTGCGCGCGCAATACCTGCCGGACGAGCGCGACGTCGTCCTCGCGCACGGCGCACACCACCAGGATGGGCAGGTCGCCGGAGACTCCGTGCGGCCACAGCCCGGACTGTCCGAGTGTGTTGGTGGCCTTGAACGCGGGCGGCGCGGCGCGCGCTGCATCGGTCCACAGCACGTGCGAGGCGAGCTGCTCGTAGAGCTGGGCCTCGTCCGCCGAGATGCCGAGATGGGCGAGCCGCATCTGCGTCTGAGTGCCCGACAGCGTGAACGTGCGCGCCGCGGCCGCGGGGTCGTCGTACTTCTCCGCGAGCGCGAGTGCGGCTGCCCGCGTCGTGGCGACACCGGTCGCGAACGCCAGCCGTGCGCGGCCGCCCGGGGCGAGACGCACGCGCCGGCGCAAGCTCAAGACCGGGTCCAGCACCGCGCCGGTGGTGCCGGACAGCGCACGGCCATCCAGCGACTGCGGTGACTCCGAAGTGCGCCCGCGGCCCAAGAAGCGCGCGCGGTCGGTCTCCCACTCGATCGCACCGTGCACGCCGTCCTCCGTGCTCAGCACGTGGATCGCCCATGGCGCGAGCTCGTCCGGCGAGCGCGGGCGGCGGCCGCACATCAGGGCGGTGCAGTCGGGCAGGTACTCGGTCTCGAGAAACAGTTTCAGGAACGCCGGGTGCGAGCGGTCGGCGGCGGCGGGGGCCAGCACGATCTCGACCAGACTGGTGACCTCGATCTCGCGCACGCGGTCGCTGCGGTTGATGAGCGTGACGCGCCGGACCTCGACGTCATCCTCGGGCGAGACCGCGATCTCGAGCCGCGTCTCGATGCCGACGTCGAGGCGTTCGAACTCGGCCTCGTCCGCACTGAAACGGACCCGATAGCGTTCGGCGTCGCGGCACACGGGCTGGTGGGCGGCGGACCACAACACGCCGGTGCGCACGTCGCGCAGGTAGATCGACTGGCTCGCGGGATCGGTGGTCGAGTCGTCACGCTCACGCGTGACCGACAGTCCGTGCCAGGTGCTGGCGCCGCCACCGCCGTTCGTCACGATCGTCGTGTACTGGCCGTTGGACAGGAAATGCGCACTCGGGAAGCGCGTGTGCGGGGAACGGAAGCGGCGCGGAGGGAGTGAGGCCGGGGGGGCCTCCTCGCGTGTGGGCTCGGCCGGACGCGGCCGGATCACCGGCACGTAGCGCGGCACGCGTTCCTGCAGCAGCGGTTCGGTGGCCTGCACGCGCGGATCGGAGTGGAAGCGCCGGACCATGGGGGCGCCGAGCACGGCGGCTGCCAGCGCCACCAGCGTCATGCCCTGATGATGCGCGAAGCCGGCCTCGATGCGGTGGCCGCGTTCGTGTGCATCCACGACGCTGCCTTCGGCCGTGAGCTGCTTCCTCGGCGTGTAGTCGATGGCTTCCACGAAACCGAAACGCCCTTCCGCGCCAGTGCTGCCTTCCCGTGCCAGCCGGCGGAAGTTGGCGGCGGCCGCGGCGGGGTCGATGAGGGCGGCGAGCGCGGTGGCGTAGGGCGCCACGACCAGATCCTCTGCCAGTCCGCGTTTCAGGCCGGCTCCCGGCACGCCGAACGCCTTGTACTGGTAGCTTCCGAGCGCATCGCGCACGTCGTACGCCGACTCGGAGATCCCCCACGGCACCTGCTGCTGCCGCCCGTACTCGATCTGGGCCCGCACCGCGGCGTGGCAGGCACGCTCGAGCAGCGTTTCGGGATGCGTGCGCATGAGCAACTGCGGGAGCAGGTACTCGAACATCGAGCCGCTCCACGACACCAGCGTGGTCTCGGCTTGCACACGGATGAGCGCGCGCGACAGCCGGAACCAGTGTTCCTGCGGCACTTCGCCGCGTGCGATCGCGACGAAACTCGCGAGGCGCGCTTCGGAGGCGAGCAGGTCGTAGTACGACGGGTCGAGCCGGCCGGGGCTGTCACGGTCGGCGAGCCGGAAGCCGATCGAGAACACGCCACGATCTCGCTCGTACAGGAAGCCCCAGTTCATGGCATCCGCCAGCGCATCGCAACGCCGGGCCAGGTCGACCAGCCGTTCCGATGTCGACATGGCGACATCGTCGGCGACCGGCGTGCGGGCCAGTCCGGCCTGCACACAGAGTCCCCAGTCCGCAACGGAGTCGAGCTCGGAGCCCGCGGGTGCGGCGACCACAAGCGCGGCGATGGCGGTCTGCACGGTGCTCGCCAGCGCGACCGCGGCAGGCCAGCGTATGGCGGCGGGAGCGTTCCCCCGCAGCGCACGCCGGAGCTGCTCCACGGTGCGCGAAGCGGTGTGGGTCAGGGCCTGATCCGGAGCGGCCGCATGCGAGTTCAGGGCCAGCCGGTCGAGCTCCTCGGCCAGCACACCGGCGGTGTCGGCCATGCCCGCGCAGGCCTGCTCCACCGGGTCGCGCACGAGCGCGGTCTCCCTCAGGCCCATGGCCATCGTCATCAGCGCGCCCGCGAGGTTGCCGCTGTCGACGGTCGAGACGTAGTGCGGTTGCAGCGTGGTGAGGCTCGAGGTGTCGTACCAGTTGAACAGATGCCCTTCATGCCGGTCGAGCGCTTCGACCGAATGGAGCGTCGCCTCGAGTCGCTCGGCCAGCTGTTCGCGCACGAGGTAGCCGAGATCGTGTGCGCTCAGCACCGACAGCAGGCCCATGCCGATGTTCGTGGGCGATGTCCGATGAGCCACCTCGGCGCCGTCGCGTCCGGCGTACTGGATGTTGTCCGGCGGCAGATGATGTTCATCGGCAGTGACCGCGGTTTCGAACCAGTGCCACGTCCGGCGCGCGGTGCGCCGCAGTTGCGCCGTGTCATCGGCCCCGAGCACCGACCGGCGCGGAACCACGGGCCGGCTGAGCCACCACGCGACTGCGGGTGCGACGCACCACAGCGTCGCGAACGGCAGCGCGATCAACACTGCGGCCGGGCGCAGCGTCCAGGCCGCGAGCATCACCAGCACGGCCGCTGCCGGACTGGTCCACATCTCGGCGGCGAATACGCGCGGGCCCTGGCTGGCGAGCAGCCCGGCACTGCGGGCGGCGCTCGCGGCCGCGGTCTCCCACTCGAGCAGCCGCCGCTGCGTGATCACCATGCGGACCAGAGTGAGTGTGACGGCGTGCAGCATCTCGCCGGCATGGTAGGCGAGCAGCGTGGCCTGCAGTACGGCTTGCGCACCGGCGGTCTGTAACTCGTCGCCGACGTCGGACGCGAACACCACGAGCGGCTGCTGCGGCCGCGGGCCGGCGGCCGCATGCACGAGCGGCGGCAGCAAGGGAAACGCCAGCACGGCGAGCACGGCCAGCGTCCACTCCAACGGGGCACCCGGCAGCCACGTCCAGGCCGAGACCAGCAATGCGATGAGTGCGGGCGCGACCAGACTGCGGCGCAGGTTGTCGAGGATCTTCCAGCGACTGATGAGCGGCAGCCGGCTGCGCACGAAGCCGTGCCGGGTCGGCACGAGCGGCAGCAGGTAATACAGGATCTGCCAGTCGCCGCGCACCCAGCGGTGCTGGCGGCGTGCATGCGTGAGGACGCTGGAGGGGAAGTCGTCCACCAACTCGACGTCGGAGACCAGCCCGCAGCGGGCGAACAGGCCCTCGAACAGGTCGTGCGACAGCATGGCGTTCTCTGACACGCGCCCGTCGAGCGAGGCGGTGAACGCGTCCACGTCGTACAGGCCCTTGCCGGTGAAGCTGCCCTCGCCGAACAGGTCCTGATAGGTGTCGGACACGGCGGTCGAATACGGGTCGATGCCGGTGTGCCCGGCGTACGTGCGCGCGAACAGCGAGCCTGCGGCACTCGCCATGGTGACGCTGATGCGCGGCTGCAGGATGCCGTAGCCCTCGACGACGCGCCGCAGCACGGGGTCGAAGCGCGGCCTCTGGAGCGGGTGCTCGATTACCCCGATCAACTGGCGGGCGCTGTCCCGCGGCAGCCGGGTGTCGCTGTCGAGCGTGAGCACATAGCGCACGCCGGGCAGGATGTCGGGCGAGCCGATGCGGACTGTGAAACTGGTATCCGTCGCACCACGCAACAGCCGGTTGAACTCCTCGAGCTTGCCGCGCTTTCGCTCCCAGCCCATCCACACCCCTTCGCTCTCGTTCCAGCGGCGAGCGCGATGGAACAGGAAGAAGCGGTCGTCCCGCCCCTCGGCGAAGCGTGCATTGAGCGCGGCGATGCCCTCGGCCGCCGCCGCGATCCACGCCGCCTCCTCCGGCGCCGATTCGAGCAGCGAGTCCGGCAGGTCGGTGAGCAGCGCGAAGTGGATGTGCGGGTCGAGATTGCCGAGCGCCTGCACTTCGAGATGTTCGACACGGGCGTGCGCACTCGCGACCGAGCTCAGGAACGACGGCACCACGACCATGGTGCGGGCCTGCGCCGGGATCCCGGTACGCAGGTCGAGCCTCGGCAGGCGCTGCGGCGGCACGAAGCGGTGGAGGAGCCGGTGCAGGAGCGCGTCCGCCAACTCGCTCGCCGGCAGCAGCGCGAGCGCGCCGGCAAGGAGCGTGGCGACAGGACCGGCCGAAGCCGAGCGCACCAGCACGACCGCGCCCGCGACTCCGAGTGCGGTGAGCGTACCCAGAGTGCCCAGGTAGAGCGGCGTGATGTGCGCGGCGAGGACGCGCTCCACGCGCAACCACAGCGCAGGGTGGTGTGCGACGTCGATCTCGAGTTCGGGCCTGCCGGGGCCGATCAGGTGGTAGCCGACATGGGCCGCGCGCGCATCGGCGCCGGGAGACTCGGCCGCCTGCCGGGCGCTCTCGATGGCGCGCAGCGCGACCCGGATCTGGGCTTCGCCGCTCGGTTCGGCGAGCGCTTCGACCGCGTGCCGGTAGCGGTCGCGGCTCGCGAAGTCCATGTGCGCATAGACCGCCGCGGGGTCGCGGCGCAGGATCTGCTCGATGCCGCTGGCGTTCTCGACCTGCTCGTTCCAGTCGAGTGTGGAGCACAGCCGCAGGCTGGTGATGGAGTTGCCCATCGACAGGTGGTTCATGGCCTGCCGCTGGTGCTCCGCGCGCACTGCGTCCTCGACGGTGGTGCCGGACGCAGCGAGCGCGTCCTCGAGGCAGCGGCGCAGTTCAGCTGCGCCCGCGCCGTACTCGCGCATCCGCTGCAACAGTTGGTCGACGAAGGCGACATGCAGCAGCTCGGGCAGCGGCGGAGGGCGCGCGCCGCGCGGACGGTTCTCGAACGCCGCGAATACGCGGTCCGCCTCACGGCGGCCGGCGCGGCTCTCGAGCAACTCCTCCGACAGCCGTCGCAGGTGCTCGATGAGTGCCAGCTTCAGGAGGCTGGGCCACGCCCACAGTTCGCCGATGCTGAGCGGGGCGACGGTCTGGAACGCGTTCATGAACCGCTCGAGCCGGGTGGCGTCCAGGCGCGCATCGCTGAAGCGCAGCACCGCGACGGCCATGGCGTAGACGCGCACGGTACCGGCGCGGGCGCGCACCGCGAGCTTCGGCAGCTCCTTATAGAAGCGCGTCGGCAGATATTGGCGGATCTCGCGCAGCTCGCCCTCGACCAGATGAAAATTGTCGAGCAGCCAGTCGGCCGCCGGGGTGCTCGGTACGCCCAGTCGCGCATCCGCCGCGAGCGTGCGATAGGCGCGCCGCAGGACGCGAGCATCGTCCTGAAGACGGTGGAGCAGGTGCGGCGGGCCGCGGCCGGGGTCGCGCTCGAGCGTGAACTCCGCCGCGAGCGCACGGGCGCGCTCTTCCAGACGCTCGACGCCGAGGAGTTCGCCGTGGAGCGGGCTGCTGTCGAGCCCCGTCGGCTTCGCACGCTGCACCGGTGGCTCGCGGGGTGGGAGACGCGCGAACTGCGGGCGGGTGAATACCAAAGATCCAACCGGACTTCCCGAGCGGGCCGCGGGGAGTCCGCGGCCGGAACCGAACTGCGAACCCCATCCTAGCAGCCGGGCGGCCCCGGCTGCCGGAAAACGCCGCAGACGTCAAGACGGACGCATCCGGCGCCCCCGCCACGAACTCCGCCCCTGGCCCGCGTGCACCGAGCGGCCCTGGTCAGCGAGTCGGCGGCGCGAGCCCGATCTCGGACAGCAGCCGTTCGTCGCCCGGATCGTGCGTGCGCCAGTACTCGAGCCGCGTCGTGCCGGTGAGTTCCGCCGCATCGGTCCCGCCAAGGGGCGAGCCGCCGGGTGCCGCCTGCCACTGCCAGCGCACGATGCGATGCGGGTAGGAGCGCTCGACCTCGAAGCGCCCGATCCGGCCATCGGCCGGGCGCACTTCGTAGACCATGCACTCGAAGCTGCCTGCGGGCACGGCGACCGTGCCGGGTGCCATGAGCCGGGTGATCGTGGCGGTCTGCCAGATGGCGGGCTGGTGCGCCAGTCGGCGATGGAACGAACTGGCGAGGAACGGCACCCGGCGGGATTCCCCCGGTGCGAGCCATGCGCCACGCAGACCCCGCAGGCAGATCAACAGTGCGTCCTCCTGGACACCGCCAGCAGGCAGCGGGAGCGGCTGCTGCGTGGACTCGCCCTCGAAGTAACTCGAGACGCGGTGCAGCAGCTCGCGATCACTCTTGTGCAACTCCTCGGATACCATCCCGCACCACTCGGAGCTCGTGAACGCGACTTTCAGCGGCGAGAAGTCCGCAGTCGTGGCGAACACCGACAACATCGTGTGGTAGTCGTAGATGCCGGTCTGGAAATCACGCATCAGATTCAGCTTCAGCACTTCGACCGCGTCCCTGGGCGTTCTTGCCGGATCGTCGAGCTTCACATGGCGGGCGCGGCTGAACGGCTCCGTGACGTAGATCGCCACGGCCCGCCCGGCGCGCTCATGACCGTAGCGCTGCACCGTGTAGCGATAGCCATCGAGTTCGGCCCGCCCGTCGTGCCACCACGAGCCGAACTCCGGGTCGCTCGCGGCGGTCGACGTGTTCGCGGGGGCCGTGGCGTGCGCGAGGTGTTGCGATGCGGCGAGCACGACGAGCATCGTCAGGATCAGTACGGCGCGGAGTCGCAGGGCCATCGGGATTCCTCCGGCAGAAGAGCACAGTGTGGCACACGGCTCACAGGCACACGGCGCCCGCCCGCCAGGAACACTAGTGTACGCCGGACGTCTCGCGCCCGCGCACGGGGGAGGCGAGCAGCGTGTCGAGGCTCACGATCTGTCCGCCCGAGCCGACCTCGCCGAACTGCAGCACTCCAGTGGGGCAACTGTGCACGCATGCGGAGCAGCGCACGCATTCGGGGTCCTGCATGGGCAAACCGCGGTTGGCGAACGCCATCACATCGATGCCCTGATGACAGACCGACGTGCAGACATTGCACGAGATGCATTTCTTCTTCTCGGGTACGATGGCGAAGCGGCTGAAGCGCGCATAGATGTGCATCAGGGCGGCCAGCGGGCAGGCGAACCGGCACCACACGCGGCCGGAGTACTTGAAGTAAAAACCCACGCCGATCACGCCGCCGAACAGCACATCGACCAGCCACTTGTAGCTCAGCGGATTGACGAGCCGGCCGCTGGAGTTCTTGCCCTCCATGAGCAGGTCGAACGCCGTGCCGAGTCCGGAACCGGGCGCGATCCACGCGGCCACGCGCAGCACCAGAAGGGCGAATGCCGCGGCCAGGAACACTTGCCCGATGAAGTTCACCCGGTTCCAGCCCGGGCCGTGCGGCATCTTGGTCCGCTGCGTGTCTCCCAGCGTCTCCGCGAGCGCACCGCACGAGCAGATCCAGCCGCAGTACACGCCCTTGCCCCAGCGCAGTATCGCGAGCGGGATGAGCACGAAGGTCTGCACGAAGCCGATGGCGAGCCATGTCCAGTGCGGTTCATGCGTGAAGACGTTGTACACGTTCAACGGCCACGCGAGGATGAAGCCGTAGGCTCGCCAGTAGGCGCGCGGGTGCCCCCAGTCGGGCCAATGGCGCGCGGCATAGTCCGCCGCGGTGATATAGGGCTCGAACAGCGCGTCGCCGATCGCCTTGCCCGCGCCGTGATCGAACGCGCCGCGGTAGCCGAGCCAGGGCAGCACGATCTCGGGCAGGATGAACAGCGGGATGGCCTGCACCAGGAACAGCGACCAGGTCTGGAGCGTCACGTAGGGCGTTCGCCGGCGCCGCACGCGCTCGAAGCCGAACCACGCGATGACCGACGTGTACACGAGCGTGTACCAGAACGACCGGCTCTTCATGGAGATCGCGACCGTGCCGAGCAGCGTGGCGCGATCGGCGACCTGCGCGGTCCACCAGCCACCGAGCCCCGCCAGCCGCTGCGGCATGTCTGCCGGCCACGACGCGTGTCCCCACAGTCCCTCGAAGAAGCCCGACGACTTCCAGTCGTAGAGCGCTGCGAGCGCGACGAGTCCGGCGGCGAGTGCGATGCGCCCGAACACGCTCGATTCGCCGCGGATACGGATGCCCGAGCGCCGGAAGAACGCCAGCGGGGCTTCGCGTCCGATGAGCGTGAACAGCGCGTTGTTGGCAACTCGCTCGCTGCCCTCGCTCGTGATCAGTTCGACATCGTGCTCGTGAATGGCGTGGATGCGGGTGCCGAGTCGCAGCGCGATCTTGCCCGTGTGCGCCAGACGCGTCACCTCGGCGATATTCTCGGCACGCGCGCGGGTGAACTCAGACCCGCGGTGCACGAGCGTGACGCGTGCGCCCGCGGCCGTCAGCGCGATCGCAGCCTCGAGAGCGGAGTCCCCGCCGCCGGCCACCAGCACGTCGCGCGCGCGGAAGTCCGCGGGGTCGTGCAAGCGGTTGGACACTTTGTCGAGCGTCTCTCCGGGCACGCCCAAGCGGCGAAAGTCCCCGCTGCGGCCGATCGCCACCAGCACGTGGGTGGCATCGCGCGCGGTGCCATCTGCAAAGATCACACGGAGCCGGCCATCGCGGCGCTCGATACGCTCCGCGCGTCCGGGGCGCACGTCGATGCCCTGCGACTGCGCGCGCAGTTCGTCGAGCAGTGCTTCCTTCACGGTGCCGCGGACCTGAAGCTCGCCCGCCGGTGTCATCGCGGCCGGATAGGTGAAGATCGGCTTGCCCCGCGGGAAGTTCACGACCGTGGCGAACGGTTCACTGGCTTCGTACAACTCGTACGCCAGCCCGAGGCGCCGGGCCTCGAGTGCTGCCGCGACACCCGAGGCGCCCGCGCCCAGGATGACGAGCGGTGGAGCAGCGGCGCTGCTGCGACGTTCCGCGGCGATAGCCCGCACCGCACGCACGCCCGAATCGAGCGCGAACTTGAGCAGCGGCACACCCGTGAGGTCGCCGCACATGAACACGCCCGGCACGCGCGTACGCCCATCGGCGTCGCATTCCGGCAGTGGCTCGACCCGGCCCGCGGGCCAGCGGGTGTGCAGCCAGCGCGCGTAGCGGCCGAGTAGCGCCAGCACTACTGGAAGCGCACCAGCCGCCGCGTGGTGCTGCCGAGCGGCGTGTCGAGCCGCACGAAGTAGAGCCCGGCACCGAGCGCCTGCCCGGCGTCTCCGCGACCGTCCCACGACAGTGTGGTGGTGCCGCGGGCGAGTTCGCCTTGGAACAGCCGCCGCACGGTACGGCCCGAGAGGTCGATGATGCGCGCCTCGGCCGACAGGGCGGCATCCCGACGGGCGCTGCCGGGCAGCGACAGTTCGATGCGCGCGAGCGCGCCGGATGGGTTCGGCCACACGCGCACACTCATCGGCGTCTGCGGCACGGTGACGGCGTAGGGCCCGAACGAGACCTGCCCGCCGGACGCGGGCTGCAGGTCGAAGCGATAGTAGTAAGTCGCCCCCGGGGTGACCTCGTCGTCGGTGAGGAAGCAATCACCCGTGCACAGCGTGAACTGTGCGCTCAGCGGGTCGAATCGGCCCGTGCTCGACGAGCCGCGATACACTTGGTAGTTGGCGCCGACATAGGAGCCGTCCAGTGTCACCCGCAGCAGGTCGGCCTCGTACGCCACACGGATGCCCGGGTCGGCCGCGGCCGCCGATACACAGAGGATCGCGAGCAGGAGTGTCAGCGGGAGCAGTCGGCGCATGGGATCCTCGAGTGCGATTCGGGCCTGAAACGCTGAACCGTTGGAGCGGTGCCGGGAGACGATGCACGAGACGTCGGTCCGACCATTACGGACGATCGCCGTCCGCGTGACCATCCCGGGACCATCCCGGGACCATCCTACGATACCCCGGTCGGCAGGTGTCAGGTCCGTTGAGGCGTCCTGGACGGTGCCCGGAACGCCCCGACCCGACGACCGTGAGCCCGAGCATCGCTATAGTACGCCGCATGGCCGCAAATCCCACGCCCGCTCTGCACACCGCCGCCGTACCCGACACCGCCTATTGGGCGCTCATGCTGAGCGCCTGCGCCATGGGCGAGGCGTCCGCCGACTACTTCTCGCATGGCCCGTTGCACATGGGATATGCGAGAGCTTCATTGCTGCTGGGCACGTTCGTGCTGATCGCGCTCGTGGCCGAGCGCCGCGCCCGGGTCGCGAACGAGGTGCGCTACTGGACCACGATCATGGTCATGAGCACGGCAGGCACGACCATGGCCGACTTCCTGTCGCGCTCGCTCCAGTTGGGCTACGTATGGAGCTCGTCACTCCTGATCGCGCTCTTCGTGGGCACGCTGCTGGTGTGGAAGCGCCGGGCACTCGTACTACTGCGCACCCTGCCACCGCCGGACTCGTTGCTCCCGCACGTCGACGTGCCGTCCGACCTGGCCGGCACGGAGCTGCTGCCCCATGTCGACATCGATGCAAGCGTGCGCACGCTGCCGGCGACCGATGCGCGCTACTGGGCGGCGATCATGGTCGCGAGCACGCTCGGGACCACGCTCGGCGACGCGCTCACGAATGGCACCGCGCTCGGCTTCGGAGGCGCGACCGTGTTGCTCGGCTCGGCTCTGGTGCTCGTGCTCGCCGTAGAGGCCCGCGCACACGTGCGCAACGAAGCGCGCTACTGGACCGCGCTCGTGCTCACCAGCACGATCGGTGCGACGTCCGGGGACTACGTGATGAAGCAAGAAGGCCTGAACCTCGGCTACGCCGGCGGGATCGGAGCGCTGGTCGCCCTGTTCCTGACCATCGTGGCGATCGGCCGCTTTCGCACACGACGCTGACCGTGCGCAGTGCGGGATGTCCCGCCAAACCCCTCAGCGGCGCGCGCGCGCCAGGCGATGGGCCGCGGACGCGACCGTGCCGGTGAGCACGGTGCCCCACGCCATGTCGACCACCGTGACGAGCACGGACCAGCCCTTCAGCATGGCGAGCGCCGTGAGGTCGAACGTGGCGTAGGCCACGCAGCCGAACAACGCGCCGCGCGCGGCGACATTCAGAGTGGTGGAGCCTGGGGCTGCCGCGAGCACGACGAACTCACACAGCCCGGCGACGTAGATGGCGTAGAACAGCACCGCCGCGAGCACGCCGGGTTGCGGCCGCAGCAGGGCACCGATCGTGGCTTGATAGAGTGGCGGCGCGATCACGCCGAGCCACAGCAGATCGAACACCAGCATGACCACTGCCGCTGCGCCGTAGGCCCGCAGCCGCCGGTTCACGGGCGACTTGCGGGGCACAGAACGCATGCGCGCCGAGCCAGCGAACGATGACGGTGCGGCCCCATCTGGAGCCTCATGCTTCGCAGTAGCGGTCCGCGACCTCGAGCGCCTTGTCGATCGCGGCGAGTCCCTCGCGGATCTCGTCCGGCGTCGTGGTGCAGGGCGGAGTGACCTGAAGCCGGTTGAAGTGCGCGAACGGCCACACGCCGCCGGCCTTGCACGCGGTCATGAGCTCGACCATGGGCTTGGCGGCGGGGCCGCTGGCGTTGAACGGCACCAGGGGCTCGCGCGTCTTGCGGTTCTTGACGAGCTCGATGCACCAGAACACGCCGATCCCGCGTACTTCGCCGACCGAGGGGTGCTTCGCTGCGAGTTTCGCGAGCTCCGGGCCGATGACGTCGGTTCCGAGCATGCGGGCATGCTCGATGATCTTCTCTTCCTTGAAGATGCCGATGCTGGCGACGATCGACGCCGTCGCCAGTGGATGCCCGCTGTAGGTGAGGCCGCCCGGGAAGGCGCGATCCTTGAACGTATCGGCGATGTGGCGCGAGATCACCACGCCGCCGACCGGGATGTAGCCCGAGTTCGAACCCTTGGCGAACGTGATCAGGTCGGGCGTGACGTTCCACTTGTTGACCGCGAACCACTCGCCGCAGCGGCCGAAGCCGGCCATGACCTCGTCACAGATCATGATGATGCCGTGCTGGTCGCACAGTTTGCGCACGCCGGCCAGATAGCCGTCGGGCGGGATCAGGATGCCATTCGTGCCGACCACGGTCTCGAGGATGATCGCGGCCACGGTGTGCGGGCCTTCGACCATGAGCACATTGGCCAGGTGCTCGAGCGCGCGATCGCGTTCCTCGGCCGGCGTCGTGGCGTGGAACGGGCTCCGATAAAGGTAGGGGCCCCAGAACTTGACCGCGCCCGGTGTGGCGGGCTCATTGGCCCAGCGCCGCGGGTCACCCGTGAGGCCGATGCTGGTGCCGGTCGCGCCATGGTAGCTGCGGTAGGTGCTCAGCACCTTGAGCCGTCCGGTGTGTCCACGCGCCAAGCGGACCGCGTTCTCCACCGCTTCGGTGCCGCCGTTCGTGAAGAACACCATGTCGAGGTCGCCCGGGGCGAGCTCGGCGATCAACCGCGCCGCTTCGCTGCGCATGTCGTTCGCGAACGGTGGCGCGATCGTGCACAGC
Organism: bacterium; assembly: GCA_031408715.1. Lineage (GTDB taxonomy): Bacteria > Eisenbacteria > RBG-16-71-46 > RBG-16-71-46 > RBG-16-71-46 > JAIOPA01. The sequence continues at coordinate 27,908 of JANNWR010000228.1, forward strand.
CGGCCGGCCTGCGCCTGGATCGCCGCGACCAGCTTGGGATGCTGGTGCCCGATGTTCATATTGACGAGCTGGCTCGCGAAGTCGAGCCACGTGTTGCCTTTTTCGTCCCACATCCGCGAGCCCTTCGCTCCGGCGATGACGACGGGGGACAGGGCGCCCTGCGCGGACCACGAATGGAAGACGTGCGCGCGGTCGTTGGCGAAAGCGGCGGCAAGATAGGGCGAGGTGTTCAGGTCGAGTTCGGTCATGGGGCGATGTTAGGACAGGTGCCGCGCGGTTGGAAGGGCGCGCCGGCCCGCCGTGGCTGGCGCATACGGACGCCGGGCGCTCGCACTGGTGCCGACGACTCCGTCCGGGTGCCGGAGGACACTGGATTCCCGCGCCCGGGAGGCCGATAACTGCCGGGTCGCAGCGCCCGCCCCTCACGGGTGCCGCGCTCGCGCATGGTCCCTTGGAGGTGTCCCGATTGCCGCCGTTCCGTCCGTCCCCTCGCGTCTGGGCACTCCTGCTCGTGCCCGCGGTCCTTGGAGTGGCCTGGTTCGTGGTCACGCGCCAGGCGCCTGACGCTTCGGCCGACCTGCTGGCGGCACCGGGTTCGATCTCGTTGGTGAGCGAGCAGGATGCTCCGGTCGCGGCGGTCGCCGGCGATACGCGACTGGCAGCCGAACGCACGCCGGACGATTCAAGCGCGGTGATTCCCGCCGATACCACGAGCGAAGCGCCGAGCGATTCGCCGAGCCTCGCCGAACCGGTCGTCGCAGACGAATCCTCGCTCGATACGGCGGACTTCTCGGAGTGGACGACTTACGATAACGCCGTGAAGCAGTCGCGGGCCCAAGGCAAGCCAGTGATGATCGCGTTCCATGCCGATTGGAGTGAGGGCAGCGAGCAACTCAAAGCCCGTGTGTTCGACGATGTCGCGGCCGGGGTCACGCTGCGCGCGGCAGTCATCCCGGTGCTGCTGATCGATCGCACGCAGGTGGACGGTGCCAATAGCGCGCAGTGGGACGCTCTGCAGCAGCGCTTCCGCGTGACGCACGTGCCGGCGCTGGTGGTGTTCTCGCCCGTCACCGGACGCGTCCGGCGTCAGCAGGGCTGGCACGGGGCGGCACCAACCCTGAACTGGATCGTCGAGGCAGCCACCGCGGTGAAATAGTGCTCCAACGCAGCGCGTGGCTCGCCTCCGTCGTGGACCGCTCTCGCGCCCGCCGCTATCCTCGCGCGCTCATGCCCGCCTCGTGCGCCACGCGGGCGCGCGAGCATCCACCGCCGAGGGGTTCCCATGCGGATATCCGAACAGACGCAGTGTCGTCGCGGTGCGCTGCTGGCACTCGCCGGTGTGTGCGTTGCAGCCCTCGTCAATGCCGCACCCGTCCCGGGCCGCGCGGGGGCATCTGCTGACGTGTGGAAAGAACGCACGCGCGGACTCCAGCGTCATGATGGACTGCTCGTGACCTGGACGGACGCGCGTGCAGGCAAACTGCTTCTGGAACTGCCGGCACCCGTCGGGGAGCGGCAGGAGTGCGGACGCTTCCTGGCTCTCGAGGGCATCGAGACCGGACTCGGTTCGAATCCGGTCGGGCTCGACCGCGGTCAACTCGGGGACACGCGGCTGGTGGTGTTCCGGCGCATCGGCGCGCGCGTGCTGATCGAGCAGCCCAACCTGCGCTATCGCGCGTTGTCCGCCGACAGTAACGAGACGCGCGCGGTGCGCCAGTCATTCGCCACCTCGGTGTTGTGGGCGGGAGAGATCGTGGCCGAGGCCCGCGACGGCCGGCTGCTCGTGGACCTGACGTTGTTCCTCGTCCGCGATGCGCACGGCGTGGGCCGCACGCTCAAGGCCACAGGTCAGGGCAGCTTCGCGCTCGACAAGGAACGCAGCGTGCTCGACGTGCCCGCGTGCCGGAGCTTTCCCGACAACCTGGAGTTCGAGGCCGTGCTGACGTTCGCCTGCGACGAGCCCGGGCCCGAGGTTCGTGCCACCGCGCCCACGCCGCAGGCGGT
>JANNWR010000229.1:0-2196 GCA_031408715.1 bacterium
GGTGCTTTGTGTCGAAGGCCCGCAGACCTGTCTCATGAGCTTGTCATGCTTCGGGGTCGGGGGTGGCGGTCGCATCCCCGACGGCCCGGCCGAGGAACTCACGACCTGGTCGGTGTTCGATGTCGTGCCGGGCACGCGCGCACTGCGCGCCACCCTGCGTCCCAACGCCGGTGCGTTGTCGCTCGGTGACGAAGCGCGTCAGCCGTGGCTGCCGGGTACCGGTGTGCTCGCGGATGCCGCGCTCGCCTATGGCCGCGAGTACGACGTCACGCTCGCCGACGCATCCGGCGAGGGTTTCGCGCTCAAACGCACACTCGAGGCCGGTCGCGTACGACTCGAGGTGCGCGCGGTGCGCGGCGAACTGCCGGCCGAGGTGCTGGCCAGCGAACTGCTCGGCGAGCGCGACGAGCTCACCGTGCCGGTGCGCATCGAAGGTCGCGACCGCATGCTCGTCATGCACACGGGCTCGCTCGCGCCCGGCCTGGCGGCAAGCGAGATCGCACGGTTGCGCCGCGGGCTGGCCACGGCCGCGCGTGTGCTGCCGAGGCGGCAGCAACCGCTGCTGCGCGTCATCAATCGTTGAGCGACACGCGGGGCGGGGGTCGGCGCTCGCCACCCCCGCTCCGTGTGCGAGTTCCGTTGCCGCCGTGCGTGCTCGCGAGGTGCGCGTTCGAACGTGCCGTACGGAACGCGCGCTCAGCCCTGCCGGGCGCGGGCGTGGTGGCGCGCAGCGAGCAGCACCGACAGCAGCACCACCGCAAGTGCGCTCATCACCGCGAGGGTCCAGGCGTGCGGCAGGCGTTCGAGCAGGATCGCCGCGCCGCCGAACAGCGCCGACAGCGCCCACAGCACGAGCAGTGCGGCGCGCGGCGACAGGCCCGCATCGAGCAGGCGGTGATGGATGTGCCCGGCGTCGCCGCGGAACACATGCTGGCCGCGCACCAGCCGGCGCACGAACGCCAGTGTGCTGTCGGCGAGCGGCACGCCAAGCGCGACCAGCGGCAGCAGCAGCGTGAGCGCAGCGGTGCCTTTGCGGTTCTCGAGCAGCGACAGCGCCGACAACGTGAGCCCCAGGAACTGGCTTCCGGTGTCGCCCATGAACACACGCGCGGGCGGGCGGTTCCACCACAGGAACCCACCGCACGAACCCAGCAGCAGCGAGGCCACGAACATCACATAGAAGTCACCGTGCCCGTGTGCGGTGATCCACAACGCGCCACAGGCGATGGCCACGATCCCGGCGGCGAGCCCGTCCAGGCCGTCGATCAGGTTGATGGCGTTCGTCAGTACGACCACCCACGCCACCGTGAGCGGCACGCTCCAGGCCCCGGTGATCAGGGCGGGGCCGAACGGGTTCGTGAGCAGCGGGACGCCGTATCCGAACCGGGTCAGCACGATCGCGGCGATCGCCTGCACCAGCAGCTTGGCCCAAGGGCTGGCTCCCCAGCGGTCGTCGTACAGACCCAGCGCCAGGATGGGCACGGCCGCGCATGTCAGTCCGAGCAGCGGCAGCGGGTCGAGTTCGCGCGCCGGGCCCGGAAGCACGCGCGCCGCCCACGCCACGGCCAGCACCGCGCCCGCGATGGCGAGCCCGCCGAAGCGCGGCGTCGGCGTGGCGTGGATGCGGCGGTGCCCGGGATGGTCGAGCGCGCCGACGCGGATCGCGAGCGCGCGCGCCAGTGGCGTCAGCACCAGCGCGAGCAGCCCCGAGGCGAGCGCGAGCGTCAGCGAGTAAGGCATCAGCGCGGGCGCCGGTTCAGGAACACGAGGATGTGTGCACGCGTCATGATGACCAGCGCGGCCAGCGCGTCGAGCGGTCCCGGTGCGGGATGGTGCTTACGGAAGTAGTGGATCATGCCGCGGTGACGTTCCAGGATGACGCGGTCCGAGACTTCGCCGCGACTTGCGCCGATGTGATGCACGGTCTCGGCCGGCGGCACGTAGTCCACGGACCAGCCCGCCAGGTTCATGCGCCGGCACCAATCGACGTCCTCGTTGAACATGAAGAACACTTCGTCCATGCCGCCGACCGCGGCGACCGCCGCACGGCGGACGAGCATGGCCGCACCCGACACCCAGTCGACGCTGCGCGGCGAGGCGTGATCCCAGTCCGAGAGCAGGTAGCGCCGCGTCCACGGATTGCCGGGCCACAGCTTCGTGAGCAGCGAGTAACGGTTGAACAGGAATGCGAACGGC
>JANNWR010000230.1:0-2968 GCA_031408715.1 bacterium
TCGCACTTGCCACCCTGCTCGAGCACCCAGAACGTGAGGCCGTAGGCCTTCAGGTGATTCGCCTGCGTGTCGTCCATGGGCACGAGCATCTTGGCGTGCGCGATTCCGGGAATCAGCAAGGCCGCGGCGAGCAGGAATGGCCACGCCTCCACGACCTCGGCGTACGAGCGCGAACTGGTCTTGAAGTCGCCGGCCTTATCGCCGGCCTTATCGCCGGGCGGGCTGTCGGCAGACGTTGCGTCGGTGTGATCGTCGGTCGCGCGCCCCGCCTTGTCGCCGGCACCCGCCACGCCGCCGGCGCGGAACACCTTGACGCGCTTGCGCCCACCGGGCAGCAGCGCGAACAACGCCATGGTCACCAGAGCGAATAGAGCGAGCAGTGCGACGGCGATCACGCCCACCACGGCGCCCACGGGTGCCAGCGGCCAGAAGCCACCGCGGCGCATGCCCGGCGTGTGCAGATGCTTCATCGGGACTCTCCAGTTCGCCAACTCACAAACGTTTCTCTTTCCGCAAACGCTCCACCATCCGGCGCACCTCGGGAGAGTTCCAGGCGCGCGGGTAGCGCGCCAGGCACTCCTCGTACTGCGCGAGTGCCGACTTGTCGTCGCCGAGCACGACGTACGCATCGCCCGCGCGCTGACGCGCGAGTGGCGCCAGCCGGTCGTCCGGCAGGGAGTCGCACACCACGAGCAAGGGTGAGAGTGCGCCGCGAGTGTCGCCGGCTTCCATCCGCAATGCCGCCAGTTCGAGGCCGGCGCGAGCGGCGTAGTCGGCGCGCGGCGCCTGCGTGCGCCACAGCGAATCGGCGAGCACGATGGCCGCCGCCCGCCGCCCGCGCCAGCGCTCCCATGCGATCTGGCCGAGCAGCACGCGCGCGCTCGAGCGCGGTGCTTCTTCGAGCAAATAGAGCCGGTCGAGAGCGGCCGCGGCGTCGGGGTCCTCGGGACGCGCGGCGACACGGTCGTAGTTGGCCTGCGCGGAGTCGAGCGCGCCCGCGAAGAACTGCACTTCGGCCAGCATGAAGCGCGCCGATGGCAGCACATGCGTGAGCGAGTCGAGCAGCGGCAGCGACGCCGTGAGCTGGCCCTCGCGCGCCAGCCCCAGGGCGCGCTCCAGCGACAGCTCGGGCATGCGGCGCTCGAGCGCGGGATTGGCGGCGAGCAGATCGCGTGCCTCGGTCGCGTGCCCGGTCTTCTGCAGCGTGCGCACGACTGCCAGCAACAAGTCGGGCCCCCAGCGGTCCGCAGGCACCTCGCGCAAGCCCGCGGCGAGCCGTGGTGCCCACTCGGCATCGCGGCCCGATGCCAGCGCGGCGACCCAGGCGCGGCGCGCCGTGGCGAGACGTTCCTCGGGGCGCAGGGCACGGTCGGCGGTGAGGTCGATGAGCACCGCCAGTGCGGCGCTCGTGTCTCTTGAAGAGCCGGAACGAAGCGCTTCGTCGGCGAACAATACGCGCAGCCGGGCGCGACCCGAACGTTTCTCGGCCGCCGCCAGGACGCGGACGACTTCGTCCGGGCGGCCGCTGATCGCGTGCAGTCGTGCCAGCCCGAGCGCCAGATCGGTGCGCCATGGCCGCGCGCTGGACACGTTCTCGAACGCGATGGCCGTGGTCTTGAGGTCGAGTGGAGCAAGTTGCAACACCGCGGCCGACGCCCACGCCCCATCGGCGGGACTCACGGTCCACGCCTGCAGTGCGGTGCGCAACGCATCGCGCGGACGGCCAAGGCGCGTCTGGGCTTCGGCAAGCTCGCGGCCCAGCAGCACGGAGTCGCGGCGCGCCAGACGCTCGCTCGTCGCCAGGCGTTCGACCGCGAGCCAGTCCTGACGCGCGAGCTGTGTGCGTCCGAGTTCGGTCACGATCAGCGGGTGGTGCGGGCGCTCGCGCAACAGCGCGATCAACGTGTCGCGCGAGCGTTCGGGCAAGCCTGATGAGCGCAGGTCGATGGCGCGTTGCAGGCGCTGGGCGAGACCGGGCGGCAAAGGTTCGATCGCACCCTGCGCGCGCGCGCCGTTGGCGGGGATCAGTGCGCGCTCGTTCATGAGGTCCGGCGGCATGGGCAGGATCTGCGCTTGACCGCTCGATGGCCTGGGGGACGGCGCGGGCCGCGCCGGCTTCGCGGGAGCGCTCTGCGCCTGAGCGGCGCCCGCAAGCAAGACCGCGCACAGCGCGGCGATCGTGCGAGCGGCTGCGGCTCGCGCCGCCCGGGGGGCACACCTTCGTTCGACCTGTTTGCAGTGCCGCGCGCCGGTCCCGGCTGGCGTCACTTGGGCGCCCCGCTCGCCGCACCATTCAGCGACCGCAGGTAGGCCTCGATCAGCGTCCGGTAACGAGCCGGCACGCGGTCGGCATCCGCCTTGAGCAGGTCCTGGCGCAGGCGGTCGTTCTCACGCAGCAGATCGGCCGGCAGCGCGGCAGCCGACGAATGCGCCACGTCGTCGCTGCGCCGTGCTTCGCGTTCGGGGTCGAAGTCGCGCCGGTGGATGGAACGCGACGCATCCAGCAGCCGCGACAGGATCTTGGTCTGTTGCTGGTCGAGTTCCTCGTCCATCTGCCCGTGACGGATCTTCTCCTCCGCCTTCTGCATGTCCTTCTGGGTCTGGTCGAGCTGGCCCAGCAGATTGCGCTTGGCTTCCTCCTTCGCCTCCTCGCTGCGGCGTACCTCTTCCAGTTGCTCGCGGATGCGATGCTGTTCGTCGGCGAGCCGGCGCATCTCGGCCTCGTCGCCCTGCGTCATGGCCAGCTGTCGCGACAGCTTGCGCGCCATCTCGCGCGCCCTGCCGTTCAGCTGGCTCTGCCGTTCGCCCACCTCGCCCATGCGCTGCGAGCTGGTCTTGCCGCCGGTGCCCGCGCCGGGTTTCTGGCACGACATGTTGGCCTCGGCCGCGCGCAGCTCCTTCACCGCCTCGTTCAGCGACGCCGACGCGGAGCGGCCACTGGCTTCGCCGCGCTCGCGCCCGCCCTGCG
>JANNWR010000231.1:0-1913 GCA_031408715.1 bacterium
GGCGAACGGGCCCGAGTGCGCAAGGGCCAGCGCGAATCGTTGAATGCTCGTCATGGTCATGGTCCTTGGACGGGCGAATCCAGCAGAAGGTTGGGCCGCGCACGACCACGGCCTGAACGGCGGAACGATGTCGATACGCTAGCGACGTTCATTGAGTTGCCTGCGCTCGTTTGGACCGCCGTCGGCAGACTGCCGCCGAGCGCCCGAACTCGGGGGTCGAGCGGGCCACTCCGGCGCGAGGGCAAGCACGTGAGTGTGCTCGTGCACGGAAGCCGCGATCTCGGCTAATCTGGAATCCACTTCCACCACATCCGATGAGTTCAATCGTCCTCGCGCACCGTGGCCGCCACGCGGTCCGCACCGGAGAGCCATTGCAACTGGGTCTGTATTCCTTCGCCGAAACCACGCCGGACGTGGCGACCGGTCAGCGCATCAGTCCAGAACAACGCCTGCGCGACCTGCTCGAGGAGATCGAGTTGGCCGACCAGGTCGGTCTCGATGTGTACGGGGTCGGCGAACATCACCGGCCGGACTTCGCGGTTTCCTCGCCCGCGGTGATCCTGGCCGCCGCGGCGATGCGCACGAAGCGTATCCGGTTGTCGAGCGCCGTGACCGTACTGGGATCCGATGACCCGGTGCGCGTCTACCAGCAGTTCGCGACCGTCGACCTGCTCTCGGGCGGGCGCGCCGAGATCATGGCCGGCCGGGGATCGTTCATCGAATCGTTCCCGCTGTTCGGATACGACCTCCAAGCTTACGACGAACTGTTCGCCGAACGGCTCGAGCTGCTGCTCCGTATCCGCGCCGGGGAGCACGTCGAGTGGTCCGGGAGGCATCGCGCCGCTCTCACCGGTCAAGGCGTGTACCCCCGCGCCCTTCAATCACCGCTCCCGGTCTGGATCGCCGTGGGCGGCACGCCGCAGTCGGCCGTGCGCGCCGGCACACTCGGCTTGCCCATGGCCGTGGCCATCATCGGCGGCGTCCCCGAACGCTTCGCACCCTTCATTCGGCGGTTTCGCGACAGTGCGTTGACGGCCGGACATGACCCCTCGACGATCCCGGTGGGAATCAACGTCCATGGTTACCTGGCACCCGACTCGCAGCAGGCCGCCGATGAAGCGTGGCCCAGCTACGCCGAAGTCATGACGCGCCTCGGGCGTGAGCGAGGCTGGCCACCGATGGACCGCGCCCAGTTCGAAGCGGGCCGCACGTTGCGCGGCGCGCTCGCCATCGGGAGCCCGCTGGAAGTGTGCGAGAAGATCCTGTTCCAGCACGAGTTGTTCGCGCACCAGCGCCATCTGGTGCAGATGAGCGTGGGGACCTTGCCGCACGCGCAGGTCATGCGCAGCATCGAACTGTTCGGTACGCAAGTGGCACCGGTGGTGCGCGCGGAGGTCGCGCGCCGCAACGCGAGCACAACGCCGTCCGGTGATTCACGTCGCTGATCGAGGCCTGATGCTTCGCGCTCGCAGCAAGCAGTAGATCGTATCGCTGCACGCGATCCACTTCTGAACATCATGCGCAACACCTCACCGGAGGATCCGATGTCCATCCGACGAATCCACCGGCGCGCGCGACCGTCGAAGCGCGCCTGGCTTCTGAGGAATACCTGGTCGAGATCGCGGCGGTCGCCGCACGCTGAGCGAGCGGTGCCGTCCGTTGCGACCACCACCCAAGGCAAGCGAACGGCCACCTTCCCTTCCGGGTTGGTGGCCGTCCCTGTTGGCGGGGGGACTCGGTCAAGTGCCCCGCCTTCTCCCTACCTCACCAATCGCACCGCGCGCGTCTCGCTGTGGCCGCCGGCATCAAGCCGCAGCATGTAAACGCCCGCACCCAATCGTGCGCCGCTGTCGTCACGGCCGTCCCACGTCACCAGCCGCTCGCCGGCAGGCTGTACGCCCTGCAGGAGCGAA
>JANNWR010000232.1:0-41002 GCA_031408715.1 bacterium
TCATCTCGTCACCCTCACGATCCCCCCGCCCTTGCGTGACAGGTGAGCGAAACGCCGAGGTTCCACCCGCTGCGCCAGCCTTCACGCCGTCACGCGGCAACGCGGCAACGCTGTCACGCCGCCACGCCGCCACGCCGCCACGCCGCCACGACAGCGGCCCGCACGCTGGATTCGCGCGGGCCGCTGTCGCTGCTTGCGTTGTGACGATCAGCTTACGCCGGCGGTGCGCTCTTCCTCGCGCAGGGCGTACAGCGGCTGGTACTTGCCCCACAGGTAGTCCAGGTAGGGTTCGATCGACAGTGCCGAGCCGGTGACGCGCGGGATCAGCTCGGACGCCGTGAACTTGGAGCCCGGACGGTAGATGTTCTCGCGCAACCAGCCGTGCAGCACGCCGAACTCGCCACGCTGGATGTCGGCCGGGATGCCGGGGTTCGCCTTGAGTGCGCTGGCGTAGAACTGCGCCGACAGGATGTTGCCGATCGTGTAGCCCTGGAACGCGCCGCCGATCGGGCCGGCGAACCAGTGCACGTCCTGCAGTACGCCGCGCGTGTCGTCCGGCACCGGGATGCCGAAGTCGGCCTCGAAGCGTTCGCGCCACACGCGTGCCAGGTTCTTCACCGCGACCTTGCCCTCGAGCAGGTCCAACTCGAGGTCGAAGCGCAGCATGACGTGCAGGTTGTACGTGACCTCATCCGAGTCGGTGCGGATGAGCGAACGCTCGACGCGGTTCACGGCACGGTAGAACGTATCCAGCGAGACCTGTTCGAGCGCCTTCGGGAAGTATTTCTGCAGCTGCGGATAGAAGTGCTCCCAGAAGCCGCGGCTGCGGCCGACGAGGTTCTCCCACGTGCGCGACTGGCTTTCGTGCACGCCGGACGACGTGCCGTTGGCGAGCGGCGTGCCCTCGTAGGAGCGGTCGATGCCCAGCTCGTACAGCGCATGGCCGCACTCGTGCAGCGTCGAGAACAGCGCGTCAGTGATCTCGTCCTCGCGCACGCGCGTGGTGATGCGCACATCGCCGAGCGAGAACTTCGTCATGAACGGATGATGGGTCTTGTCCTGGCGGCCGCGCTCGAAATCGAAGCCGAAGCGCTTGATGACCTCGAGCCCGAACGCCAACTGCTGCGCTTCGGGCGCCTGCTGGCGCACGCACGAGTCGTCGGCGAGCGGCCGTGCGGTGATGGCTCGGACGATCGGCACCAGGCGCGAGCGCAACTGGCCGAACAGCGTCTTCACTTCGGCGGCCTTCATGCCGTAGTCCGAGAAATCGATGAGCGGATCGGCGATGTGCGCATAGCCCGGGAAGCAATCGGCCATGCGGCGCGACAGGTCCAGCGTGCGCTGCAGCATCGGGCGCATGGTCTCGAAATCGTTCTTGGGCTTCGCCACGGTCCACGCCTGATACGACTCGGACGTGTGCACCTGGAGTTCCGAGACCAGGTCGCCCGGGATGCGCACGGACTGTTCCCATGCGCGCCGCGACACGCGCACGAGCGACGCGTCGTCGGATTCGAACGGCAGCGACGCGGTCTCCTTGGCCGCAGCGTCGAGCAACCGTCCGGTCTCGGCGTGGGTGAAGAGTTCGTGCGCGACCCGGGACAGCGTGGCGAGCTGGCGACCGCGCGCCGGGGCTCCACCGGCGGGCATGTAAGTCGTCTGGTCCCAGCGCAACAAGTTCGCGGCGTTGTTCAGGTCGTCCACTTCGATGAGTCGGGTCTTGAGGGCGTCGAGGGATCGCATCCCATCCTCCGGGAATCTGTCGTACTGGGGGGGGTGAACGCCGGAGAGTAATGGGGGCATTCCCGTGAGACAACCACGGCTTTCACATTTTCGGAGGAACCGGTGCTCCGAGTGTGAATGGGTGCCGCGGCTGGCTGGGAACCGCGAATCCCGCCGTGAACCGCGCGGGCGTGCCACCCTGGCAGCAGGCGCTGGGCCGCGAGTCGGCCGGAACACACAAGCCCCCGGCGTCGGCCGAGGGCTTGTGTGAGTCGAAATCAGGCAGCCACGAATCCGCTTCACGCCTCCGCACGGCCGAAAGGCGTGCGTGCGTGTTCAGGCCACTTCGATCGTCACCTGCTCCATCCGGATCGTCTCGGTCGGCCGGCCCGACGACGAGCCGCAGGCTTCGAGTGCTTGCAGCACCGCTTCGCCGCCTTCGACTTCGCCGAAGACGGTGTGCTTGCCATCCAGCCACGGGGTGGGCAGGAACGTCAGGAAGAACTGGCTGCCGTCCGTGCCCGGGCCGGCGTTCGCCATGCTCAACAGGCCGGGCCGGTCATGTTTCACTCCGGGTGCGAACTCACCATCGAAGCGATAGCCGGGCCCACCCGTGCCACTGCCGAGCGGGCAGCCACCCTGCGCCATGAACTCGGGGATGACGCGGTGGAACAGCAGGCCGTCGTAGAAACCGAGCCGGACCAGATAGGCGAAGCTGGTGGCATGCATCGGGGCGGTCTCGGTCCTCAGCCGGATCAAGATCTCGCCCTTGCTGGTCTTCATGCGGGCACGCCATGTCTGTCCCGCTGGGAACGTCATCTGGGCTGGCTTGGGACAGCGCGTGCGCCAGCCGTTCTGGGTGGTGTCCACGTTGGCGCTGGCCACGAGTTGTTCGAGCATCTGCATCGGCGAGTCTCCGGGGTGCGGGTAGGGGTCAGCGCATGCCGGTGGCGCGGACCACGAGCAGGCAGAGAGCGGCGAGTAAAGCGGCGGCAGGCATGGTGATCACCCACGCCCACACGATACGCGAAGCCACGCCCCATTTCACGGCCGACATGCGGCGCGAAGCGGACACCCCCGAGCCGACGATGGCGCCGGTGATGGTGTGCGTGGTGGAAACCGGGATGCCCAGGGCACTGGCTCCGAACAGCGCGACCGCGCCCGCCGTTTCGGCGCAGAAGCCCCCGACGGGCTGCAGTTTGGTGATGCGCATGCCCATGGTCTCGACGATGCGCCAGCCGCCCGACAGCGTTCCGAGCCCGATCGCACCATAGCTCGTGAGCACCACCCACATGGGCACGTGGAAGTCGCCGCTCAGGTGGCCGGTGGAGTAGAGCAGGGCGGTGATGATGCCGGCGGTCTTCTGGGCGTCGTTCGAGCCGTGGCCAAGGCTGAACGCCGCGGCTGAGACCAGTTGGAGCTTTCGGAACAGGCCGTCGACGCCGCGGGGTGTGGAGCGCCGGAAGATCCATGATACCGCGAGCATGCTGACGAACCCGAGCACGAGTCCGACCAGCGGCGAGATGACGATGAACGCGATGGTCTTGACGAGCCCGGCGGTGACCACGGCCTTGGGGCCCGCGGCGACCACCGCGGCGCCCACGAAGCCGCCGATCAAGGCATGCGACGACGATGTCGGCAGAGCCCACCACCACGTCAGCAGGTTCCAGATCAGCGCAGCGAGCAGCGCGGCCAGCACGATGGCGGGGGTGATGACCGCGGGATCGACCGTGCCCTTGGCGATGGTCTTGGCGACATGCACGCCGAACACGGCGAACGCCACGAAGTTGAAGAACGCCGCCCACACCACGGCATAGCGCGGCGCCAGCACACGCGTGCTGACGATGGTGGCGATCGAGTTCGCGGCGTCGTGGAAGCCGTTGCTGTAGTCGAACGCCAGTGCCACGAACACGATGAACAGCAGGTCCGGCGGGAGCGGCAGCGTCATGTCAGCGGCTCTTCACGACGATGGATTCGATCGCGTTGGCGACATCCTCACACTTGTCCGCGGCGTTCTCGAGCCGGCCATAGATCTCCTTCCAACGCAGCACGTCGAGGACCTCGTGCCGGCCGCTGAACAGGTCCGCCATGACCGTGCGCGAGATGCCGTCGGCCTCGTTCTCGAGCCGGTTGATCTCGACCGTGAACGCCATGAGGCTGTTCATGTTCTGCAGGCTGCCGACCGCCTTCTCGATCTGGTGCGAGGACTCGACCAGGATCGCGGTCATGCGCGCGGCCTCGGGCGTCGGCTTGGCGACGTTGAACAGCACGATGCGCGAGCCGATCGCTTCGGCGGCATCGAGCACGTCGTCGAGGTTGCTGGCGAGCTGGTGGATGTCCTCGCGCTCGAGCGGTGTGATGAACGTGCGGTTCAGCCGCTCGAAGATCTCGTGCGTGACGAGGTCGGCCTTGTGCTCGACATCCTTGAGTTCCTTGGCGCGTTCATCGAGGCGGTCGAACTCGGTCATCATGGCGTGCAGCAACACACAGCCTTCGCGCACCAAGGCCGCCTGCTTCCGGAACAGGACGAAGAAGTCCTCTTCGCGCGGGAAGAGCGAGAACATTCGGGGCCTCCAGGCACACCGGGAAGGGGTCGGACGACGGGGCTCGGGCGAGGGAGCGATAGCACGCGGAAGACGTTACCGGCAATCCAGCCGGGCGCCGCCCGATGTCACTGCGGCCGCACCGGCCTCGCGAGCGCCAGGGACACGATCCGTTGCAGCAGTTGGCGATAGCTCAGTCTTGCCACCAGCGCCGCACTCGCGAACTCCTCTTTTTCGGCGATCTCGGGGTTCGGGTTGGCTTCCAGCAGGAACAGTTCGCCGGTCGGCGTGAGCCGGTAGTCGACGCGCGCGTAGCCGTCGAGCTCGAGCATGTGGTACACGCGTCGCGTCGTGCGTTCGAGCTTGCGCATGATCGCAGGCTCCAGGTCTTCCGCGCGGCGCGCGTCGATCTGGTGCTTCTTCTGATACTCGAGGCTGTGTTTCACGCGCGCGGTGGCGATCGCCTCGGCGGTGTCTCCCAGACTGCCGAAGTCCAGCTCCCAGGGCGGCAGCGTGCGCACGCGCTCGTTGCCGATCGCCGAGACGTACAGCTCGCGGCCTTCGATGTATTCCTCGACCAAAGCGTCGGTGCCGATCGACTCGTGCACGAAGCGTACACGCTCGGACAGGCGTTCGTCGGAATCGACCCGGCTGGCCTGCGAGATGCCGAGCGAGGACTCCTCGCTGGTGCTCTTCACGAACAGCGGGAACACCAGACTCTTGGGCCGGATCGCCTTGCGGCCGCGCGGCACCACGAAGAACGCGGGCACGCGCACACGATGGTAGGTCGCGATCTTCTTGGTGATGACCTTGGAACGCGCCAGGAACAATCCGCGCGGGTTGCAGCCGGTGTACGGCAGCTTCAGGAGTTCGAGGTAGCTGACCACGTGCGAGTCGAAGTCGGACAGGCCGTAAAACTCCTCGAGCAGATTGAACACCACGTCCGGTTCCCACTCCTCGGCGGCCACGCGAATCGGGTTCAGCTCATCCTGCACGCCGAGCGGGCGGACCTCGTGTCCGATCTTGCGCAGCGTGTTCACGACCCCGAACTCGGTCTTCCAGCGGTGCACTTCCTCGGGTGTCTGCCCCTTGAGTGAATCGGGCGGCACCAGCGAGGGATGCATGAGCACGAGGATGCGCAGGGGTTTCTTCATAGCGCGACCCAGTTGCGGCGCGAGTAATGGAAATGCACGGTGCGGACCGTGAGCAGCAGCGCGAAGTCGACCCGCTGCCGCTTGTCGTCACGCGAAGCGCGCAGTTCGAGCGCCATGGCGCGCGAGATGACGTCCTCGAGCACGTGTTCGAGTGTGAACTGCGATTCACCCGTGAAGCGCGCCACCATGCGCCGGAGCTCGCCGCGATAGCGGTGGATGAACGACGCCGCGGGTTCGCCGCTGCGGCCCGGCTCCGCGGCGAACAGCCGCTGCAGGTCGCGGTCGGGGATCGTCGGCCGGCCGCTGGCCTGATGCGCCTGCTTGGCGGCGTAGTGCTCGCGCAGCGTCTGCTTGACCTGCGACAGCGGTTCGATCTGGCGCCGTGAACGCACCGGCGGTGTGGCGCCCCGCAGCTCACGCATGAGTTCGTCCACGTACTCGAGCTTCTTGAGCGCCGGCCAGTCGGCATAACGCCGTCGCCATTGCGACCGGGGCGCCAGCCACACCGCAAACGTCTCGGCGAAGTCCTCGTGCGGGTGGGCCTGCGCATAATACTGCCGCAGGTGCTGGACGAAGCGCTGGCTGGCGGGATTCGGGCGGTAGATCGTGGGATAGGGGCGCGACGGGTTGCCGAACGTGCGACGCCAGCCGTCGCGGCGCTGCAGCCGCCAGGCGTGCTGCGCGGCGTGCGCGGCCTCATGCCGCAGGATCATCATGCACTCCTCGCGATTGCTGCCCTCGGCCTCGATCATCATCGAGCGCTCGAGTTTCAGCAGGCGCGGGTGCACGAGGTAGAAGGGCGCGGCGATGCCGGGCACGCCATCGGGCGAGAACCACTCGGTGCTCACCCAGACGTGCGGCTTGAACTTGAGCCCGCGTTGTTCGAGTTCGCCCCAGACCTCGTGCACCAATGGCTCGAGCGTGCTGCCCTCGACCTTGACGTCGAGATCCGCGAAACGCAGGTCGAGCAGGCGTTCGTCACCCAGTGCGGCCCAGCGTCGGACGGTGCGCGTGCGCATCACTCGGGGCCTCCGTGCGATCGAGCGGTTGACGCGTTCGCATGACTGCCGCGAACATGCACGGCCGCGCGATCGTCGCGCGGGGATTCGGGGTCCTGTACTGCGGCCCCGCCGTGTTCCGGGCGCGCATCCTACTCAAGGATCGAGAGATGACGAAACGCCGCCGCCAGCCCAGTGTTCCCACCCGGCGAGCCCGTCCCGACCGCCATGCCCTCTACGAAGTGGCGGTGCAGGGCGTCGACTGGGACCTCGACTTCCTGGAACGGGTGTTCCGGTACCGGCACGAAGGCCGTGAGCCGAAGCTGTTTCGCGAGGACTTCTGCAGCACGGCGGCCCTGGCCACGGCGTGGGCGCAACGCGGGCGCGACCGCCAGGCGTGGGCGGTGGACCTGGACCCGGAGCCGCTGGCATGGGCCCGGAAGTACCGTCTGCCCTACGTGCGGGAGGTGGCCGAGCGCGTGCATCTGGTGCGCGGCGACGTGCGCACCGCGCGCAAGCCGCTGGTCGACGTCGCGTGCGCGCTCAACTTCTCGTGGTGGGTTTTCCATCAGCGAGCGGATCTCGTGAAGTACCTGAAAGCCGCTCGCGCCGGGCTCAAGCCCGGGGGCGTGCTGGTGCTGAACCTGTTCGGCGGCAGCCGGGCCGAACGTGCGCTGACCGAACGCACGCGCAAGCGGGCGCAGAATGGTCCCGACGGCAGCATGCTGCCGGGCTTCACGTACATCTGGGAACACGCCCACTTCAATGCCGCCGACCGGCGGTTGCTGGCCTGGATCCACTTCGAGCTGCGTGACGGCCGCAAGGTGCAGAAGGCGTTCGTGTACGACTGGCGCATGTACACCGTGCCGGAGTTGCGCGACTGCGTGCTCGAAGCGGGCTTCGCCGGCTACGAAGTGTGGAGCGAGGGCTGGGACGCCAAGGCCAAACGCGGCAATGGCGTGCTGTACAAGCGCACGGACCTCGACAACGACGACACCTGGATCGCCTACGCGGTCGCGACGCGCTGAAGCGCGCTGTTCCTGAAGCCTCACGCAGGACGGGTCAGCCGCGTCGTCGGGCCTGGGTGACGCGGGTGCTCAGCGCGCGCTCAGCGTGCTGTGCCCCAGGTGGCAGCCGATGCAGCGGGTGGTCGTGCCGTCGGCGCCCGTGTTGAAGCCGCGCACCTGCGCGGGACCATGGGCGGTCATGAGCGCGCGGCCACGCGCGTCGGTGAGTTGTTCGAACAACGGCGTGTCGGCCGGCAACGCCAGTTCGATGCGCCCCGCGCGCGGCACGGGCACGTCGTGCACGAGTTCCACCGAGTCGGCGGCCACCAGCCGGTAGACGCGCAGCCGGGCGTCGCTGACCCGTGCGGGCGCGCCGGCTCCCGCGAACACATCGGTGTCGAGGAAGCGGAACATGCGTGGCGGCGGGCTGGCGAGCGCCGCGGCCGTGGGCACGCTGCGCGCTCGGGCGGCGGCGCGCGACACCGCCGCGGGCACGAGCGTGGCGTCGAGTTCCAACGTGCGCGTGTAATCCAGCAGCCGTTCGCGCGTGTCTCCGTCCGCACTCAGGAGCCACAGCCCGAAGTCGCCGCGGCCGCTCGGGTCGAGCGACAACAACACGCGGCCATCGGCGAGCGCGACGGGGGCGCACGCGGCGGGTGCGGCGAGATTCGAGTTCTCGGTGTAGGGGTCGCCGTGATCGTCGCCGATAGCCGCGCCGGCCATGCGCGTGCCGGCCGAGGGCGGTGCACCGTAGCGCTGCAGCGACAGCATGCCGGGTCGCGGTGCCAGTCCGGTATTGCGCGCGGTCACCGCGAGCCAGTCGTTCGCACCGTAGGGCGTGGGCTGCACGCCCATGCCGCGGCGGCGCGGCACGGTGCCGCCCGCGGCCAGGCGCACGTCCGCGAGCGCGGCCCGCCCGCGCTCGTCGCGCGTCATCGCGGCGGACACCACCTGCCACAGGTTCACACTGTCGGGTGTGACGGCGGCGCGCACGTCCCGCGTCAGACCGCTCGTGGCGGCACTCGTCCATGGGTTGAACCACCAGCGTGCGAACACGAGCCGCCCGGTGCGCGGGTCGTGGACGGGGTCGAGTGCGCCGTTGCTCTCGTACGTCAGGCGCTCGGGCTTGCCGGCAGGGGGCAGCAGGTAGAGTTGGGTGACCGGTGAACGATCATAGAGCGAGTTTCCGCCGGCGCGCGTGCTCACGAACACGAGGGAGTCGCCCCACCAGCAGGGATCCGTGTCGTCCGCCGGCGGGTCGAGCCCGGGCTTGCCGCACGAGCTGCAGCGGGGCTCGCCGCCGCTGCGGTCGACCTGCCAGATACGCCAGCGCGCGCCGCCGCGTTCGCGTCCGGCGAACGCGACCTGCGAGCCATCGGGGGAGACCGCGGGGTCCGACACATCGAGCATGCGGTCCGCCGTGAGCAGCGATCGCACGTTGCCGTCGCTCGCGCGCTCCATGAGCGCGCCACGCGAAACTCTGAACGCACCCTGCGGTCCGAGCCCCGGCACCTGACCCGCTTGGGTCCCGCTGAGCGGATCGCGCGTGACGAAGACGATCGCCGGCAGGGCTTCGCGCAGCGGCCGCGGAGTCACCGCGGCCGCGCGGCTGGGGGGTGCCGTCGACGGGGCCGTCGCGCGCGGAGCGGCCGCCGTCAGAAGTCCGATCGCGCCCGCGACGAGAAT
The DNA here is from genome assembly GCA_031408715.1 of bacterium. Lineage (GTDB taxonomy): Bacteria > Eisenbacteria > RBG-16-71-46 > RBG-16-71-46 > RBG-16-71-46 > JAIOPA01. The sequence continues at coordinate 9,108 of JANNWR010000232.1, forward strand.
CGCGGCGAGTGGGTTCGGGTCCTGAGTTTCACGCATGGGGCGATGTTACACTCGCCTGCCGCTTCCGTCCCGTTCCCGCTCCCGGAGTCGCCCGTGACCGAAATCCTGATGGTGTTCAGCACGTTCGCCGACGAAGACAGCGCTGCGCGCGTCGCCCGCGCGCTGGTGGAGGAACGGTTGATCGCCTGCGCCAACATCCTGCCCGGGGCTCGCTCGGTGTATCGCTGGCAGGCCGAGGTCAAGGACGAGCGCGAAGTGGTCGTGCTCATGAAGACGCGCAAGCAGGACTGGGTGGCACTCATGTCGCGGCTGCACGAACTGCATCCCTACGACGTGCCGGAATGCATCGCGCTGCGCGTGGCTGCTGGCGCGCCCAAGTACATGGCGTGGCTCGACGAGACGCTGGCACCGGAGGGCGCGTGAGCACGGACACCGCCACGAACCCGCCCGCGACGCTCAAGGCCGGCGCGCACTCCGAGCCCGTGGGCGGTGCGGGTGCGCTCGTGCTCGCCATCGAGACATCGTGCGACGACACTTCGGTCGCCGTGCTCGAGAACGGCGTGCAGTTGCGTTCGCACCTGATCGCCGCGCAGGACGTACACAAGCTCTATGGCGGCGTCGTGCCGGAGCTGGCGTCGCGGGCGCACCTCGAACTGCTGCCGCCGATGGTCGAGAAAGCGCTCGCGGAAGCGGGTGTGCGCGCGCACGAGCTGACCGGCATCGCGGTCACCCATGCGCCCGGTCTGGTGGGTTCGCTGGTGGTGGGTGTGGCGTTCGCCAAGGCCTACGCCGCCGCATTGGAACTGCCGCTGCTCGGCGTGAATCACATCGAGGGCCACCTGCATTCGGCGTCGCTCGAGCATGGCGACAGTCCGTGGCCGGCGGTCGCACTCGTGGTCTCGGGCGGTCACACCGAACTGGTCCTGGTCCAGGGACTGGCGCCCTATCGCTGGCTCGGAGCCACGCTCGACGATGCCGCGGGTGAGGCATATGACAAAGTCGCCAAGCGGCTGGGGCTCGGTTTTCCCGGCGGCCCGGTGCTCGACCGGCTGGCGGCCACGGGACGCCCCGACGCACATCCCTTCCCGCGTCCCATGCTCGACCGCCCCGGACTCGACTTCTCGTTCTCGGGTCTCAAGACCGCGGTGAGCACCGTCCTGCGGCCCTACGGCGAACCGCCCTACTCGGACGAGCGCGTCCGCGATGTGGCGGCGTCCTTCCAGGCGGCGGTCGTCGAAGTACTGGTGACCAAGTGCGCCCGCGCCTTGCACGCCACGGGTGCGAAGGCGCTCAATCTGGGCGGCGGAGTGGCGTGCAACCGGCGGCTGCGCGAGGAGCTCCAGACCATGTGCGCGTTCCGCGGCGTGGCTCTGCGCATCCCGTCGCCGCGCTACTGCGCGGACAACGCCGCGATGATCGCGTGGGTCGGCGCCCGCCGGCTGGCGCGCGGCGAACGCTCGCCCATCGAACTGGACGCCGCCGCGTCGCTCGAGGGTTCGGGGCTGCCGCTCGTCTGACCCGCGCTGGCGCCCGCTTTGCGTTTGCTCACAACAAGTTGCGCAAGTCTGCCGTGACTTGCCCCGGACCCGGCGGAATGCGGCCTCGCTCCATGGGTGCTCGGGGCGGGGAGCGAGTCCGAACACATTTTGTTGGTCCAGCGGACCGAAATCCCGCAAGTCGAAGTCCAGCAATACCGATACCACCTGGGACCGCGCATGCGAGCCTCACCGGCCAACGCCTGCGGAGCTTCGCGTGCCATCCGTGTCTCAGTGCCATGGAGTTGGGAAGTCAGGAGAGTTCGGAGTGTCAAAGCAGCGGATCCTGATCGCAGACGACGAAGCCGACATCCGTCTCGTGCTCCGCACGCGGCTGGAGTTCGAGGGCTTCACCGTGCTCGAAGCGAGCAACGGCGTCGAAGCAGTGTCCATGGCGCTGGATTCGTCGCCGGACTTGATCGTGCTCGATGTGATGATGCCTGAACTCGATGGGGTCGAGGTGTGCAACCGCCTGCGTGCGTCGTTCACGACGCGTAACATCCCGGTGATCATGGTCACCGCGCGCGCCGGTCGCGCGGACAAGCTCGAGGGCCTGAGCAAGGGCGCCAACGACTACATCACCAAGCCGTTCGACCTGAACGAGGTCGTGCAGCGCGTACGCAACACGCTGGAATGGAGCCGCCAGCAGCGCTCCGCCAGTCCGCTCACGGGCCTGCCGGGCAATCACAGCATCAACGCCGAGATCCGCCGCAAGCTGGGGGAGGAGAAACCGTTCGCGTTGCTGCAGATCGATATCGATCACTTCAAGGCGTTCAACGACTACTACGGCTACGGTCGCGGCGACGAGGCGATCCAGCTGTTGGCGCGCATCCTCAGCGAGTCGTCCTCCCGTCATGGTGGCGGCGATTGTTTCGTCGGCCACATCGGCGGCGATGACTTCGTGATGCTGTGCCCGTGCGAGAGCGCCGAGGATCTGGGCGAGGACGTGCTGGGCTGGTTCAACACGGCTTCCGCCGAGCTGTACGACCCCGAGGACCGCGAACGCGGCCAGATCGAGGTGCTGAACCGGCGTCATGTCGTCGAACGCTTCCCGCTGATGAGCCTGACGATCGCGCTGGTGAGTACGGACCGCGTCCCGGTCACCCACCTGGCGCAGTTGATCGACATCGCACAGGAGCTGAAGGCACACGGCAAGGGCATTCCGGGCAGCGTCATGGTCGGCGAGCGCCGTCGCCGTCAGGACCCGCCGTCCGGGCATCACCAGAAAGTCGCGTAGTCCTCCATCCGAGGAGCTGCCATGGATCGCGCTCTCGACTTCGACCGAACGGAACTGCCGCGTGAGACGCTCACGCTGCTGGCGGAAGCCGTGCTGGCGCTGCGCGCCACCAGCGAGCTGGCCGTGTCCTGGGATCTGGCGCAGCAGCACGTGCGCGAAGCACTCAGCGCCGACCTTTCCTGTCTGCTGCGCGTCGATCGCCGCAGCGGCGCGCTGTTCCTGTACGAGGAGTCCGGCGTCGAGACGCCCTATCTGGCCGAGCATGGCGGGCCGGTGGAGTGGGTCATGCGCAACGACCGCGCGCGCTTCGACGAATCGTTCGATTCCGAGACTCCGTGCGAGACACTGCTGTGGCACGAGCCGCCCGTGTCACTTGCCACGCTTCCCCTCGTCGCGGGTAGCACCGCGTTCGGGTTCCTGCTCGTGGGCTTCACCAAGTCGCACGCGTTCGGCGGACAGGAACGCCTGCTGCTGCAGACGATGGGAGACGCCCTGGCACTGGCGCTCGAGCGCCAGCATCTGCGTCGCGCGCTGGAAGACGAGCGCGCTCTGGTCACCGGGCTCGAACGCCGGCTGTCGTCGTCACAGGAGTTCTCGTCGGGGCTGTTGAACCTCGTGGCCACCGAACTGCGCAGCCCGCTGGCATCGGTCAAGGCGTACAGCGAATCGCTCGAGTTGGTGGCGGAGAGTGCCAAGGCGACACGCGGCCGATTCCTCGGTGTCATCAACGAAGAGTGCGACCGCATGGCGAACCTGCTCGGTGACGTCAACGATCTGTCGCGCATCGAAGGCGGCGAATGCACGCTGCGGTTGTCGACGCTGACGCTGGCCGACCTGGGTCGCGGCGTCGCCGACAAGCTCGGGGATGCCGCGCGTACGCGCGGCGTGACGCTGCAACTGGAAGCCGACGACACGCGCATCGAGGTCGACGCCGATCTGATGCGGCGCGGCATCGAGAACCTGGTCAGCAATGCCATCGAGTTCTCTCCGCAAGGTGGCGTGGTGAAGGTCGCGCTCTCGGGTCACCACGACGAGTGGACCTGTGTGATCCAGGACGACGGCCCGCCGCTGCCGGACGAGGACCTCGCCAGCGTCTTCGAGCATTTCCATCGCGCTCGCCGCGATGCCCCGCCGGGCTCGCAGGCGGCGACGCGCGGACCCGGCGCCACACGGCTCGGACTCGCCATCGCACGCGGCATCGTGGAACTGCATGCCGGGCGCTTGTGGGTCGAACAGCCGCCGGCCATCGCCGCCGGGCCCGTGCCCGGGCCGCGCTTCTGCTTCACCGCGCCCGCGCGCCAGACCGCCTCGGCGCGGGCTCGGCGTGTCGCGCGGCAGGCGGTGGGCCGCCCCGATCTGCAGAAACTGTTCGACGCGATCATCGAGATGGTCGCGGTCACACTCGAGACATCGATGGTGTCGCTGGTGCTCGTCGATCCGGATCGCGGCGACCTGTTCGTGTCCGCGAGCATGGGACACGACGGCGTGGTCAAGGGCCGGCGCACGGCCATGCGCAGCGGCGTCGCGGGCGCCGTGGCGGCGTGGGGACATCCGATCCTGGTGCAGGACATCGAGACCGACCGCCGCTTCCGCCGCCTGAACCACCCCCAGTACAACACCAAGTCGCTGTTGTCGGTGCCGCTGCGTGTGGACGGCGAAGTCATCGGCGTGGTGAACGCCAACAACAAGACGAGTGGGGAGCCGTTCGAAGAGGACGATCTGGCGCTGCTGGTGATGCTCACCGAGCGCGTCGGCAGCGCGATCGAACGCGCCTGCGCCTACCCGGACAGTGAGCGCGTCGTCGATGATGCGCTGGCCGCGGTGCGTGCGATGACGCAGCTGAAGCGCGAGTTCGCGCTCGGCGGACGGCGCTACGTGAAGCGCGCGCGCGCCGTGGCGCGGACACTCGGCGTGTCGGCGACCGAGATCGACGTCATCGGTTATGTGGCGAGCATCCACGACCTCGGCATGGTGCGCTTCGGGGCCGAGACCGGGCACCCGAATCAGATGGACGACCGCCAGCGGAAGGCGGTGCGCGCGCATCCCGAGGTGAGTGTCGAGATCCTGCGACCTCTGGAGTACCTGGGGCTGGTGCGCGAGATCGTGCTCGGACACCACGAACGCTGGGATGGACTGGGTTACCCGCAAGGGCTCAAAGGCGAAAGTATCCCCATGGGCAGCCGCATCCTGGCGGTCATCGATGCCTGGGAGAGCATGACCACGGCACGCGCATGGCGGTCGGCCTCGGCGCCGGAGCAGGCCATCGCCGAGCTGCGCCGCGAAGCCGGCCGGCAGTTCGACAGTGAAGTGGTCGAGGCATTCGTGGATTGGATGGAGAAGGGCGGGGAGGACTCCAAGGCGGCTGCGGCCTAGCGCCCGGCGGCTGGAGAGTCCTTATGTGATCACCTCGCAAGAAGCGCTCAAGCCCGGACCGGGGGGCGCCGATACTCATTGGGAAGGCCTCATGACCGTGGCCGCGTGAGCGGAGCACGGATGACTCGTCGCAAGGAGGTGGGCGGCATGGCGAAGGGCAAGATCCTGGTGGTGGACGACGAGATCTACATCGTCCATATCCTGGACTTCAGCCTCGGCATGGAAGGCTACGAGGTGGTCACGGCACTCGACGGCGAGCAGGCGCTCGAGAAGGCGCGCTCCGAGAAACCAGACCTCATCGTGCTGGACATCATGATGCCGAAACTGGACGGCTATGAGACGTGCAAGCGTCTCAAGGCGGATCCGGAGACCAAGGGCATGCCGGTCATCCTGCTATCGGCCAAGGGTCGCAACGTGGACCAGAAGGTCGGCTTCGAGGTGGGTGCGGACGACTACATCACGAAACCGTTCAGCCCGCGCAAGCTCGTGGAGCGCATCAACGCGATCCTCGGCCATGGCACGTCGCAGCAGCGCATGCAGGCCTGACGGGTTTCACCCAGAGTCCGGTCAGGACAGCACGGAGCCCGCGCCGCCAAGAGGCGCGGGCTTTCGTGTTTCTTCGCCCGCTCGCCTCAGCTGGCGACGACGATCCGCGAAGTCGAGCGCTGCGTACGCGGACTCAACCGCAGCCGGTGGACACCGGGCAGCCGCCGCACCGCTCGCGGCCACGGCGAACCTGCGGCGCGCTGGCGCGTCGACCGTCGCGCTCGAGCCTCAGGCCGCGTGCTATGCTGACGAGCGGGCATGGCCACGGTCTGGGAGGCTCGATCGATGCAAGTCCCATCCTTCGCGGGCCTCACGAGGGGCACGCAACGCGTGTTCACGCGTTTTCCCGAGACCATGCTGGTCGCGGTCGCCGCGGCCGTCATGGCGGTGCTGTCGGTCCGCCATGACACGCACCCCGGTTCGCTGGCGTGGTTGGCGGCCTGCGTCCTTGCGATCTCCGCCTTCTTCTCGATCACGATGCTCTCGGAGAGCATCGCCCGGCCGGCCACTGGCCGCTTCACGCGTGCCCGCTTGTTCCTCGGCGTGATCGGCGCGGGCGGCGTCCTCGCCCTTGCCCTGATGTGGCCAGGCTGGAGTGACAGCGTGCGCCTCCACCGCCTGATCCACTTCGCGGTGGCCAGCCACCTGTTGGCCTCGTTCGCACCGTTCGTGGTGCGCCATCAACCGAACGCGTTCTGGCAGTACAACCGAACCCTGTTCACGCGCTTCCTCGTGGGGGGACTTTACTCCGCCGTGCTGTTCGCGGGGTTGGCGATGGCACTTGCTGCCTCGAAGCCGTTGTTCGGGCTCCAGGTTCATGAGCAGCTCTATGCGGATCTGTGGTTCGTCATCGTGTTCGTCTTCAACACGGGCTACTTCCTCGCGGGTGTTCCCGAGCTTCCCGATGCGCTCGAGCACGACACGTCGTATCCCAGCGGGCTCAAGGTGTTCGCCCAGTTCGTGCTCGTGCCGCTCGTGGCCCTGTATGTGGTGATCCTCACCGCGTACCTCGTGAAGGTGCTGGTGACGGGAGAGTGGCCGAACGGCTGGATCGGCTGGCTCGTCTCTTCGGTGTCGGCGGCGGGATTGCTCGCCATCCTGCTCGTGCACCCGGTCCGGGACCGCGACGAGAACCGCTGGGTGAGCCGGTTCTCGAGGATCTTCTATCTGGCACTGCTGCCATCGATCGGCATGCTGTTCGCCGCCATCGGCAAGCGCATCGGCCAGTACGGGTTCACCGAGGAGCGTTACTACCTGCTCGCGCTCGCGCTGTGGATCACGGGCATCGCACTGGGATACTCGTTCCGTCGGCGTGCCGACATCCGTTGGATCCCGATCGCCTTGTTCGTGCTCGCGGCCGTCACCGCGTTCGGTCCCGGCGGGGCGTACACGGTCTCGAGGCTGGACCAGACCGCAAGACTCCAGCGCCTGCTCTCGAAGCATGGCTTGCTCGCGCAGGGGCACATCCAGCCGGCCGACACGACACTCGGCTTCACCGAACAGAAGTCGCTGAGCGCGATCATCGAATACCTGGCCGGCACGCATGGCATCCGCGCGCTGCCCTCGCCGCTCCGGCAGGCGGCCGAGCGAGACTCTGCCTATCGCGCGAGCGTGCCCGCATCCGGGAGCGAGGATCAGCGTGGAGGGACCCTCGTCGCGCAGGCGGTGATGCGTGGGCTGGGACTCGGCTATGTCTCCAAGTGGCAGTCCGACGAGGCGCGCAACCTCAACTTCTTCGTCCCGCCCCGCACCGGCGCGGTCGAGTCGATCAGTGGGTACGACTACGAAGTGTCGCTGGCCGGTGGCCTTCCGCTGGATGTCGCGATCGCGGGGCACAAGGTCCGCCTCGAGTTGCAGCGCACGCGATTGGAACTGCTGCTCACGGAGGACGGTGCGGGGACGCGCACGTTCGCTCTCGACTCGCTCCTGAACAGCTTGAAGCACAGGCAACTCATGGCGACCAGCGTTCCGCTCTCGGAACCGATACGACTGCAACCTGCGGGGGACGGGCCTGCGGCGTGTCTGGTCATCACGCAACTCACGGCTCACATGAGCGCCGACACCCTTGCCTACCTGTCGATCAACGGCAGCCTGTTGCTCCGGGGGTGGGGCGAGCGGTGAAGTCATCTGGGTATGTGGCGTCGGGCGCGCAGCGATCTTCCGCGCTTGTCACCTCGCCACTGGCGCTCGTGGTCTCCCGGACCGAGTTCAGCGCGTGACGACGACGCGCAGCGTCGCGCGCTGCGTGCGCTGACTCAGGCGTAGCAGGTAAACGCCCGGGGCGAGTCGCTGCTCGAGGCCGAGCGAAACGCTGCGTTCGCCAGCTCCGCCGCGCAGTGAGCGATCGAGCACGCGGCGGCCGCTGATGTCGAACAACTCGAGTGCGGCGGGCGAGTCGTCGGCGAGCGACAGGCGCACAACGGGCTGGCCGTGCGACGGATTCGGAAGCGCGGCGTGCAATGCGAGACGAGCGGCGGGAGTGTTCGGGCGCGGTGCGCTCGCGGGCATCGATCGAGCCGCGCTGCCACTGGCCAGCGTCGCGGCGGGTCCGTCGGGGCGAAGCAGCATCGCCCACGCGGTCTCCACAGCGCCGGCCGTCGGATGCGGGCGAGGGTCCTCCCAGACCAGCATGGCGTTCCCATCACCGAGCGCGGCCAGCGCCAAGGTGTCGGTTTGGGCGGTGCCGGCGGTGCCGGTCGAATCTGGGCGCGGCGTGATGGGCGAACCTTGTGCATTCCAGCCGGGGGGCCGCGTACCGTTGGGGGCGAGGCGCGTGGCGAACACCTCGTAGTCTGAGTGCAGGTCCGCCCACGCCAGGTAAGCGCCGTCCTGGCCATCGCTCGCCATGGCGAGCTGCACACGATCTCCCGGGCCCGGGCAGACGGCGATGCCGTCAGTTGTCCAGCGCGCGCGCCCGCGAGCATCGACGCGTTGTGCGAATACACCCGATGCGGGGCGTGTGTCGCGCCAAGCGAACATCACGCCGTCACTCCGAGTGGGCACCATGTGCAGGTCGGATTGCGCCGTGCCCGCGCGGCACACGCCCACATCGGCCCGCCACGCACGCCGGCCCTTCGGCGTCACGCGTAGTGCGAAAACGTCGGGGTCGATCGTGCCGTGGCTGCCGGTCCATGCCACGACGACGTCGCCGCTGCGCGTGGCGCTCGCCAGCGGCGCGTCGATAGTGAGCGCGTAGCGCGCGCTCGAGAGCGTGCGGCCATGCACCGACCACAGCGGCCGGCCCGCCCGCGACAGGCGCTGGCCATGGATCTGCCCGCTTGGGAACGACTCGCGTTCATCGCCGGCCCAGAACACGAACGCACCCCCGCGCTGATCGGCCAGCACCTGAGGAGTGGAGCGCCAGCGGTTGGCGTCACTCACGATGATATCTGCGGGGAGCCGCTCGCCATCGGGACCGACGTGCTGCGCGACGAGTTGGTCGTAGAACCACGCGACCCACAAGCCATGCTCACCATCGGCGGCAACACCGAATCCCGCTCCCGTGGCGACGAAGAATCCTGTTCTCGGGTAGGCGAGGCGCTCGGAGACGACCCGGCCCTCGACCGGCCAGCCGGGCGCGCGATCGCCGCTGGCCGTGAAGCGTTGCACGTGGATCCGGCCGGGCTCGCCGATACAACTGTGCGCCATGGTCTCGCACATCTGCACCCACACCAAGTAGCAGCCGCCGCTGCCGTCGCTCACCACACTCATGGGTCGAGTGACGCCATGGAGCGTGCGGTCATTGATGGTGAGCCTGGACCGGGAGTCCCAGCCGGTCGCGGGAAGGCCGTCACGGCCCAGGCGCTGGAGCTTGGGTCCGAAGCCGGACAAGCCCTCGTATGCGATGAACGCTCCGCCGCGGCCGTCGGTGGCCACGCGCGGGCCCCACTGCGGGCTGTTGAGCGTGGCCACGGTGTTGCCACCGGGCTGCCAATCGGCGGACGCCGTGGAGGCAACCAGCAGCAGTGTGGCGATCACGACGGCGTGTGAGGTCTTCATGTTCGTGTGCTCCGAGTGCGGCTGCGGATCAAGTGGATGCCACTTGATTGTAGGCCCGTGCGACAGGCGGCCGGAAGAACTGATTCGCGACCCGCAGGGCGGGGTGGAGCGTGGCCTGCGCTCGCCCTGCGGTCGGCGTTCGCGGCAGTCGGAGTTCTTGAGCGCTGTTCGGCTCGGTCGCCATCCTGCGACCCATACTCCTATCGTTTCCCCTTGACGGGTTCGCGCTCTCCATCGGTCGATCCCCGGTGCTGCTTCTTTGTCATCGCGCCTGCGAGCCACAGCCGTTCGGGTGCGCGCCCAAACTACTCGCGCCGAGAACTTTCTCGTTTCGACCCTCGCGATGCGCTTTGGCTCGCCCGGGAGACGTCGCGAACTCGCATGTTAGGCTTGCTCTTGCCCCCCGTGACCTGCCCCCGGCGGAGTCACTGCCATGCATGGTGAACCTGCTGCAACGCCGCCTGTCGAGCGCGCCGCGAACGCGAGCATCGTACCGCTGTCCGGAACCACGCGCTCATACTGGTTGGGGCACCTGCGCGATCATGTCCTGCGCCAGGAGTTGCGCGACTGCGCGCGGCGCGAGAGTGGCGCCACGGCCGAGCTGCTGGCGCGCATCGCTGAGTTCGACGAGCGCCGGCTGTATGCGGACGACACCTGCAGCTCGATGTTCGACTACTGCGTGCGCAAGCTGCACATGTCCGAGGATGCGGCGTTCAAGCGCATCCGCGTGGCCCGCACGGCGCGAGCATACCCGGCGATCTTCCCGCTGTTGGCAGACGGTCGGCTCACGCTGACCGCAGTGCTGCTGCTGACGCCACGGCTCAACGCGGCGAATGCGGATGAGCTGCTGGCGGGGGCGGTGCATCGGACCAAGCCCGAGATCGAGTTCTTACTCGCGACGCGATTCCAGCCCGCGGTCGCCCTCACGCAGCCGACTTTGCTCGAGAGTTCCGGCAACAAGGTGGCTCCGGAGCCACCAGTCCCGTCCGACTCTCGCGCTCATGAGCAGTTTGAGGAGCCACTTCTGCAAGCCGCTGCAGCAGTCGGCGAGGTGCGCCCGGACGGCACCGACACCGGCTTCGCACTCGTGGTGTCCGAGACGAACGCTCCGGTCACGGACGACGCGACCGGCAACGCGATCACCAGCCCCACGGCCGACGAGGATCTCGCGGCCCCGCCCGGCGTGCCCGCGAGCGCGGGCACTGCAGCAGGCCGCGATGCACTGGCCATGGCGGACATGGTGGCGATCGCGCCGAGGTCGCATGGCCTGGTGCGCTACCTGCGCTTCACGCCGGTCTCCGCCGAACGCGCGGCACTCAAGGGCATGCTGAGCCTGCAGGCCATGCGAGAGTTCAAGCGAGTTCAAGAGCTGGCCGGCAGTTTCGGCGCCTCGGCCGATGCCGCGGAGCTGTTGGAGAAGGCCATCAAGGCCTACGCCGATGCGCTCGAGAAGCGGAAGTTCGGTGCGAATGCGAGTGCGAGCACGCGCGCCACGCAGGCGGATCCCACGCGACGCCACATTCCGTCCGGAATCCGCCGCGCCGTGTATGAACGCGACGGCGGCCAGTGCACGTTCGAGGGCTCGGACGGCACGCGCTGCGCTTGCCGCACCGGGCTCGAGTTCGACCATATGCAGCCGCTCGCGCACGGCGGGCTCACCATCGTGTCCAACCTGCGTCTGCGCTGCCGCGCCCATAACCAACTCGAGGCCCGGCGCGCGTTCGGCGAGCGCTTCGTAGCGGGCAAGCAGGAGCAGGCGCGGGCACGGAGCGCGGCGAGGCGTGCGGGGCCAGCCGCCGGCGCACGCGCGCGGCTCAAAGCGGGCCGGCGCACGCGGCGGGAGTCGTGAGAACACTCGCACGTGCGCACGCCGGACCGGCGCTTGCAGTGGAATGCGGGAACGCTGGCAGCGGCCCGGCTGCGAACTGCGCTCGGCAGGCGCCATGGGCGCATTCGTCTCCTTTGCCGCGCCTACGCGTCACGCTTGCCAGCCCGGCACGCGCGCGGCACTGTCATGCACTGGCGCGGCCCGCGCCCAGCGGCGTGTGTTCGCCACGCTTCCGATCTGCTCACTGACCCCGACCTCCGGCATCCATGCCCTTCGCGCTCATCGCCCTTCCGGTTCCCGTGCGGCAGCTGTTCACGTATCGCGTGCCCGAGGCACTCGATGCGGCTGCCGTGCCTGGAGCGCCGGTCGAGGTGCTGTTCCGCGGACGCAGATCAAGCGGCATCGTCGTCGAGCGCATTCACAGCACTTCGCTCGAGAAGGTCAGTGACATCGAGAAGGTGACGGGTGGCGAACTGCTGTCGCCGCATCTGCTCGAGCTCGCGCGCTGGGTCGCGGACTACTATCTGGCGCCGCCGGGCGAAGTCGTCGCGGCGGCACTTCCGGGTGGCAATGACGGCATGGGGCGCTCGCTGGCGCGCAGGCACGCCTCGGCCCCCGGTGCCGAAGACCGCGTGCTGCGCATGCCGATCCCGGAACGCGTCACGCTCACGAATGCGCAGCGCGACGCGGTGGCGGCGGTCGATGCCGCGGTCACCGCAGGCGGCTTCCAGCCGTTCCTGTTGCACGGTGTCACGGCGAGCGGCAAGACCGAGGTCTACATGCGCGCGGCGCGTGCGGCGCGCGAGGCAGGCGGGCAGGCACTGATCCTGGTGCCCGAGGTCGCGCTCGCCACGCAGGTGGTGAGCGTGTTCGCCAAGCGCTTCGGCGGGCGCGTCGCGGCGTTGCACAGCTATCTGCCCACCGGCACGCGCCGGCGCAATTGGGAGATGGCGCGGCGCGGTGCCATCGACGTCATCGTGGGCGCGCGCAGCGCGGTGTTCGCGCCACTGCCGAACCTGAAGCTCATCGTGGTCGACGAAGAGCACGAGCCGGCCTACAAGCAGAGCGAGCAGTTGCGCTATCACGGCCGCGACGTGGCGGTACGGCGCGCGCAGATGCTGGGCATCCCCGTGGTGCTGGGCTCGGCGACGCCGACGCTCGAGACGCAGGCGAACGCCGCGCGCGGCAAGTACCGGCGGCTGTTGCTGCCGACGCGCGTCGACAAGCGGCCCATGCCGGTCGTGCGCGTTGTGGATCTGCGCCGCGAAGGCAGCGGGCCGGGGCTGCTGTCGACGCCATTGCGCGCGGCCATCGCCGAGCGGCTCGAGCGAAAAGAGCAGATCCTGCTGTGGCTCAACCGGCGCGGGCACTCGCATCACATCCAGTGCCGCGGTTGTGGCCACACGCCGGAGTGCCCGAGCTGTGACATCTCACTCACGCTGCACATGGGACCCACGCAGGCTGCAAGCGCGCGCCGTGCCGTGAAGCGAACCCCGGCGGTGGGCGCGAGCGCGGGTCTGGACTTCGAGGGGAGTGCGAGCAGCGCTCAGCGTCCGGCGAGCGAAGCAGGCCGAGGCGCTCCAGCGGCTGCCAGTCCGCCCGAGCTTCAGCACAAGACCCTGCGCTGCCACTACTGCGACCACCACGAGCTCGCACCCGACGTCTGCCCCAAGTGCCATCAGCCGTTGCTGCGTTATGCCGGTGCGGGCACGCAGCGCGCCGAGCGCGAGCTCGCGAGCGTGTTCCCGCAAGCGCGCGTGCTGCGCCTGGACCTCGACGTGGCGCGTGCGAAAGACGGCCCGGGCGAGACGCTCGCCAAGTTCGCGCGCGGCGAAGCCGATCTGCTGCTGGGCACGCAGATGATCGCCAAGGGGCTCGACTTCCCGCGCGTCACATTGGTGGGTGTGCTCGATGCCGACGTGGCGCTGCACCTGCCGGACTTTCGTGCCGCCGAGCGCACGTTCCAGTTGCTCACGCAGGTCTCGGGGCGCGCCGGGCGCGGCAAGGTGGCCGGTGAAGTGCTGGTGCAGACCTGCACGCCGGAGCATCCCGCCATCACGGCCGTGGCCGCCGCCAACGGCCACGAAGGCGAGCGCGAGTTCCGCAAACTCGAGTTGAACGAACGCCGCGACGCGCTCTACCCGCCGTTCACGCGGCTCGTCACGCTGCTGGTCGATGGCCCCGAACCCGGCGAGGTCGAAGCCATCGCGGGCGAGCTGGCCACGCTGGCGCGCGAACGTGCCGGCGACGACGACATCACCGTGTTGGGGCCGGCGCCGCAGGCGCTCGCGCGGCTGCGCGGCCGGCATCGCTGGCATGTGCTCTTGAAGAGCAAGAACGGCAAACGCCTGCGCGAGATCGCCGCCGAGGCCCTGGTGTGGGCCGAACAACCCGGACGGCGCAAGGTCCGTGTCATCGCGGACGTCGATCCCATCGAAGTGCTCTAGTGTCGCAGCGCGAGCGCGGGAACAGCACGCGCGCGGCCATCAGTTCCCCGCAAGCGCGCGCATCATCGCAGCATCGCCACGCGTGCCACGCTCGTGCCCGAAGGTGTCGCGAGGCGCATGAGGTACACGCCCGGCGTGACCGGCCGCCCGGCATCGTCGCGACCATCCCAGCGCAACGCCTGTGCGCCCGCTTCAAGCAGGCCGTCCGCGAGCACGCGGACGCGCCGGCCATCGATCGCGTAAACCGCGAGCGATACACGTTCGCGCGCGGGCAAAGTGAACGCCACGTTCGCAGCCGCGAACGCCGGATTCGGTGATGCCGCCAGCGTCATGCCGGAAGTCGCGCCGGGTGTGACTGCGGTCACCGGCACGGACACCACCAGCACCAGCCGCGGTGGGTCGTTGCCCTCGTGGCTGTGATAGTTCATGGGGCCCACGACTGGCGTCGTGAGTGCGAACGACAGCGCATGATCCGCATCGGCGTTCCAGGCCGACGTCACCTGCGATCCCCACGTGCCGTCTCGCGAGGCCTGCGGCATGCTGGCCAGCGTTGCACCCAGCGCGGGCGCGGTCGCCCATGTCACGGTACCCTCGCCCCACGACGTGCTGTTCACCAGCCGCACCCCGCCGCCGCCGCCAGAGAACACTCGCAGGCTCAGCTTGGCGTGCAACACCGGATCCGTGACGGCCGAGCCATCGAAGCGCAGATAGGTATTCTGTGCCGCCGCCCCCGCAGCTGCACTCAGCAACGTGTCGGCACCGAAGTTCGCAGCGGGCGTGGCCAGCGCGACGGTCGCATCGTCCGTGGCATCGAGCCAGCGCAGGCTCACGCCCGGCTGTGCGCGCCACCAGGGCGATGCGGTCGTGTCGGTGGCGAAGAATTGCTGGAGCAGTCTCGCGACCTGTTGTTCGCCCGCGGGGCTCGGATGCACGTGATCGCTCTCGAGGTCGTTCGGCGTCCACACCAGACCATCCGAACGTGGAGACGTGCCGTTGGCCCACAAGTAGGGCCCCCACAGCAGCCATGGCGCACGAACCGGGCCGGCATTCGGGTCGGCGTTCAATGCGACCGAGCCCGAGATCTGCTGCTCGATCAGCCACTTCACCGCGAACCCCGATTCGTACGCCTGTGGCTCGGGATTGAGTCCGCCCTGTACCCCGTAGCCACCGTAGATGCGGCTCGAGAGATAGACGATGCGCAGGTTGGGGAACTTGTCGTGCAGGTTCTGCACCACGCGCACCAACGTGTCGCGCAAGGCCTGGGCGTGCAGGGGGAAGTTGTTCGGCGGATTGGCTTCGGCTTCCTTGAGCCACGCGACCTGCACCTGTGCGGGCGACAACCCCATCGCCGTCACGCGCTGTCCCATCGTCGTCCAGTAGGAAGCGGTCGGGTTCGCCAGGATCGTCGCCGTCTGCCCACCGAGGCCCGTGTCCATGAGCAGTACGCGGGCATTGCGGGACACGTCGCGATCGGCGTTGCGCTCGAATGCGCCGAACTCGTGGGTCGTGTTGGACATACCCACAGCGATCATGCCGATCCAGCCGCTGGCCTGGGGTGCACCGGCCGCGTCGCGTGGCACGATCTGGGCGGCGGCAGCGAGTGCGGCGGCCAGATGTGCCGGCGGCGGGGTGTTCACCCCTCCCGGGTAGAGTCCGCCCGGAAAGCCGGCGTACGTGCCCGCGCCAAGGTCGGTGAGCGGTACGAGGCCCGTGATGGATGTGGCGCCGGCCAGTTGCGCGCCGATACCCAGCCACAGTGCAGCCAGAACCAGCCCGCGGCTTGAAGACATGGCATCACCCTCCTGGAAGAAGCCTCGATCGCCCGAGCCTCGACCCGCGAAAGCGCCGACTCGCGACCGGTGGCCCCACTGTAACCAACTCACCCGGGGCTGCGCTGCAACGAATGGGTCGTGCTCGGAAGATTGCTGGTGGGCCGGTAAGTCGTTGGGCGAGAAGCCGGCCGAGGCTCGCAACTCATTGGCCCGGGACGCAACAGCAATCTTCCGAGCACGACCCGCGGTGTGCCGGGTCCCCGCGCAGCCGCGTCGCACCCACTCCCGGGGTGCGACGAGATCCCGCGAGGCTGTCGCAACGTCAACGCAGACCGTGCGTTCGCGCATCACTTTCGGGTCCGGCCGGCATTCGTCACGCCCACGACAACGAACCCGCCAAGGCTTGACGCTATTGGAGTTGCAACCCTAAGGTCGCTCTGCCGACCGGCCTTCGCCGCCCGCTCAACGGGTGGCATCCTTCCCGCAAAGGTATATCTCTGTCATGAGCCACCATCCGAGCCGCCACGCCACCGACACCGCCCACGCCGGCGGTGACGCGAACCTCATCGCGTACGAGTTCATCCGGGAGCACCCCAAAGTGCGCCTGTACATCCGGATGGCCGATGCGTCGCTGGCGGCGATCGGCTATACCGAGCACGGCGAGCGGCACGTCACGCTGGTGTCGCGCATCGCCTACAACGTCTTGAAACGCATGGGCCGGCCCGAGCGCCAGTGCGAACTGGCCGCCATCGCCGGCATGCTGCATGACATCGGCAACGCGGTGAACCGCGAGCACCACGCCCAGACCGGCGCGGTCATGGCCATGCAGTTGTTGCGCGAGTTCGGCATGCCCGACGAGGAGATCCTGCTGGTGATCGCCGCCATCGGGAATCATCACGAGAATGACGGCGACCCGGTCAACGACATCGCCGCGGCGCTCATCCTGGCCGACAAGAGCGACGTGCACCGCACGCGTGTGCGCAACGCCGACACCATCAAGTTCGACATCCACGACCGTGTGAACTACGCGGTCGAGAAGAGCTTCCTGAACGTGGATGAGGACCAGAAGCACATCACGCTCGAGCTCACGCTCGACCCGGCGATGTCGCACATGATGGAGTACTTCGAGATCTTCATGACGCGCATGCTGGCGTCGCGCAAAGCCGCCATCCACCTCGGGGCCACGTTCGGTCTGGTGGTGAACGGTAATCGGTTGGTCTGAAGCAGGCCGGGCCCATCGGATCGAGATGGCGTCCGGGTCGTGGTGACAGAACACGGGTGTTGGCAGCCAAGCCTGCGCGGACCCGTCCAAGGAGGAGTGCTTTGAACAAGCGTACGATCGTGGCCGCCGTGTCGGCGGCCCTGGCTGTCGCCGCGGGCGTCGCGTCCGCACGCAACATGCATTGCGCCGGGGGTGTCCAGTACTACTACCAGGCCATGAACGACAAGGGGAAAGGCAACACCGAGGACTACCAGCGCGAGATCGCGAAGGCGGTCAACCAACTGCAGATGTGCGCCGCCGAGGACTCGCTCGACTTCGAGGCCATGGGGTTGCTCGGCAAGGCCTATGCCGAAGTCGACAGCGCGGCCGACGCCGGGATCGCATTCGCCTCGGCCCTGCGCGGACTCGAGGGCAAGGGCGACAAGAAGAAGCTCGATATCGTGCGGCTCGACCGTCTGGCGGCCTGGGTGCGCTGGAACAACGACGGCATCACGAAGATCCAATCCGCGCAGCAGGCCACCGAGGAGCTGCCGCTCAAGGCGGGCGCCGACTTGAGTGACGACCAGAAGCGCGCCGTGCAACTGCTGCAGGAAGCCGAACCCCAGTTGCGCCGGGCCACGGCCGTCCTGCCGGACTCGGTCACGAGCATGCGCATGCTGGGCTACGTGTTCTACCTGCGCGGTGACTTCATGGGCGCCGCCGACATCCTGCGTCAGGGCCTGCGCCGCGATCCTGCGAACAAGCCGCTGCTCGACATGCAGCGGTCCGTGCGCCGCCAGCACGCGCAGCAGTTACTCGACGCCAAGAAGTACGACGAGGCGATCGCCTACTACGGCGAGCTTCTCAAGGATTCGCCCGACGACGGCGGTCTGCACACGAATGTCGGCGAAGCCTACATGCAGAAAGCACAGGTCCCGGGGAACGCCGGCAAGAGTGTGGACTGGAAGGCATCGGGCATGGCTTACGCCAAGGCTTCAGACCTCAAGCCGGAGGACGCCGACATGGCGTTCATGGCGGCGCAGTCGCTGCGCAATGGCGGGGAGCTGGGCAAGGCCGAGAAGTACTGGCGGCTGGCACTCAAGAACAAGCCGGATGACCAGGACGCGCTCCTGAACCTGGCTCGCAACCTGAACGACATGCAGCAGGGTGGAGAGGCCGTGAATGTCCTGCTCGCCAACATCCATGCAGCCAGCCCCAAGACGAAGGACCTGTTCCGTGAACTCGGGCTGGTGTACGGCAAACTGAACAACGCCGGCAAGTCGAGTGAGATGCTGATCCTGTCGATCGCGATCGACCGTGGCACCGCGAGCGCGGATGCAGCCGGTGCCGCCAAGGTCGCCAAGGCAGGTTCGGGTGCGGCGAACACGCTGGCCGGCATGGGTGCGCCGGATGCCGTGTACGACTGGTCGGCCGAGAGCCGCAAGCATCAGACCTGGGTGTACCAGGGCAAGAAGCAGGCATTCACGTTCGATGTCGGAGCCGGGATGACGCTCGTGCAGAAGACCGATTGGTCGTCGTCCGGCTTGCCCAAGAAACAGTAGTGGAGCGCCGCGGCGCGTGATCCCACGCGCCGTGAACGCACTCAGCACGCGGCCCCCCGCTCCGACGCGAGTTGGGGGGTTGTGCAGGCCGGCTGTGTGCGCACCCCCGACGCGCGCGAGCACAACGGGTGGCGCGCTGGAGGGGTCATGGGCGGCACGAGTACGCTCGGCACGGTGGTCGTGCTGGGTTACGGCAACCAGGGTCAAGCACATGCGCGCAACTTGCGCGATGCCGGCGAGCAGGTGCGCGTCGCCGCGCGGCCGGGCCGGGCCGCCGAGGCGCGTGCACGAGCGCATGGTTTCGAGGTCACCGCACCGCTCGAAGCGCTGGCCGGGGCCGACACGCTCGCCGTGCTGCTGCCCGACGAAGTCGTCCCGCAGGCGTGGCCCGAGCTCGCCGCCGCCGCGTCTGGCCTGCGCGCGGTGGTGTTCGCGCACGGCTTCAATCTGCTCTACGGCACGCTGGCCTTCGCGCCCGCCACGAGCGTCGTGCTGGTGTCGCCGACCGGCCCGGGGCGCGTGCTGCGCGATCTGTACGAACGCGGCGAAGGGCTGCCCGCCTATCTGGCGGTGCATCAGCCCGGCGCGCATGACGCGTGGGCGCTCGCCACGCACTACGCCACCGCACTCGGTTGCGCGCGCGCCACGCTGCTGCGCACCAGCGTGCGCGAGGAGACCGAGATCGACCTGTTCGGCGAACAGTCCGTGCTGTGCGGCGGGATGAATGCGCTCGTCTCGGCCGCATACGGAACACTGGTCGAGGCGGGCTACTCGCCCGAGGTCGCGTATCTGGAGTGCGTGCACCAGTTGAAGTTCCTGGCCGACCTGCTGCATGCGCGCGGCGTGGCCGGACTGCGGCGCGGCATCTCGGGCACGGCGCTCTATGGGGACCTGACGCGCGGCCCGCGCGTCATCAACGAGCACTCCCGGGCGGAACTTCGCGCCATGTTGGCCGAGATCCGTTCCGGCGACTTCGCTCGCGAGTGGCTGGCCGAGGTGGCGGCCGGCAAGCCCGTCCTCCACCGGCTGCTCGCGGCGGCAGATGCCGATCCGATCGAGGCCGGCCGGCGGCTGGCCCTCGACCCAGCCCCGGGAATCCCGTCCCGAGGGGGGCGGTCCAAGCCGGGGGAAACGAAGTAACCCCTTGTCCATGAGCGGATTGACACCGCGCCCGGGGAGTGGTTACCGTAGCCGGGTCCAGACTTTCGTGGCCGCCGATTCGTGGCTCCCAAGTCCGGGTCCCCAGGAGGATGTGATGACCAAGGCCGATATCGTGGACCAGATCTCCGAGCGCACGGGGCTCACCAAGAAGGACGTCGCCGAAACGGTCGACTGCTTCTTGACTGCGGTCGCCAAAGCGCTCGCCGAGGGCCACCACATCGAGATCCGAGGCTTCGGCACGTTCCGCGTCAAGGACCGCAAGTCGCGCATCGCGCGCAATCCGCGAACCGGCGAGGCGGTGCCTGTACCCCCGCGGCGCGTCCCTGTCTTCAAGGTCTCGAAAGAGCTCAAGGACATGGTGTCGCAGCAGTAAGCTCGTCCCCCGCGAGCTGTCCCGCGAGCCCGCGAGCTGTCCCAAACGCGCAACTGAGCAACACCGACCATCGAACTTCCATTCCGGCCGGACTCTCTCGAGAGTTCGGCCGGCGTGTTTTGCGCCTGCAGTGAATCCTGCCGGGACCGAGTAGTCACCGCCGCGCTCGGGTGCGGCGGTGCGTCTCGCGCCGCGACGAGGGGGTCAGCGCGCTGCTGTGCTCGCGAGCCACGCCTTCGCATCGAACACCGTCTGTCCCTGTGGCTCCAAACGCTCGAGTGCGGTCACGGCGTGTTGCATGTGCTCGCGGTCTCCCAGGGCACTGGCCGCCGACGCGACGCCGCGCCAGGCGGTGACGAGATCTGGATTCAACTCCGCGGCGTGCAAGTACCGAGTCATGGCCTGCTGCGGCCGGCCCAGCATGGTCTCCGCCATGCCCCAGCGCACGAATGTGCTCGGGTTGGGTGCGGCCTCTGCGGCGCGTTCGAACAGCCGGCGCGCGGGCTCGTACTGTCCGCGGCCGAAACGCATCATGCCGATGGTCGCGAAGCTGTCGGCACGCTCGTTCGCATCGCGCGCGGGCGGGCCCACCAGGATGGCCTCGGCGCGCGACCACATGCGCTCGGAGTCGGATTGCAGTGCGGTCCATTGCAACGCGGGCACAAGCGCCACGAGCGCCAGCGGTAGCGCGAGCGAAGCCGATGCGGGCGCGGCCCCGAGCACGGCCCCCAGCCGCCACGCCGCGCAAGCGGCAAAAGCAGCACCGGTGAGGGCGAAAACATCCCAATCGCGAGCGAGCCCATGCTGCGGTACCACGACCAGCACCATGCCCGCGAGCGGCAGCACGAATGCGCTCCATCCCAGTGCCTCACGCGCACTCGGACGCGGCCCCAGCAGCAGCAGCACGGGGAGCAACAGCAGCAGTGGTGCGAGCAGGCACAGCACCTGCACGACATCGGTCAGGTGCATGGGGGTGAAGGCGAATGCCAGCGCGGCCGCGGCCCCGCCATGCAGGTGCTTCGGTGTATCGAAGCCGCCCACGATGCGTGTCAGTTGCGGCAGCACGAAGGCGAGCGCGGCGAGTGGCGCCGCAAGCCCGATCGCCAGCGAGCCGGCTTGCGCTGTCGTGCGCGAGCGCCGCGCGCCGAGTGCGAGTGCCGCGCACGCGAACCACGCCGGAAGCAGCGCCAGCGCGGAACGATGCAGCAGCAGTGCGGCCGCTACCGTGAGGCCCGTGATCCACAAACCACCCCCGTCACGCGTGGCGCGCACGACGCCGACGGCGGCGAGTGTCGTGAGCCACGCCAGTTCGACGGTGGACTTGCCGTAGCCGTTGTCGAGCGCGAGTGCGGCACTGCTGCTCGCCACGACCATGACCGCCAGCGCCACCGCACCGCGCGCGCCGAGCGTACGCGCCAGCCCCCAGCCCGTGAGCGCGGTGGCGAACGCCAGGAGCGCGCCCTGCGCACGGCCTGTGTCCTCGGCGCTGAACGGTGTGTGCGCCGCGACCCAGCGTGGCAACGCATGGTGGAGGACGAGGTCCCCCCGTAGCGCTTGTTCGGCGAAGGGCGTCGGGTCTTCCAGCTTCGCGAACGCACCGTGCCGCAGACTGGTGTCGCCCGTGTACAGCGCGCGATCGGGATGCAGCCACACGAACAGCGCCAGAGCCGCTGCCAGCATCACGGCCAGCGCGTTCGCGCCGCGCTCGCCACGAGGTGCGAACCGTGCAAGCCGTTCCGCGACCGCAGGCACGAACGCGATCAGCGTGAGCCCGAGAGGCAGCCACCAGGACCATGGCGCCAGGTCGCGCCCGAGGTCCAGCCCCCAGAGCCAGCGACCGGGTACGACCCCCGCCAGCACGCGCAAGGCGAGCAGCGTGAGTGCCGCGGCACGCAACGTACGAGTCGCGGCGGGCAGTGGGCCCACCGCGACTCGTGCAGAAGACATGCGTGCGGCACCCGGTGCGGCCGGGCCGGGACGCTTCGCTCGCGACATCAGATCGCTAACGCCGGCTGTTGCGGATCATGATGAAGCGCAGCAACTGCAGCGCGGCCATGGCCGCCGCGGCGATGTAGGTGAGCGCTGCGGCGTCGAGCACCTTCTTGGCACCCGCGACCTCCTGTGGCATCACCGCACCGGTGGAGGTCAGTTGCTCGAGCGCACGCTTGGACGCGTCGAACTCCACCGGCAGCGTGACCAGATGGAACAGCACCGCGCCGGCGAAGAACACGATGCCGACGTCCATGAGCACACCCGAGAACGGCGTGCGGACCCCGAGTAGCAGCCCGACCAGGAACAACGGACCGGCGGCCATGCTCGCGAATCCCACGACCGGCGCCATGCTCGAGCGCAGCTGCAGCGGCACGTAACCTTCGTGATGCTGGAGCACGTGCCCGACTTCGTGCGCGGCCACCGCGATCGCCGAGATGCTGCTGCCCGCAAAGTTGTCCTGCGACAGGCGCACGATCTTCTTGCCCGGGTCATAGTGATCCGACAGCACGCCGCCCACGGCCTCGACCCCGACATCGGTGACGCCGTTACGCGCCATGATCTGACGCGCCATGTCGCGGCCCGAGAGTCCGTTTGCCGCACGCACCTTGGCGTAGCGATCAAAAGTGCTCTTCACCTTCCACTGCGCCCACATCGCGAACGCCATGGCGGGCAGCAACAGGATCATGGTGCGGTCGAATCCGAAGCCCATCGGCATCATGGTGGAACTCCTTCGTCACTATGGGAGGCGGCCCGCAAGGGGCCGTGGGAGACGTGAACCGGCACGGTGCCGCAGCGGCTCAAGCCCGTACAAGACGGCAGAGAACCTGCCGTGCGCCGGGAAGTGAGCCCGAACGTGCTGCGAACAGCCGTGTGACCCTATTCGACGCCAGAGCATGCGGGCAGATGTCCGGCGTGTGCAAGACCGGAGCGCAGGGGCAGCCAGCAGGCGCTCCCGGTCCGGGAGCCGCCGGGCTATATTCCGGGCGCGAACCGCGCCACCCCCACCCGGAGCCACTCCCATGAGCCTGCCGAGCGTCGACCTGCGCAGCGATACCGTCACGCGACCCACCGCGGCCATGCGCCACGCCATGGCCGAGGCCCAAGTCGGCGACGACGTGCTCGGCGACGACCCGACCGTGATCGCGCTGGAGACACGCATGGCCAAGCTGGCCGGCAAGGAAGCCGCGCTGTACGTGCCGAGCGGCACGATGGGCAACCAACTGGCGGTGAATGTGCTCACGCGCCCGGCGGACGAAGTCCTGCTGGAGGCGCAGTCGCACATCTATTACTACGAACAGGGTGGGATGGCCGCGACCTCCGGCCTGCTCGCGCATCCGGTCCGCGGTGAGCGCGGTGTGCTGCCGCTCGACGCGCTGCTTGCCGCGCTGCGCGATCCCGATGACCACGTCGCACGCGTGACTTTGGTATGCGCCGAGAACACGCACAACCGCGCCGGCGGAGCGGTCGTGCCCTTGGACAAGCTCCAGAGCCTCGCCGAGATGGCGCGCGCGCACGGTCTGCGAGTGCACCTGGACGGCGCGCGACTCTGGAACGCGCACGTCGCGACCGGCGTGAGCATCGCCGACTATTCCGCCTGCGCCGACACGGTGATGATGTGCTTCTCGAAGGGTCTGGGAGCGCCCGTGGGTTCGATCCTCGTGGGCAGCGCCGAGCATGTGCGCGCGGCCCGCCGGGTGCGCAAGCGGCTTGGCGGCGGCATGCGCCAGGTGGGCATCCTGGCTGCGGCCTGCCTGCATGCGCTCGATCATCACGTGGCGCGGCTCGCCGACGACCACCGCCGCGCCAAGCGGCTGGCGGAGGGTTTTGCGGTGCCGGGTGCGACGGTCATCGTGCCGGACACGAACATCGTGTTCGTGGATCTGGCGAGCCCGCTGCCGGACGCCAAGGCCACGGTGGCTGAACTGGAACGTCGCGGCGTCCGCATGAGCGCCTACGGCCCGCGGCGCGTGCGTGCGATCGCGCATCTCGACGTGGACGACGCGGGCATCGAACGCGCCGTCGCGGCGTTCCGTGAGGTCCTGTCGGTCCCGGTGCGGACGTAGTCCTGGAAAGGTGTCGGGCCCGGCCCGCTGCGACGACTGCGGTGGCGGGAACAGCCCGCGAGCAGCATGCTCCATCTAGAGACTGTTTGCGTCCGGCGAGCAACGCACGGTTTTGCCGGTGGTTGTGGACGCTCCGAAAGCACCGTGCTAACTTCCGGCCGCTTCAAACGGTACCGCATTCAAGCCTTCGCCAAGAGGATCAGGCGTGACGCACGGGCGACCTTCGGACGGCCGCGCAGGCACCTTGTTCCTGGTGGCGACGCCGATCGGCAATCTCGAGGACATCACTGCGCGCGCGCTCCGGGTGCTGCGCGAGGTTCATCTCGTGGCCGCCGAGGACACACGGCACACGCGACGGCTCCTGACACACTTCGGGATCCCCGCGCAGGTCGTGAGCCTGCACGAGCACAACGAGCGCGCCCGAGCGGCGTCGCTGGTCGAGCGCGTCCAGGCAGGCGAGGACGTGGCGCTGGTCACGGACGCAGGCTCGCCGGGCATCGCCGATCCGGGGTATCCGGTGGTGCGGGCCGCGGTGGCAGCGGGCTTGCGAGTCGAGAGCATCCCGGGTCCGAGCGCGGTCATCACCGCGTTGCAAGTCTCGGGATTGCCGACGGATGCATTCGTGTTCGCAGGGTTCCTGCCGCCCAAGGGGGCGGCGCGGCGACGGCGGCTCGAGGAGTTGTCGGCGCAGCGCGAGACCGTGGTGGTGTTCGAGTCGCCGCATCGCATCGAGGCCTGTCTGGCCGATCTCGAGACGGTGTGGCAGGAGCGTCCGATCGCGCTGGCGCGCGAACTGACCAAGTTGCACGAGCAGGTGTTGCGCGGCAGTGCGCGCGAGGTGCGCGCCGCACTGCGCGCCGAGTGGAAACGAGGCGAGATGGTGCTGGTGCTGGGAGGGCGGACGCGGGCCGAGAAGGGCCGCGAACGACAAGCCGAGGCGCAGGAGTGAGCGCCCCGGGAGCGATCGCAAGGGGCCCGGGGGGTGGCGTGGGCGGGTACAAGGAAGTGCTCAAGAAGCTGGCGCACTCGGTGCTCGACCCGTTCGTGCGGCTGTTGCTCGCGATCGGCTTCAGCGCCGACCACCTGACGGTGTTCGGATTTCTCCTGTGCCTGGCGTCCAGCCTGCAGTTCGCCATGGGCCGCTTCCGGATCGCGGCGACGCTCGCCCTGCTCTCCGGCCTGTGCGACATCCTCGACGGTCAGGTGGCGCGGTTGGGGGGCAAGGTCACGCGCTTCGGCGCGTTTTTGGATTCGACGCTCGATCGCATCGCCGAGGCCGCCCTGTTCGTGGGGATCGCCTGGTACTACGCGGCCCAACTGGTGGACATGGCCGCGAATCCGGAGCGCGTGCTGTCGAACCTGCAGCACGGGCTCGAGCCCGTCACCTTCCTCGTCATCGCCATCACGGCGATGCTCGCGATGGTGGGCTCGTTCATGGTGTCGTACACGCGGGCGCGGGCGGAAGGGCTCGGCCTCGATTGCAAAGTGGGTTGGTTCGAGCGGCCGGAGCGCATGGTGCTGCTCATCGTCGCGGGCTTTTTCGGGCTGGGCCCGGTCATCCCGGGTGCGCTGATCGTACTGATGATCTTCTCGTTCGCCACCGCGATCCAGCGGATGGCTCACGTTTATAAAATCACCCGCGATGCGGGTTCGGCATCCTAGGGAGGTCTCGTCGCCATGGGCAAGGTTCGAGTCGCGATCATCGGCGTGGGCAACTGCGCTTCTTCATTCGTGCAGGGGCTGCACTACTACCGCAACGCCAAGGCCACCGACCGGGTTCCCGGCCTGATGCACGTCAACCTGGGTGGCTACCACATCAACGATGTCGAGATCTCGGCCGCCATCGATGTCGACATCAACAAGGTCGGCAAGGACGTCGCCGAGGCCATCTACCAGTGGCCGAACAACACGGTGGCGTTCGCCAAGGTCCCGAAGCTCGGCATCAAGGTGCAGCGCGGCATGACGCACGACGGCCTCGGCAAGTACCTGTCGCAGATCATCAAGAAGGCCCCCGGTCCGACCGTTGACATCGTCAAGTTGCTGAAGGACACCAAGACCGACGTCGTGGTGAACTACCTGCCCGTCGGCTCGGAAGAAGCCACCAAGTGGTATGTCGAGCAGGTGCTCGAGGCCGGCTGTGCGTTCGTGAACTGCATCCCGGTGTTCATCGCGCGCGAGCCTTACTGGCAGCAGCGCTTCGAGAAGAAGGGCCTGCCGGTGATCGGCGACGACATCAAATCGCAGGTCGGCGCCACCATCACGCACCGCGTGCTCGCGAACCTGTTCGTGGATCGTGGCGTGCGTATCGACCGCACCTACCAGCTGAACTTCGGCGGCAACACCGACTTCATGAACATGCTCGAACGTGAGCGGCTGGAGTCCAAGAAGATCAGCAAGACCTCGGCGGTCACGAGCAACATCCCTTACGACCTGCCGGCGGAAGACGTGCACGTGGGTCCGAGCGATTACGTGCCGTGGTTGAAGGACCGCAAGTGGTGCCACATCCGCATGGAAGGCACGACGTTCGGCGATGTGCCGCTGAACCTCGAGATGAAGCTCGAGGTCTGGGACTCGCCCAACTCGGCCGGCATCGTCATCGACGCCGTGCGCTGCGCGAAGCTCGGGCTGGATCATGGCCTGAAGGGTGCGCTCATCGCCCCGTCGTCGTACTTCAAGAAGTCACCGCCGGTGCAGATCCCGGATGACACGGCGCGTGAACTGGTCGAGCAGTACATCAAGAACCCGAAGGCGGTCGAGAAGGAGATGCGGATCAATCCGCCCATCCTGAAGCGCGAAGCCCCTCCGACGCGCAAGGCCGCACCTTCGGCGGCGAACAAGCTCATGAAGGCGGCGACGCCCAAGGCCGCGCCGTCGGCGAACGGTCAGGCCAACGGCCACGCGCCCGTGCGTGCAGCCAAGGTCGTCAAGAAGGCCGTCGCCAAGCCGGCGAAGGCTGCAAAGCCCGCCAAGCGCCGCGCCCCGGCGCGCGCGCGCTGAGCCATCTCATGCCCGGGCTCTTCGTCACCTTGGAAGGCGGCGAAGGCTCGGGCAAGAGCACCCAGATCACCCGCCTCGTCGCTCGCTTGCGGGCGAGTGGTCTGGATCCGCTCGTCACTCGCGAGCCGGGCGGCACACCTCTGGCGGAACGCATTCGTGAGTTGCTGCTCGATCCCGTACACGCGCCGGGACCGCTGACCGAGGCACTGCTCATGGAAGCCTCGCGCGCCGAACTCGTGGGGCTGGTGATCCGCCCGGCGCTCATGGCGGGCCGTGTGGTGTTGTGCGACCGCTATGGCGACTCGACGCTGGCGTATCAGGGCGCGGGTCGAGGACTCGACAGCGCCATGCTCATGACATGGAACCGCGCGGCGACCGGCGGGCTGGTGCCCGACGTGACGTTGCTGTTCGATGTGACCCCGGAACTGGGATTGAAGCGCCGTGCCGACGCAACCGGGACCGCCAACCGGCTCGACCTCGAGTCGGAGGACTTCCACCGCCGGGTCCGCGAGCGCTATCTCGAACTGGCGCAGGCCGAACCCGCGCGGTTCGTCGTGCTCGACGCCGCACAGTCGCCCGACGCGCTCGAGGCCCAGGTATGGGCCACGATCGCTGCCCGGTTGTAGGGCGCCGGGGCGCGCGGCTGACAGCGGGGCGCATGGTATAGTCGTGGCCGCCGTTGGCTCCGCGTGGGGGGGCAGCCCCTCACACCGTTCCCGACTGCTGCCGTTCATCCGCATGACTCCTGCATGACCCCTGCATGACCCCGGAGGTTCCGTGTCCCGTCGTCGTGTCCTGCTCGGCACCGTGCTCGGCGTGTTGTTCGCGCTCGGCTGGTGGGCGGGCGGCAGTCATGCGTCGCGCGGGCTGTATTCGGGGCTCGACCTGTTCGTCGAGGTGCTCGAGACGGTGAAGGCCAACTATGTCGACGCGGTGCAAGCCGACAAGCTTGTGACCGGGGCGATGCGCGGCGTCGCGCGCGGGCTCGACCCATGGTCGCGCTATCTGGATCCCGAGGAGTTCCGTTCGGTGCGCGGCACCATCCAGGGGGCGTTCGACGGCATCGGGGCTTCGGTCGACCAGCGCGGCGGCTGGCCGGTGGTGATCGCGCCCATCGAAGGCTCACCGGCATGGGACGCCGGCCTGTTGCCCGGAGACATCATCACCAAGATCGACGGCCGCTCGACATTCGGCCTGACACCGGACGAAGTCAGCGGCAAGCTGCGCGGTGCGGCCGGCACGAAGCTGGCGATCACCGTGGCGCGTGAAACGGCTGCGCATGGCACGACCGACGCCGATGTCAGTGAGAAGCTCATCGAACTGACCCGCCGGCGCGTCACGGTGAAGAACGTGCCCTACGCATTCGTGGCCGCTCCCGGGGTGGGCTACCTGCGCCTGGCGCATTTCTCGGCACACGCCGGCAGCGATGTCGCTGCCGCGATCGATTCGCTGCGCGCGGCAGGTGCACGTGCGCTCGTGCTCGATCTGCGCGCCAATCCCGGTGGCACCATCGACGAGTCGGTCGCCATCGCCAGCCAGTTCCTGCCGGACGGCACGCGTATCACCAGTACATCGGGCCGCGCCAACGGCGCGAACCGCAACTATGACGCCAAGGCTGCGCGCACCGAACTGGCGTGGCCGCTCGCCGTGCTCGTGGATGGCGGGAGTGCGTCGGCGTCCGAGATCCTGGCCGGTGCACTCCAGGACCACGACCGCGCCGTGCTCGTGGGCGACACCACGTATGGCAAGGGCGTCGCTCAGCAGATCTATCCTCTGCGCACTTCGCTCGGGGCGTTGCAGCTCACCGTCTCGCGCTATCTCACCCCGAGTGGCCGGTCACTGCAGCGCGAACGGCTCCTGGCTGTGGTCGACGACAGCGAAGACGGCGAAGTCGACGAGTCGGGCACCACGGCGCGCGATTCGGTGCCTGCGGCCGGGCGTGTGTTCCGCACCGATGGCGGCCGCATCGTACGCGCCGGCATGGGGCTCGCGCCCGATGTGCGCGTGGCCGCCGACAGCACCGCGGCGCGCCTGCGCGTCGTGGCCCATCATCCCGGTGGCGCCGCGGGTGCGGCGCGCGAGGCCCTGACGCGAGACCCGGTCTACCAGCGCGCGCTCGAGGTGCTCAAGCGCAGCACCGACGCGCGCGGCGTGTTCGCGGCCGCGGGATTGAAGGTCCCCTCTTCCGGGGGCGCGCGGAGATAGTCGATGCCGATCGCCTACCTCTGTGACTTCGACGGCACGGTGTCGCCCCGCGACATCGGTGCGGCGTTCGCCGAGAAGTTCTCGCCGGCTGGCGCGGCCGCGCGTGTGCCCGAGCTCGCTTCCTGGATGGCGGGGCGGATCGGCCATCGCGAGTTGACGCGCGCGCAATGCGCCTGCTTGCGCAGCACCGAGGCCGAAGCACTCGCATTCACGCGTGACTTCCGGTTGGACCCGCGTTTCGCACCGTTCGTTCGCGAAGCGCTCGGGCGTGGTGATGCGGTCATGATCGTGAGCGAGGGTTTTGACTTTTATGTGCGCGACCATCTGGCACGCGAGGGCCTTGGCGAACTGCCGTGGGCGGCGAACCGGCTCGTGTTCCAACCCGACGGCACGGTGATGCCCGAGTTCCCGTTCGCGGACCCGTCGTGCGAGCAGTGCGGCAACTGCAAGGCGCAGCATGTGCGGCGCTACCGCAGCCGCGGCTACCACACCGTGCTGGTGGGCGACGGCACCAGTGACCGCCATGGTGCGCTCGCCGCCGACGCCGTGCTGGCGCGCGGCTCGTTGCTGGAGTGGTGCCGGGCCGAAGGCGTGCCGCACACGATCGCGAACGACTTCGGCGAGGTCGCGGAATACGCTCGCCGACAGGAGCAAATGACCGCGCGCGGGCGCGGGGGGCGCACATGAAAGAGGCATTCGACACCGTGCATGCCGGCGGCCCCGAGGGCGTGCCCCCCGCGCTGCCGCCCGTCGTCGCGCAGGACACGGCTGTGCCGGCCGCGGCGACCGCGTCCGCGTCCGCGCCCGACTTCGCGCCGAACGCCCGCGCGAGTCATGCGACTATCGCGAAGCCGTTCCGCATCGGTGACGTCACGATCGCTTCGCCGTTCGTGCTGGCCCCGCTCGCCGGCGTGTCCGATTCGCCGTTCCGCCGTCTGGCGCGCGAACAGGGCGCCTCGGCCGTGTACACCGAGATGGTGTCGTCCGAGGGGCTCGTGCGCGGGAACCAGGCCACGTTCGACTACTGCGAGTTCCAGCCGAGTGAGCGCCCCATCGGCATCCAGTTGTTCGGCAGCGATCCGGCGACCATGGCCGATGCGGCGCGCGTCCTGAGTGACCTGCCACCCGAACGCCGGCCCGACCTGATCGACATCAACATGGGCTGCCCCGTGCGCAAAGTGGTGACGCGCAACGCCGGAGCAGCACTGCTGCAGGATGTGCCCCGGATCGTCGCGATCGTCGAGGCCATGTCGCGAGCCACCGATCTGCCGGTCACCGCCAAGATCCGGCTGGGCTGGGATGGCGGCTCGCGCAATGTGGTCGACGTGGCGCGAGCGCTCGAGGGCGCGGGGGCCAAGGCCGTCGCGATCCACGCCCGCACACGCGCCGAGAAGTTCGAGGGCACGGCACACTGGGACATGATCGGTGAGGCCAAGGCCGCGGTCGGCATCCCGGTGATCGGCAATGGGGACGTGCGCACCGCGGACGACGCACTGCGCATGCTTGCCACCACCGGTTGCGACGGCGTCATGCTGGGCCGCGCGGCGTTCGGTGATCCGTGGGTGTTCCGCCGCATCCTTGCGCTGGCCGAGCGTGGCGAGCTGCTGTCGCCGCCCACCGCGCAGGAACGGCTCGAAGCGGGCGTGCGCCATCTGGCCATGCTGGTCGAGTCCGCGGGCGAGGCCGTGGCGGCGCGCGAGATGCGCAAACACGTGGCGTGGTACATCAAGGGCCTGCCGAACAGCGCTCGGGTGCGCGAGCAGGTCAATCACACGCGCACCGCGCTCGAGATGACCGAGCTGCTGCGAAACTACCTGGGCGACTTGTCGGAACGCGGGCTCGAGGCGTTCGCGCCGGAAGCGAGCGCCCAGCCGGTGGAGACGTCGCGTGCGTCCGGCTGAGCTCACCCGCGTGCTGCGCGCGGTCCAGCGCGGCACGCTGTCGCCCGCGCAGGCATCCCAGCGCATCGCCGAAGCGCCGTTGGAGGCGCTGGAGTTCGCCGCGCTCGACCACCAGCGGGCGTTGCGCACCGGCTTCCCCGAAGTCATCTTCGGATTGGGCAAGACACCCGCGCAGATGGTGGCCATCGCGCACAAGCTGCTGGCGCGGCACGGCGTGGTGCTGGCGACACGTGTCGACGAGGCCGCCCGGGCCGCACTGGCGGCCGAGTTCCCGCAGGCCCAGGTGCATGACCGCGCGCGCTGTGTCGTGCTGCGCCGTCGTCCCCGGCGGGGCACCGCGAACGGCACCGGCCGCGTGCTGGTGTTGTGCGCCGGTACCGCGGACCTGCCGGTGGCCGAGGAAGCCCTCGTCACGGCGCGCACATTGGGCAGCCGTGCCGAACTGATCGCCGACGTCGGCGTGGCCGGATTGCATCGGCTGCTGGCGCACCGGACGCGATTGCGCGGCGCGCGTGTGCTCATCGTGGTGGCAGGGCTCGAAGGCGCGCTACCGAGCGTCGTGGGCGGGCTCACCGACCGGCCGTTGATCGCGGTGCCGACGAGCATCGGCTACGGCAGCCACATGCGGGGGCTGGCGCCGCTGCTGGCGATGCTCAACTCCTGCGCGGCTGGCGTGACGGTGGTCAACATCGACAATGGGTTC
>JANNWR010000233.1:0-37171 GCA_031408715.1 bacterium
CGTGGCCGTGGCCGCCTGGTTCACCGTGTGCGTCGACGCCACCGACGTGCTGCCTGTGAAAGCGGTGCTACCCAGGTACTGCGCCGTGATCGAGTGCGCGCCGACTGCCAGCGCCGACGTGCTGATCGACGCCGTACCGCCCGCAAGCGTGCCCGTGCCCAGAGACGTCGCACCGTCGAAGAACTCGACGCTGCCGCCCGCGGTGCCGGACCCCGGCGGGTTGACCGCCACCGTCGCGGTGATCGTGGTCGACTGGCCGAACACCGTCGGGTTGGGCGGGCTCGCCACCGTGGTCGAGGTCGAAGCCGCGTTCACGACCTGGCTCGAAGCTGCCGACGTGCTGCCCGTGAAGTTGCTGCTGCCCAGGAACTGTGCGGTGAGTGAGTGCGAGCCGAGCGTCAGCGCGGAGGTATTCAACGAAGCCGATCCGCCCGAGAGCGTGGACGTGCCCAACGAAGACGCACCGTCGAAGAACTCGACACTGCCGGTCGCCGTGCCGCCTCCCGGCGCGAGTGTTGCCACGCTGGCCGTGAGCGTCACGCTCTGACCAACGACGGACGGGTTCGGGGCATGGGTCAGCGACGTGGCTGTCGAGGCCGCGTTCACATCATGCGTATAGGCCGCCGACGTGCTGCCGCTGAAGCCTGCGTCACCGGCGTATACCGCCGTGATCGAATGGGAACCGGCCGACAGCGCCGCGGTGCTGATCGACGCCGTCCCGCCCGAGAGCGCCTGCACACCCAGCGACGTGGCGCCGTCGAACAACTCGACCGACCCCGTGGCCGTACCGGCCGCCGGGACGTTCGCGGCAACAGTCACAGTGAATGTCGCACTCTGCCCGAACACTGACGGGTTTGGCGTGCTCGTGACCGTGGTCGTCGTGCTGCCCGGATTCACGGTGTGCGCGTGCGCCGCCGACGTGCTCGTGGCGTAAGGCGGGCTGCCCGCGTACACGGCCGTGAGCGAATGCGCGCCCGTGGCGAGCGCGGACGTCGCGATGTTCGCCGTACCGCCCGAGAGCGAACCCGAGCCGAGCGATGTCGCGCCGTCGAAGAACTCGACCGAACCGGCCGCCGCCGCCGGCGACACTGTCGCGGTGAGCGTGACGCTCTGCCCCGTCACCGACGGGTTCGGCGCGCTCGTGAGCGACGTGGTTGTGCTCCCCAGGATCGTGAACGCCGCGTCGCTGGCATCCGTGGCGACATTCGCGTGCACGTCGGTCGCCGAAGCGCGCACCAGCGCGCTCACGGTCGGAGTATTCGGCACCGTCCAGTTGAAGGTGCCCGAGTTCGCGAGGCCGCTCGCGACCGGCAGCCAGCTCGAGCCGCCGTCGGCGGAATACTCGAGCGCCATGCCAGCAGCCGCGATCCCTTCGCCGTCGGAGGCCGTCCAGGTGATGGCCTGCACCGAACCGACCGGCCAACTCTGACCGCCGTTCGGCGACGTCACCGCCACGACCGGGGTCGAGCGATCGACATTGACCGATGCGGCCGTCCCCACGGCCGAGGCGAGCGATACATTGTCGCAATCGCGCAGCGCCACCGAAGTGATCGTGAGCGTGCCCGGGCCGCTCAGGCTCGAACTACCCGCGCCGACCGTGAACAGCGTGCCGCTGGTCGCCCCCGAGCCGCACGGCAGGCCCAGCGTCACACCATCCACCGTGTAGCTGCCGCCGCCGTTGTCCGTCACCTGGAAGTTCGTGGTCGAGCCGCTCGCCGTGAGGAATCCGCCCTCGGTGATCGCGGCCGGCGACGTCGTCAGGCCCGACAGCGAGAACGTCACGCTGAAACCGAGCATCGGGGTCGTGACCCCGCGCGTCAGCGTGATCGCCACGGGGACCGACGGATTCACGGTCGTCACATAGGTGCCCGAAGCACCCGCGCTCACCACCGAAGTCGGGTCCGCGGCGAAACTGGCCGCGATGGTGTGGTTCGCCGTGACGTTCGTGAACGTGTGGCTCGTGACTGCGCCAACGGAGCCGCCGTCCACCAGAACGTCCTGCACGATGAATCCGGCGTTCGGCGTGATCGTGAAGCTCTGGTTGGCACCCGAGTTCACCACCACCGCACCGCTCGGCGAGATGCTGCCGTTCGCGCCCGCCGACGCGGTGATGGTGTAGGTGTCGATCGCGAACGTCGCGCTGATGGTGTGATTCGCCGTCACGTTCGTGAACGTGTGGCTGGTCACTGCTCCGACCGAGGCGCCATCGACGAGCACGTTCGCGACATGGAATCCGGCGATCGCACTGATCGTGAAGCTCTGGTTCGCACCCGAGTTCACCACCACCGCGCCGCTCGGCGAGATGCTGCCGTTCGCGCCAGCCGAAGCGGTGACCGTGAAGAACGAGGTGCCGCTCGCTGCGACGTTGTCGATGGCGAAGCTCGGACGCGATCCGCCGCCCGTGCTGTCACGGCTCACCCAGCGCACCTGGACGACGGCCTGATTGTCGCATGCCGCCGGCAAGGTGATGGAGCGCGCCTGGATCTTCTGTCCCGTCGTGCCTGCCGTCTGCAGCGTTGTGTTGTTGAAATAGCTGGTCGCATCCAGCGTCGTGAACGATCCCGCCGTGCCGACCCGATACTGGAGTGCCATCAGGTTGACGCGCGTGTTGGTCGCACCGTCGAACGGGTTGCGGATCGTCATCGCGTCGTAGCTGACCGCGATGTCCTTGCGGGAAGTCGTGTTGAGTGCGAGCGCCAGCGCGGCGTCCACACCGCTGGAGTTCAGGTACCCAGGCTTGTCGAGGAAGTTGTACACCGCGCCCGTCGTGCTGGCTGCGGTCCCGCTGGCCGTGACCACACGATCCGCGGTCGGTGTCGTGGTGCGATAGCTCGCACTCGCGGCCGTGCCGATGGTCCACGACGCCCAGCCCGCGGGCAGCGTGGTCACGGTCGCCGGCGTGAGCGAGGCGAAGTTCTGTGTATAGGGCAGGCTCTGCGCGGCCGGATTCGTCTGCGCGAACGCAGCGGCAGCAAACCCGAGCGACGCGAGCAGCGTGAGGAACACGACCGCGAGTCCACGCCCGCGCGTTCGGTCGAAGAACGAGGTCACTGATGAGAGCACGCGAAGCCTCCTGCCAAGGAAGAGAGACGGCCTGGGTTGGGTGAGAAGCAGCGCCGAGCGATCGGGATCGCACGGCGCGAACGACGGAATGCCGCTGAAGGGCGCTGATCGATGTGCCGTGCCGACATCCCGCGAATCGCGGAACGTGCACGGCGTGGCCGCGCCAAGGCTGCGCTCCAACGGCTCCAGATTCGGGCCGGAGGGCAGCCGGGCGGCGGCGGACGACGGTTCGGCCGGCGCTGGGTTCGCGCAGCCGTGAATGCGGCAATAGGGGTCCAGCTTGAGCTCCATCCCGGGGTCGGCCGGGTCGGGAGTCCGCCGCGACAAGGCAGGTCGCAGCACGCCCCGGGGCCTGGGGTGGCCCCGGGAAGTCGTGGCTGGCGATGTTAGGAAGTCGTCCAGCGGCACGCAACGAAAATCGGCAAGGTTGGCTTGTTTCGGACGGGAAACAGCGGGAACTCATCCGGGCGTCTACTCCAGACATCGGCACCTCGGGGATGCACCGGGCGAAGTGGTCCCATCACTCGGCCGCCCGCGGGTGCCAGATGACGGATTTGAGCCGAGCGCGCTCCCACTTTAGATTGATGCCTCGGGCGCCGGATGATCTGGCGCGCGCCACAGCTTCCGTCCGGCCAGGGAGGCCCTCATGCCACAGGTCCCGTCGCGCCGTCACCTGCTCGCGTGGCCCGTGGCCTTCGCGCTTCTCGGCGCGATGCTGTCGGGTGCGGTGACGCGGCCGCCCCGGGCGGTGTCCTATGCCATCCGGGCGATGGGCACCTACGTCAACGTCACCGTCGTGACCACCGACTCTGCCGCCACGTGGCCTGCCGTCGAGAGCGCCCAGGCACAGGTGCGGCTCGTCGATTCACTCATGAGCAACTGGACGACGACCAGCGAGATCGCACGCATCAACCGGGTCGCGGACAGCGTGACGACCACCGTCGAGCCGCGGGTGGCCGACGTCATCGCGCGCTCGCTCGCGGTGTGGCGCGGCAGCGAACACACATTCGACATCACGGTCGAACCCCTGGTGCGAGCCTGGGGCTTCATCGGCGGACCGCGCCGCGTGCCGAGCGACGAAGAAGTGCGCGCGGCCTTCGCACTGGTCGGCGCGCAGGACGTGGCATTCGACTCGAGCGCGCGCACGATCCACTTCGGCAAGCGCGGCATGCGCATCGATCTCGGAGGGATCGCCAAGGGCTACGCGGTCGATCTGGCGATGCGCGCGATGCGCGCGCACGGCGTGCGCGCAGCCCTGGTCGATGCTTCCGGGAACATGATGTCGTCGGGCCACCCGCCGTCGTCCGCGCATTGGCGCATCGGCCTGCGCGATCCGCGCGATCGCTTGCCGTACTTCGCCCGCGTCTGGTTGGACGGCGATGCCATCTCGACCTCGGCGAACTACGAGCAATTCATCGCCAAGGACGGCCGAAGCTACGGCCACATTCTCGACCCGCGCACCGGCCAGCCGGCGGACGGGCTGCTCGCGGTGACCGTGGTCGCACCGGATGCCACGACCTCGGACGCCTGGGACACGCCGCTCTATGTGCTCGGACTCGAAGCTGCCAGGCGCAAGGCGCTCGAGCGCGAGGACATCGCGGCGATCCTCGTCGCACCCGGCAACCTGGCAGACACCGTGTGGGTCGAGTCCGTGCTCCAGGCGAGGTTCACGCTGGAGCCGGCGGCGCGCACGAAGTTCGTGGTGCGCTACTTCTAGCCTCCACTCCGCGCTCGTGGTGCCGCCTCACCCCCATCCGCGTCGCCGGAACGCCGTGCGTCTTGCAATGCGCACGCCCGCCGCGTGCAAGCCGCATGCAAGTCCGCGTGCGCACCGCGAGCGAGATGAGTCGCGTTTCCCGCTAGGCGCGCCGCTGGCAGCGCGCTGCGACCTTTGGCCCACCACTGGCCCGGGAATTGCCCCAGACCAGCGAACCTCTTCGCACAGGAGGCCGGCGCCAGTACCTCGGGCGTTGCGATTCGCGACGGGCATGTGCCCGGCAGACGAGCGCGACGGGACGCGGGGATCGCCGGACGGAGCAAGGTCGCCATGAACGCGGGGCACGCTCAACGTGAGAACCGGCCGGGAACCAAGGCGGAATACGTACGCACGGCGCTGGCCGTGGTTCGCCTTGCCGGGCGTGCTGCTCGGCTGCGCGGGTCCGCTGGCTCCGAGCGCTCCTCCGGTCGGCGGCACGGCGCTCCACCTCGACTTCGCGACATTCGCCAGCGCGGTTGAGCCCATGCTGGTCGCGCACGGCTGCGACGCCGAAGGCGACTGCCACGGCGGCGGCATCCGCGGCACGCTGCGCCTGTCCCCTCCCGGTGCGAAGAACGCCACGTACGACTTCGACCAGATCGCGCTGCAGGTCACTTCCGCGCACGCCGACCAGAGCCCGATCCTGACCGAGCCGCTCGCGCTCGCATCGGGCGGTACGGCGCACTCCGTCAAGCCGTTCGCAGACACCACCGACACCGAGTGGCGCACGCTGCGTGCCTGGGTTCGCGCCGGGGTGACCCCGTGAGCACGCGCACCGGTTTCCTCGGACTTCTCGCCGCCGTCGCCATGCTGACCGCGCCGCGCACGCTTCATGCGCAGGCCGCCGACAGCATGCTGGCGTACGACTCGCACGGACTCGAAGCGCTGGTGCCGGCCGCAGCACAGGCACCCTTCGCAGTGCGGGCGGGAGTGCATCAGTTCCAGGAACGGCTCGAAGTGAGTCCGGGCTACGGGATCATGGGCACGGAGAAGCTCTTCGTCATGCGTGCCGCCTACCACCCGAGCCGCTGGCTCGGCTACGAGGCGATGCTCGGGCACAACCCGGGCAAGTCCGTGCACGCGGTGTTGCACACGTTCGGTGTGATCGCCCGTTGGCCGGTGCGCGGGCGCTTCCAGCCCTACGCCACGGCGGGCTACGGGATGGTGATCGTGCAGCCGGGGCCTTCGCTCAATGCGAAGCCCGTCACCAAGAACGCGCTCTCGGGTGGCGCGGGGTTGGAGTGGTTCATTCGTGAAGATCTGGCGTTGCGAAGCGAGTGGCGGCAGGCCGCCATCTTCGGTGAGCAACGTGGACGGGATGGCATCGTCGTCTATGACTACACGCAGGCGACGATCGGGCTCGCGTTCTATCGGTCGATCCGCCCATGACGGCTGCGGCGGCTGGGAGGTCCAGTACCACCATGACAAACCCAACGCTCCAGCGCGTGCGCTTGCATCCGGCCGCGTTCGTGTTCGTGCTCCTGCTGGCAGGCTTGACGCAGACGGGCTGCCGCGAGAGCGCCCCAGACGATCTGATCCTACAAACCCCGACCACCGACGCCCTGGTGTTCGTGAAAGCCGATGCCGAGGAGACGCTGAACCGTACGAACGGTGCGTCGAACTTGTACAAGATGTCCCCCATCTCACCGGACGGCATCGTCACGCCGCTCACGAACTTCACCGGCGCCAGCATCTCGGATCCCTGTGTGTCGTTCGACGGCCAGCGCATCCTG
Organism: bacterium; assembly: GCA_031408715.1. Taxonomy (GTDB): domain Bacteria; phylum Eisenbacteria; class RBG-16-71-46; order RBG-16-71-46; family RBG-16-71-46; genus JAIOPA01. The sequence continues at coordinate 6,553 of JANNWR010000233.1, forward strand.
TTCTCGATGCGGCCCGCCGGCGGCGGCGCGCGCAATCTGTACGAGATCCAGGCGGACGGTAGCGGGCTGCGCCAGGTCACCACGGGCAGTGGCCCGGACTTCGATCCGGTCTACCTGCCGGATGATCGCATCCTGTTCACGAGTTCGCGCGATGGCGAGATGGACGAGTACAACCACGCGCAGTCGGAGAAGCTGTACGTCTGCAACGCCGACGGATCGAATGCCGAGCGAATCAGCTACAACCAGAGCGACGACTTCGACCCGACGCTGCTCCCGAACGGCCGCATCATGTACACGCGCTGGGAGCACTACGGCACCATGAACCGCTTCCCGCTGTTCGTGACGAACCCGGACGGTTCAGGCACGTTCCATCTTTACGGCCCGCACGGCGTCAACTTCTTCCATGCGCAACCGACGCCGGATGGCCGCATCGTCGCGATCGGTTCGACGATGGTCGAAGAGGACGCCGGTCCGCTGGCGATCCTGAAGACGGAGCAGGGTCCGGCCGACCCGGCGACGGGTCCTCAGGGCACGAACTACGACGTGCTGACGCCGCAGGTGAACCTCGACGGCGCGCCGTGGCCGTACGGCTCGTTCAAGTACCCCATGCCCGTCGGTGGCAACCGCTTCGTGGTGTCGTACGCGCTGCCCGCCGCCACCGAAGGGGATGTCGACTACGCGCTCTACACGTTCACGACCACGCAGACGGGCGCTGGCACCACGGGCGATCCGGCCTCGTTCACGGTGGTCAACATGTCGTTCCTGTTCAACGACCCGAACACGAACGAGTACGACGCCCAGTTGCTGGCGCCGCACCCCAAGCCGCCGGTCGTCCCTTCGACGCTCGACCGCAACCTGGCCTATGGCGAGTTCCTGGCGCAGGACGTGTTCAACCGCAGCTCGGGTGACGGTCAGGAGATCCCGGTGCGGGGCGTCGACGCGATCGACAGCATCGCGGTCATCGTCGCCCGGCCGACCGCTCCCGGCGAGATGAACAACATCTCGGCCAACGACTTCGAGAAGCGCGCCATCCTCGGCTTCGCCCCGGTCTACCCGGACGGTTCGTTCCGCATCCGGGTGCCGGCCGACGTGCCGTTGAGCTTCGCGACGCTCGATGCGCAGGGCCGCGGCTTCGTGGTCAAGCGCACGCACCTGTACGTGCGACCGGGCGAGAAGTTCGAGAACTGCTTCGGCTGCCACGAAGACCGGCACGCCGGTACCCCGGTGCCGACGAATCCGAACCCGACCGCGGCGATGTTCCCCGCCCATGACCTGGTCGTGCCGCCGTCGCAGTACCAGGTCATCAACTTCCAGCAGACCATCGGTCCGATCGTCGCGGCCAAGTGCGTGAGCTGCCACCAGCCCAACGGCGCTTCACCGGCCGCGGGTGGTCTCGACCTCACCGCCCGGCCGGACACGGTGCGCATGAACCGCATCTTCCCGCGCGCCTACGTCAATCTGTCGGGTGAGTCCGACTCGTTGCTGGTCCAGGAGGTCGAGCCCGCGTTCCCCCGCCGTTCGCGCCTCATCGACTACGTGTTCGGGCTCGATTCGCGCGCGGGTCAGGGCATGCATCCCCCCGGTGCCGACTCGCTGACCGCGGTCGAACGCCGCCAGTTCAACCTGTGGGTGCTCATGGGCGCCCAGTACCGGTGACCGATCCCATGCGCACGACCGCTCTGCTGTTCTCCACTCTGTGCCTGCTCACGTCGGCCGCGCCAGTCGCGGCCGGCGCTGGGCCGGGCGCGGCCGGCGTGTCCGCTGCCATGGCCACGCATTCCGTGCGCCTGATGAACGGCGGTGAACTGCCTCTCGGTTCGCTGCGAGGTCACGTCGTGGTGCTCAACTTCTGGGCGAGCTGGTGCGGTCCGTGCCGCAAGGAGTTGCCGCAGCTGGCGGTGCTCGATCACGAGCTGTCCAAGCAAGGGGGCCGCGTGATCGCGGTGTCGATCGACGAAGACGTGCGCAACGCGGCCGCCTTCGCGTCACGGCACGCGGCCGGCATGACGGTCTACCACGACGGTCCGCAGGGACTCATCCGCACCCTCGACCTGCCCGCACTCCCGTGGACGGTCGTGCTCGACCGCGACGGGGCGGTGGCATGGAGCGGCGGCGGAGCGAGTGCGGCCACGTTGCAGCACATCGCCGACACGGCGCGCCGCCTGAGCGCGGCACCCGCCATGCTCACCGAATCCACGGAAGGAGTCTCGCGATGAAGCGTCAGAACCCCACCCGACTCACGCTGCTGCTCGCGGTCGTGGCGATCATGGCGTGCGGCGCGGCCGGCTGCGCCACGGTCCCGGTCAAGGCGTGGCAGCGCGAGCGCCTCGTCGATCCCATCGTGGCGTTCCGCACCGAGGCGCGCGAGGACGCGCGCAAGCTCAAGACGTTCGAGGCCCGCGAGGGCTCCACCGGCGGCATCGGTGGCGCCGGCGGCGGGTGCGCGTGCAAGTGATGTCACGCCTGGCATGGCGGCTCATCGCCGTGACCGCGGCCGCCGTGTGGGCATCACCCGCGCTGGCGCAGGGCTTCGGCACGACCGAGGTGCCCGCCGGCGGCACACTCATGCGCTGGTTCACCGACAGCGACCACGTCTCGGTGCGCTCGATGTCGGGCGACTACGCGTGGCCGCTCAAGCAGTCGGCGTTCTCGATCCACTTCAACAACGAGCGCGTCGTGATCCCCGCCGTGGCGGCCCCGCCCGGCACGCAGGATGCCGTCGACGCCATCACCACCGCGAGCCGGCCGATCTCGGGCAACGCCTTCCAGGACTTCGTGAAGGCACGCAACGAAGTGCAGGGCGAGTACGAGCGCGGCCCTGCCGCGCTGAGCTACTACGTCTCGACGGAGTCCGACTACCTCGGCCAGCAGATCGGCGGGCGCTGGAACCGTGACAACGAACAGCAGACGCGCAACCTGTCGCTCGGCACGAGCTGGAGCTGGGACGACATCCAGCCGGTCGCCGACGACGACACGCAGCAGGGACCGGCACACAAGTCGACGCTGCACTGGAATGCGGTCGTCACCGAAGTGGTCTCGCCGGTCACGATCGTCCGCTACGGCCTGGAATACAACCTGGTGAGCGGCCTGCAGCACAACCCCTACCGCAACGTCTACGCCGGTGGCACGCGCGTCTCGGAGAGGCATCCTGATCACCGCCAGCGCCGCGACGCGTTCGTGCGCGTGAACCACGCGCTGCCGAACCGCTCGAGCCTCAAGCTCAACTACCGGTTCTACAACGACGACTGGGGCATCGCTTCGCACGAGGTCGGCACGCGCCTGAGTCAGTACCTGACGCGCGGCATGTCGGTGCGCTGGGAGTATCGCTGGTACACGCAATCGGCCGCGGACTTCTACCGCGACGAGTACGTCGATCCCTCGGGCGTCGACGGTTTCCGGTCCGGTGACTATCGCCTGAACGAGCTCGACAGCCACCTGTTCGGCGGCTCGCTGCGCATGGACTTGGACGCTTTCGCGCCCCAGCACACGGTCGTGCGGCGGCTCTCGCTGTGGCTGGATGTCGAACGTTACTTCAACAGCAACAATTACTCCGCGAACGTCATCGAGACGGGCGTGGACTTCCGTTTCCCGTAGCGCTCTGGCGCCACGCGGGCCCTCGAGCTTGCGGGTTCCAGGGGTTCGGATGGCAGGTCGAGAGAGGAGCATCCCCGTGAGACGACACATCCTGCTGATGCTGGGTCTGCTGGGGGCGCTGTCCGCGCCCGCGGCTGCGGGCACGTTCACGCCCGCTGCGCTCGCGCCGGATCTGGGACTCGACGCGCTCACTCGGCGCGTGACGCAAGAGCAGCTCGGCAAGCAGTTGTTCGGTGATCCGTGGGCCACCGTGACGCTGTCTCATGTCGACGTCTACGACCGCTTCCCGTTCATCGAGTCGCACCACTTCCTCATCGTCTCGGACCCGGCGTGGAACCGCCTCGTCTTCGGCGAAGTCGGCAAGGGGATGCATGCGTTCGACGGTGCGGGCACGACAGCCGGTGCGCTACACGCCCCGCGTGGCATGGCGGTCGACGACCAGGACCGCGTCTACGTCGCCGATGCCGGCGGCAATCGCGTCGTGGTGCTGCAGGCGAGCACGGAGTTCGGGGACATGACGCTGACCCCGGTCTACACCATCGACGGTCTCTCGGACCCGCATGGCGTGGCCTGGTCGGATGCCGGCACGCCGTTCATGCCCGACGACGACATGTTGTTCGTGACCGACACCGGTCGCAATCGCGTCGCTGCTTACCGGCTCGCCTCGGGCTCGGCGCGCCTGGCGTCCTCGCTTGGCACGCTCGGTTCGGGCTCCGGCCACTTCGCCGGTCCGCTGGCGATCACGGTCGGTCGCGACGCGGGTGCCTCGACGGCGGACGTCTACGTCGCGGATGCGCACACTCGCCGCATCGTGCGCCTCGACTACCGCGCCGGTGCGCTGCAGTGGCGCGGCGAGGTGCCCTCGACCGCGGACGCGGTCCCGTCGCTGGCGACGGACGAATGGGGCAACGTCTACGCGGCTGCGCCCCAGCAGGGCGTGGTGCTCAAGTTCACGGCCACGCTCGAGCCGCTGGCCGAACTTCATGACGGCGTGCTGCGCCCGCGCGCGCTCACCGTGCCGTACTTCACCATTCGTGACCATCGCGACGGCCGTGTGGTCCGCGCCGGGCAGCCGACCGCACTGGTGCTCGAGCCGTGGGGCGAGTCCAGTGGGCTGCGACGCTGGGACCTGGGTGTCTCGGTCGAAGGACTGGCGGTGAGTGGGGGTGGGATGCCGCGCGCCAGCTTCACGCTCACGGACCCTGCCGCGGTCTCGATCGAACTGCGTGACGCGCGCACGGGCCGTGTGCTCGGCACGCGCAGCGCCGGCACGTTCGTGGCGGGCCACGCGGACGTGGCGCTCACGAGCGACGACCTCGCCGCCGCGGGGCAGGATGCCGATCTCGAACTGGTGGTGACCGCGCAGCCGCGCTACGAGGGCGGCACGAGCACGAGCGCGCGCGTGGCGTTCCAGGCCAGCGGTTCGGGCATCGTGCCGGCGGCCGCCGCGGCGTTGCTGCCGGCGTGGCCGAACCCCGCCCGCCCCGCGACCCGGCTGCGCTTCACGCTGCCGAACTCGTCCGCAGCGCGCGCCCAACTCAGTGTGCATGACGCCAGCGGACGGCGGGTGCGCTCGTTCCGCGGCCCGTTCACGGCCGGCGTGAATGAAGTGGCGTGGGACGGTCTCGACGACCGTGGCCGCGCCGTGCGCTCCGGCCTGTACTTCTACAAGCTCGATGCCAGCGAGACGCACCTGTCGCGCCGGCTCGTGGTGGTGCGGTGATGATGCGGCCGATGCGGCGGTGCGCGGACGCCGCGCAGCGTGGCGGCGAGCGGGCCATGCGCACGCGGCTCGCGTGCGGCGCGCTCGCAGTGCTGGCATTCGCCAGCGTTGGCTGCCTGGGCGAACCGAAATTGGAGGACCGCTGGACTCGTGTCGACATCACGGGCGCGAGTCTGACGAGCGGCCAGGCCGTCACGGCCGGCAGCAGCCTGCCGGTCACGGTCGGCGCCGACATCACCTATCGCAAGATCCTCACGGGATTCGCGGTCGCCGAACTGCGCGCCAGCACGACGTTCACAGCGGGCTCGCTGCGGATGCGCCCCGACGGCGACCGGCTGCAGATGGCGAACGACATCGACCAACTGCTCGCCACCTCGGTGAGCATGGGCCGCATGACGCGCGGTGTCACGGGCTGGGATCACTTGATCCAGCATGTCGACTTCACCTTCTCGGGTGTGGTGCCGGGAGCGACCATCACGGACAGTACCGGCACCGGGCCGGTGACCGGGTTGTTCCTGGTGTGCTATCTGGGCTCGGGCATGAAGCTGGAACTGCCAAGTGGTGCCGATTCGATCGTCGTGACGCCGTTCCGCTCGAACGAGTACCAGGTCCTCCCCGTCGGATTGCCACTCACGGTCACTCCATGACCTCGCCGCGCACGGATGCGGGGCGGCGGGACGAACACCCTCAGCGCTCGGCTGGCTCCGATCGCGGTCACCGGGCGCCCATGGCGCCATGCCCGGCGGAGCCGGCATTTCGCGCCATTCTGGCGGCCTTGGCACTGCTCGCTGTGGCGCACGCGCCGGTTTCCGCTCAGGACCGTGCAGAACGCCACGTCCAGGTGACCGCGCTCGTGGGAAGCGCTCAACCCGTCGGCGCTCTGGCCGATTACCAGTGGGACGTCCGTCCTCATGCGGCTTGGGGCGCTCGAGTGCTCGCCGTTTCCGGTCCGTGGTCGGCCGGCGTGCGCTGGTGGCGTGGTGGCACGACGCAGGGCCTCGGCCTCGCGGGTGTCTCCGACCCCTCGGTGCGCACCAACAGCCTCGAGCTGCTGGCGCACGCACGAGTCGCACGATGGCGGAACGTCGAGCTCGCGGCCACGGCCTCGGGCGGACGGCTGGCGGTCTCCTGGGATCCCGAACGGCTGACGGTGGACACCGGCGGCGGGCCCCCGGTGACGGTCACGCTGTCGACGTTGCACGAGTGGGTCGCCGGCGCGGGTGTCGCGCTCGCGCTGCCACTCGGCGGCGGTTGGACATGGGGTGTCGAGACCGAACGCCGGCTGTTCGCGCTCGACACGGCGCACCGCAATGGCAGCACCGTGAGTCTGGCGCGCGAGACGTTCGGGGATTGGGACGCACGCGTCGCGCTCACTCGTGGTTGGGATTGGTGATGCCGGACCAGGCCCGGAAGGAGGACACGATGGATCGTGCGCAAGAGCACGGGCAGCAGCCACACGCGAGCCGCCGGCCTGCGCGCTCGCGCGCGGTCGCGTTCGGCATGCTGTTGGGCGCCGCGGTGCTTAGCCCGATCCCGGTGCACGCCCAGGAGGCCTTCGGCGTCCCGGTCGACACGATGACGGTCGTCCCGGAGAGCGCGATTCCCGATGCGCCCGCGATGAGCACGCCGTTACCCAAGCCCGCACTGGGTGGTGCGCGCGTCAACATCCCGCTGAGTGCGGTGCGCATGGCGCGACTCACCGGACGGCCACGGACGGTGCTGCGCACCGGACCGAGTGAAGCGGACGCGATCGCAGGTGTGTTCGCGCCCGGCACGACGTTCGCCGTGCTGGCGACGAGTGGCGACTGGATCAACGTGCGCACGTCACCGACCGAGTCCGGCTGGGTACACAAGTCGTTGTGCGACGAGTTCGACGATCTTTCGAACGTCAGGATGCAGGCGAACCCGCGGCTTTACTCCCGCACCGGAAGCTACGTGCTGGCCGGTTATGCCGGCGGCTACGCGTTCGACCGCAAGGCGAACTCACTCGCCCTGGGTGGCCGGCTCGGCTACTACGTGTTCGACCGCCTGATGGTCGAGACCGGCGCGGCATGGACGCACGTCAATCGTCCGGCGCACATCGAGGAGTCGCTGTTCGGGCTTTCGCTCGAGGCCGAGGCGTTTCACATGCTGTTCTACCAACTGAACGCCACCTGGGAGTTCCTGCCCGGACGCCAGATGGTGCCGTTCGCCACCGTGGGCGTGGGCTCATCGATCATGCAGGGCCGCAGCGAGAGCAGTTTCAACTACGGCGCCGGGACGACGCTGTTCCTCTCGAAGCGCACTGGCATGCGCTGGGAAGCGCGCGACTACGTGTTCTATTCGGGCTCGGACAACGCCCGTCAGCGTCACCACAACGTCGAGTTCAGCCTCGGCTCGTTGCTGCTGTTCTAGCACCGCACCCGACCGGAGAGCGACATGGACGACCGCACCTGGAAGCTGACTTCATGCTTGGGGCTGGCACTCGCGGGGCTGCTGCTCGCCGCCACGAGTGGCGCCGAGAGCGCCGCACCGTTCCCGGCCCGTCAGGGCCTCGCACTGGCCAGCACCGCCGCGCAGGCGTGGGCGGCCGATGCCGCACTGGTCTACCTCGAGAACGACGAGGCTCTGGCCGACGGCGCGAGCAGCGCACGCTGGGGCTACCTGTTCTACTCCCCGTCGCTCGAGCGCGCGCGTGTGTGGTCGGTGCGTGACGGCCGTATCGCCGTGGCCGAGAACCTCGACATGCGCTTCGACGCTCCGCCCGTCGCACCCGACTGGATCGACAGCGCGCAGGCACTCGCGGCCGCGGAATCCGGTGGCGGCGGCGCGTTCCGCAAGGAGTTCGGCGGCAAGCTCGTGACCATGCTGCTCATGCGCGGCGCCTTCTCCGAAGGCGACGCCGACGTGACGACGTGGACCTTCATCTACAACGCTCCCGGCGCACCGTCGCTGTTCGTCGTCGTCGATGCGGCGGACGGCAAAGTGCAGCGCACGTGGAGGGGCTGACCATGGACCTCCGCCCAGTGTGCATGCGTGCCGCCACGGCCGCCCTGCTCGTGCTGCTCGTTCCCGGAGCGCCTGCGCGCGCGCAGGACGCGACCGTCACCACGGTGCGGATCGAACGGGACCGCCCGCAGAAGGACAAGATCCCGACGCTGCGCTTCCTGAAGGCGAACCGCGATTTCATCCGGGCGCGCTTCGACCGTCTGCGTCAGGAGTCGCGAGAGACCGCCGCGGGTGCAGGCGAGTTGGACCCGCGCTTCCTGCTCTACCGTCAGTTGCTGTCCGAAGTCGCCGCCGGCAAGGACTCCGTCCAAGCAGACCTCGATGCGCGAGAGCGTGCGGGACTGTTCGCCAGCGTCGGCGACCTCGCGGCTCTGGAGCACGAACTGGACATGATGGAGCGCCTGCTCGACGCGCAGCGCGCGCGGCTCGGCGTGCTGCAGAAGGACTTCGCAGGGCGCCAGCGCACCGAGCTCGATGTCATCGTGACAGGCGGCCCGCTCGCGGGGCGCGTCGACAGCGTCGCCGTGGTGTTCGAGGACGGCACGCGCATCGCCACCGCCATCGACAGCACGCAGCGCGCGGCCATGAAGCATGGCGCGACGTTCGAGGTGTTCCATGGGCTCATCGAGCCACGCGAGCAGGTGCTCGACGTGGCCATCCTCGGCGATGGCTGGTCGCAGACCGGACACGGCTTCATCACGATGGAGCCGGCGCGTGACCGCATCACGTTCCTGAAGCTCGACCTGTCGCAATCGAGTCCGGCGCGCGGCATCGTCAGCGTCATCGCCGGCACGTGGCTGCTGGATCCCCAGCCGCCGACGGCGGAAGCGAGCGGGAATCGGCCGTGACGTCCTTCCTCCTCCGCATGGGCCGGATCGCGGCCGCATGCGCGCTGGTGCTTTCCACCGGCGTGCTGTGCGCGCATGCCGCGCGCCGGGAGCCCGCACCGGCGCTACCCGACACGTCGATCGTGCGGGCGTCCGCAGCCCTGCCGCTCGCGGTCGATCCCGCCGATGCGCGTCGTCTGGCGTTGTCGCGCGCCGCGTTCGAACATGCCGATGGCGATTGGGCTGCGGTCGTTCGCCAGTTGGCACCGCTCGGACTCGAGCGCGGCACACCACTTCCGGATGCCGACCGTGCCGCGTTCCTGCTCGGACATGCCTGGCTGCGGCTGGGCCAGCGCGATCGTTTCATCGAACTGGCCCGCGCCACCGCGCAATGGAGCACGCCGACTCCGTTCACGCGGTGGCTCGCCTATGAACTGCGCCTGACGGGTGGCGCGAGCACCACCGCGTCCGACAGCGCCGAGCGCACCGGTCAGGCCGCCGCCGACGCACTGGCCGCGAGCCAGCTGCTGCGCGACGGCAACCCCGAGGCCGTGTTGCGGCTGGTGCCCGCCGGTACGAGCGACCTGCTGCTCGTGCGGTTGCGCGCCGTCGCACTGGCGCGTCTCGGTCGAGCGGACCGTGCCGAACTCGAGACGCTCGCGAACGCGGACACCGCCAGCGCGCTGGGGCGCGATCTGGCCGGCGCGGCACTCATGGAGATCGCCACGCGTGTGGCGGAGAACAACGGTGACCCGCGCGCCGTCCTTAAGCGTGTGCCCGCCGGCAGCCGCTACGCCGCACGCGCCGCCCACATGAGCGCGCTCGCCACGCTCGAACGCGGCGATGCCGGGAGGGCGAGCGCGCTGCTGGCGCCGCTGGCCGCGGACTCCGGCTATTCGGGTCGGCGCGAGGCGGCGCTCACACTCGCCGGGCAGGCGATGGACCAGGGTCACTGGGACGAGGCGTTCTCGATCTACTCGCGGACCGACACCGATTGGATCCGCGAGCGCGACAGCCTGCGCTCCGACATGTCCCCCGCCACCGCAGCCAGGCTGTGGCAATCGTGGGATCACGACCGCTCACTGGCGGATGCCCTGGTGCTCGACGGCATGCCGGCGGAGTCGCTCACCGAACGTCTCGCGCTCGATGCGGCCGACCTGCTGGCGCAACCCTCGGCGCTCGAACCCGCGCTCGGCCTGCCGTCTCGCGATGACCGACTGCGGACGACGGTGCCGCCCCCTCCACCCGAAGCGTGGGACCGTGTCGCCAACTCGGCGCACGAACTCGCCGGCGCACGCGGGACGCTCGCGCTGGTCATGGACTCGTTGTTTCGCGAGCGCGCGCAACTCGCCGACCAGCGCCGCTACTTCGGCTGGGGCCTGGCTGAAGTGCGCGAAGAAGGCAGCGGTCTGGCGCAGCGCTTCTCACGCCTGGACTCGCTGCGGGAGCGCATGGACCAGACCGCGCAGCGGCTCATGGCGATGCGGGATGCCGCGACGTTGCGCTTCCAGCGTCGCGCCGCCAGCGTGCTCGCACGACTCGAGGCCCACGAACGCTGGATCGCGGCCATGAAGCACTTCTGGGTGCAAGGTCCGGACGGGGTGCGTCATGCCGCCGCGCCGCTCGGCTGGAAGGGTCCGGACGTGGTGCTCGCGCAGGAGGGCGAACTCGCGCAGAACCTGCACTGGAGCGCCGGCCGCATGCAGGCCGAGACTCCGGGCCGCATCGCCGCCGCCTACGAGAAGATCTGGGGCCCGCGGCTGATCGACCGCGCCAATCTGCTCGCCGACGGCACGCATGAAGCACTGGCGTGGTCCCGCTCGCTCGCCGCCACGGTCGACTCGACGCTCGCCACGGTGCAGACCAGCCGCGAGGAGCGGCGCCTGGCGCCACTCGCCGAGGCCATGGCGCGGCGCGCCGAGGCGCTCACCTATGCGGACCAGGTGCTGCGCGCGACGCTGGCCCAGGAGGCCGTGCAGAAGCACATCGCCACGCTGCAGACCGAACGCGAAGCCCTCGACTACGGCCTCGCGGCTGCCTCTTATGCACGAGCCGTGAAGCTGTCCGCTGCCGACACGCTCCCCGTCGCCGCCAACGTCACGAAGGGTGCGGCTCCCGACACCGCGTTCGAGGCCGCCTCGGATTCGGCCTCGCGTCGCGACCGCGAAGAGGCCATCTCACGCGCCAGTATCTTCCTCGTCGACCACCCGGACTCGCCGGCCCGCGCCGAGATGCGCTTCCGCCTGGCCGACCTGTTGGTGACCAGTGCCCGCGCCGACTTCCGCGATCGCATGAAGGTGTGGCTCGCCGCACAGGCACAGGGCCGCGTGCTGCCGCTCCCCGTGGTCGACCATGCGCAGGCGATGACGCTCTACAAGCACATCCTGGCCGAGGATGCGGCCTTCGCGCACCGCGATGCGGTGCTGTTCAATGCCGGCATGCTGCTCGCGGACAGTGGCGATCCGGGTGCGGGCGGCTACTTCACGCGGCTGCTTGCGGAACACCCCGCGTCTTCCTACGTGCAGGAGGCCAGCCTGAGGCTCGGCGACCTGGCGTTCGACGGCATGCAGGTCGCCGACGCGGTGGCGCAGTATGCCCGCGCCGCGGCGGGCCCCGACCCGTCGCTCAAGGCGATCGCGCTCTACAAGACCGGCTGGGCCCACTACGACGCCAACCGTTTCGAGGCCGCAGCTGAAGCGTTCCGCGGTGTGCTCGACCTGTATGCCGGCGACGCACGCCTGTCGGTGCAGGCGGATATCGAGCACGAGGCCGAACAGTATTTCGTGTTCTCGCTCGCAGCCGCTGGAGGCGCGGGTGCCTACGACCGCACGTTCCCGGCGGGTGCGACGACGCCGGGCTATGCGGGGCGCGTGCTGCGCGCCATGGGCCAGCACTTCCGCCGCTACGGCCAGATGGACGACGCCATCGCCGCCGACGAACTTTACCTGAAGCGCTGGCCCGCCGATGGCGCCGCGCTCGAGATCGCCGGCCGTCTGGCCGATACGCAGCATCGCGCCGAACGCCCCAAGGACGAGCAGGCGACGCGCCTGGCGTGGGCGGAGAAGTTCGCTCCCGGCGGTGCGTGGTCGGCGTCCCAGTCCAACGATTCGCTGAAGACGGCGGGGGCCGAGTTCGCGCGTTCGACCTGGCGCGACGTGGCGTTCGAGCGCCATCGCAAGGCGCGCACGACCGGATCGCCCGAAGAATGGCGTGCGGCGCTTCAGCACTACGAGACGTTACTGTCGCGCTGGCCGGCCGACTCCTCGGCGGCCGTGTTCGAGTTGCACGCCGGCGAAGCATGCGCCGAACTCGGCGACTTCCGCGCCTCCCTCGGCCACTATCGCAACGCCACCGATTTGGGCCGCGACAGCGTCGCGGTGCGCGCCGCGTGGCAGCAGGTCGCGGTCACCGACCGTTGGTACGAGAGCACCCGTCCGGCCGCGGCAAAGGGCAAGCCCGCCAACCCCGGCAGCGATTCACTGGCGCGCGCGGTCATCACCGTGGCGGACTGGCTGCTGGAGCGCGAGCCGAAGCATCCGCAGGCGGCCGAGCTGGTGTGGCGCGAGTGCCAGCTCACGCTGGCGCACGGCTGGAACGATCGGGCGCTGCTGGTGCTGGCGCGCTTCGCACGCGAGTTCCCCGGGGACAAGCGCGCACCACTCGCCGCGGTCGAGCGCGCCGAGGTGTACTTCACGGACGATCAGTTCGCTGCTGCCGGCGATGCGTTCGAGGACGCCCTCGTGACCGCGCGCCGTGCGGGCGCGGACACCCTGGCGCGGCGCATCGAGAAGGCGCTGCCGGTATGCGCCCTGCGTGAGGCCGAAGCGGCCGTCGCCCAGGACTCCACCGCCCACGCCCGTCACGCCGAGTTGTTCGAGGAGGTCGCCAAGCGCTGGCCGGCGTTCGAACACGCCACGGCATCGCAGTATCGAGCCGGTCTGGCGTGGCTCGAGGCCGGCCGCACCAAGGACGGCGTGCGCGCGCTGCAGACGCTGAAGGAGAAATGGCCCGCCAGTCCGCTGGCCCGTGAGTCGCGCCTGCGCATCGCCAAGGCGTACGAAGGCGCGGACGACGACGAGCACGCCGCGGTGGCGTGGCTGGACTTCTCGACGCACCACCCCGACGACAGCAATGCCGACGAGGCGTGGCTCAAGGCCGCCGACCTGTGCGACTCGGCCGGGCTGGGCACGCGCGCCGACGACTTGCGCGCGCAGTATCTGAAGCGCTGGCCGAACGATCAGGAATCCGCGCTCGAGATCCTCGAGACCCTGGCGCGCAAGGAACTCGCGGCACTGAGCGCGGACAAATCCGTGTCGAGCCTGTTGCCCGTGGCCGTGAAGCCTGCCGTCAAGGGGGCCAAGGCCGTGCCAGCATCGCCTCTCGCCCCGGCTTCGTGGCTCGCGCAGTACATGAAGCGCGTCGGCAAGACCCCCGCGCTGGCATCCAAACCGCTCTACGCCGAAGTGCGATTCCGTTTTGCAGAAGAGGCGTTCCAGCGCTACCAGGCACTCGCGCTCACGCAGCCGCTGCCCAAGTCGATCGCAGCCAAGCAGAAGCAGCTCGACAGCGTGTTGGTGCGCTACCGCCGTGCTGCCGATCTCGCGGTCCCGGAGTGGACGCACGCCGCGAGCTACCGCATCGGGGAGGCTCTGGTCGTGTTCGGCGAAGCGCTCGAGAAGAGCGAACGCCCGAAGGACCTGACCGGCGAAGACCTGCACGCCTACGAGAACGTGCTGCTCGAACAAGGCCAGACGTTCCGTGCGCGTGGCGAGACGGTGTGGACCGACCTGCTCGAGAAGTCGCGCGGCAGTGTCACCGACGCCTGGCTGTCCAAGGCGCGCGGCGCGCTGTGGGCGCACCTCGGCGACCGCTTCCTGTTCCAGCCGGAGTCCGAGTTCCCGACCGTCGAGGCGCGCGGTCCGGGGCGCACGCGCGCCCCGCGCGACAGTGCGCCGACGGGAGTGCGCGGCGACAGCACCGCCGGGCATGCGACGTCCCCCGCACCCACCGCCAACGAGGAGCATGACCGATGAGGCACCTGCGCTTCGGCGTGTGGATGTTGTGCGCCGCGATCATCGCGGCCGGGTCTTCCGGCTGTGCGGCGGGCTTGTTGCACCGCGGTGGTCCGGCCGTGACCACTGTTGTGGCCGGCACGCCCGACGAGCGCCAACAGGCGAAGGCCCGGGCCAAGGCCGATAAGGCCGCCAGGCAAGCGGCGGCGGCGGCCGCAAGGCAAGCGAAGCTCGAGCGCGAGATGCATGCTCGTGCCCAGGCACTCGCGGACCGTCCCATCTCCGGCGGGCCTTTCGGCAAGCAGTCGAAACCCGGCACGCCGAGCACGTCGACCAAGCCCGGCGAACTCCTGCCCACGCCCGCGTCCGCAGCGAACGACCCGCGCCAGGCGCGCGACGAACGTGACGCCGAACGCCAGGCCGAGCGCGCCACGAAACAGGCCGCGAAACAGGCCGCACGTGCAGCGAAGCTCGCCGCGCGCACCACGGGACACGAGGCCAAGCCACGCGCCGAGAAGCCTTCGCGCACCGAGCCTGCGGCGGTGCCGCACGACGCGCTGGGGGAAGCGCGTGTGCGCGCGCAGCAGAATCCGACCGAGCCTTATTGGCCGTATCGCATGGCGCAGTTGCAGTCGGCGGCCGGCTTTGCGCCGCAAGCCGAAGACGCCCTGCGCACCGCGGTCGAGCGCGATCCCGGCTACGCCCCCGCGCTCAGCACCCTCTCCCGCCTGCTTTACGAACAGGGCCGGCACGAGGAGGCGGTGCGCCTGCTCGCTCCGGTCCGCGCGCATCAAGTGCCGATGACGGCCGCAGACCGGGCTGCGGTCCTGTCGGGCCTCGCCATGCACGAAGCCGCACTCGGTCGCGAAGCCGAAGCGCACGCCACGCTCGGCGAGTTGGCGAACGACGAGCGCGACGATGCGGTCGGCGCCTCGGCGTGGCTGGCCGTACGCGGCACGGAGAACAAGGCCGCGCTCGAACTCACCGAGAAGGCCGTGAAGACGGATTCGAAGAGTGCGGCGAACCACAACAACCGCGGCATCGCATTGCTGAGAGCCGCCGATCCGGATGGCGCCGAGCGCGAGTTCCAGCGCGCCATCGAACTCGATCCATCGCGCAGCGGCCCCTACTACAACCTCGCCATTCTCGAACGTTGGTACCGGCTCGACTCGGCTGCAGCCGCGAAGCACTTCCAGCACTACTGGACACGGTCGAAGTCCGACCCGGACAGCCTCTATGCCGAACTCGGCCGCGCGGGCAGCCCGGCGCCGGTCGCCGAGGAAGGACCACACCGATGAACACCACCCGCCTGTTGCTCGCCCTCGTGACCGCGGCAGGTCTGCTCGCTGCACCGGCCGGCGCTGCGCCCGCCACGGACGGACGGGTGCGACCCGCCACTCCGGCAACTCGGCACGCCGTGCCCGTTGCATCGGGCACGCTTCGCAAGAACGCTCGTACGACTTCGGTCACGCCGGCGCATGCGCTGGCCGATACCAGTGTGCGTAGCCGTCCCCGGGTCGCGCCGCGCACCCTGGACGATATCCACATCGAAGGTGAGATCCCGGTGCCCCAGGTGCTGTTCATCACGGCCCGGGAACAGCGGCGCCTCATGGAGTTCCAGCATCACCGTTATCGGAGAACGAGTCTCGAGCTGGGCCGCGCCACCCCGACGCCTGCACGGATCGTGGTGACGAGCCCGACGCCTGCGGAGCGAAAGGAGATGCAACGATGAACGAACTGGCCGGACTGGCGTCCTTCTTCAAAGAGGGCGGCCTGGTCATGTACGCGATCCTGTCCATCGGTGTGGTGGCGGCGGCGGTCGCGGTGGAACGCTTCATCGTGATCGTCGGGGCCTCGCGCCTCGATGGGAAGAAGCTCACGAACGACGTGCTCAACTATATCCAGCGTGGCGACCTGACCTCGGCTCGCAATGTCAGCCGCATGTCGAACGCTCCGGCAGCACAGGTGCTCCAGGCCGTGCTGTCCGTGCCGGACATGGACGAGAACAAGATGCAGTCGGCCGCGGAGGACGCCACCGCGCTCGCGCTGCCGCCGCTGACGCGCCGGCTCGCGCACCTCAACGTGCTCGCCAACATCGCGACGCTCGTGGGGCTGCTCGGCACCATCACCGGTCTGATCACGGCGTTCGCCGCCGTCGGTGCCGCCGATCCGTCGCAGCGCTCGGCGTTCCTCGCCGGCGGTATCTCGATGGCGCTCAACGCCACGGCGTTCGGCCTCATCGTCGCGATCCCGACGCTCGTCACGCAGGGTTTCCTGGTCGGTCTGGTCGAAGGGATCGCCGAACAGGTCGAGGAGAGCGGCATCCGTGCCACGCGCGCCATCATCGGCTCACCCGCCGCCCGCGGCGGGCAGGTCGTCGCGATGCCGGCCCGTGCAGCGGCCCCTGGAGCCGCGCCCGCGCGCCCGACGTTCGGCCCGCAGGGCGGGACGCACTGAGTCATGTCCCGCCGGCGCAAGCAGCGGAAAGCGATGGTCGTCAACACCGACCTCAAGCTCATGCCGCTCATGAACATCATCATCGCGCTCATCCCGATGCTCTTGCTGTCAGCCGTGTTCATCGAGGTGAAAGTCATCGAGACCACGCTGCCGCGTGACGTCGATGCGTCGGTCGTCGAGGCGAAGGCCCCGACGAGCCCGCCGCTCGACCTCGCCGTGCACGTGCGCGCGAACGTCTACGTCATCGAGGGTCACGGCATCGAGCCGCAGCTCCTGGCCCGCCGCACGGGCCCGGCTTCGCCGGACTCGCTGACGGCGCTGCAGCTCACGCGCGTGCTCCAGACCATCGTCGCGAGTCATCCCGGCACGACCGAGGTGCGCATCGTGGCGGACTCGCACACGCGCTACCAGGAGGTCATCAGCCTCATGGACGCCGCACGTGCCGCCGGGCTGGTGAATCCTGCGCTCGAGGGCAGTGTCTCGGAGGAGGTCTGACATGCGCCGTCGCCGCAGACGCAGTGCCGGACTCATGGAGAAGTTCACGGGGGACGGTGGGCTCACACTCACGTCGATGATGGATATCCTCACCACCCTGCTGTTCTTCGTGCTCAAGAGCTACATCGCGGGCGAAGGGGTCACCACGCCGCCGCCCGGCGTGAACCTGCCGCGCTCGGTGGTCGACAATGGCATGCACTCGTCGGTGGTCATCGCCATCGACCACGACGCCATCATGTTCGGCGGTGAGCGTGTCGCCACGGTCACCGAGGCGATGAGCAACCAGGAGCTCATGATCTCGCCGCTTGCGCACAAGCTCGCCGAGGCGCGCGAACAGATGGACGAACTGGACCGCAAGAAGGGCAAGGTCCCTTCCCCGACCCACATCGCCACCATCCAGGGCGACGCCGGTATCGAGTTCCGCGTGCTGCAGAAGGTCATGTACACGCTCGACCGCAACGGCTTCCCGGACATCGCGCTCGCGGTGCTCAAGAAGGCCTGACCATGGCCATGACCACGGCACTCGCCTATCGCCGGTCGCTGATCGACCCGAACGACGCGCTGCTCATGCGCTGTCTGGTCGGCACGGCATTCGCCGCCATGCTCTTCGTGATGGGCGTGCGCCTCATCCCGGCGCCACCTCCCAAGGCCATCACCAATGTCGACCAGGTCGAACAACGCTTCGCGAAGCTGATCCTCGAACCGGCGAAACCGAAAAAGGCGCTGCCGCCCCCGGTGTTGCCGGCCGGCGACAAGGTGCGCTCCGGCAACGCGAACCCGGGCGGCGGTGGTGGCGGCGGTGGCGGCGGCGGCGGGACGGCCGCACCGACGCACAAGCCCCTGCCGGCGCCGGGCGCGCCCGCGGGCAACCGACGCGTGGAGACGATGCACTCGGTGGCTGAAGGCAGCGGCTCGGCGGGTTACGCGCGCGCCCAGGCCGAAGTGGGCGCACAGCTGGCCAGCACGACGACTTCGCTCAAGAGCACGCTGGCGGGGCTCAATGCCTCGCTCGGTATGACCAGTTCCACCGCAGGCGGCAGCGTGTCGCGTGGCGGCCGTTCACGCGGTATCCGCGAGGCGCGCGGCGCCGGTGACGTGGCGGTTGGCGGCGGCCTGCCCGGCGGCGGCAGCGGCGTCGGTGCCGGCGGCGACCTCGGTGGCTCCTCGGTCAAGGGGTCGCTCGTCTCCATCGGCGATCTCGCAGCCGGGCCGGGCTGGGGCACGGGCAGCGGCCCGGGCCGCGGTTCGGGATCGGGCGGTGGCATCGGCTCTGGCACTGGCACCGGCTATGGCTCGGGCGTCGGCCCGGGTTCGGGCGGCGGTTCCGGCGGTGGCTCGGGTGGCGGCAACGGCACGGGCGTGGGCAGCGGCAGTGGCGCGGGCCCGGGTGTGTACCGCAGCAATGCCTCGCTGCTCGCCGTCATCCAGCGTTACGCGGCTGGCATCCAGTACTGCTACGGCAACGAACTCAAGCGCACGCCCACGATGCGCGGCAAGCTCGTCGTGGCGATCACGGTGGCGGCCTCGGGCGAGGTCACGGACGCCGCAGTGGTGCAGAACACGACCGGTTCGCCGGCCCTGTCGCAGTGCGCGTTGTCGCAGATCCGCGACTGGCGCTTCCCTGCGATCGCCACGGGCGCGACCACGTTCCAGGCGCCGTTCGTGTTCACCCCGCCGAACTGACCCGGTCCGCAGCGGCGACCCGGATGAATCGTGCGAGCCCGGAAGGGAATCCCTTCCGGGCTCGCGGTGTGTCTTGCGGGAAATTCTAGTAGTGAATGGCCAGACGCACGGTGCCGAGCACCCAACTCACCCGCTCGACTGGCACGATACGAACTCCCGCCTCGATGCCGACTGCGACGATCTTCTGGCGGCGAGGCATCGCCGAGACATCCACCGCCAGTTCGGGCCTCACCTCATCGACGGCCAGATCCAGGAAGCCCGCGCCGCCGCCACCCACCTGAAGCGAGGTGCGAGCGATCGCGAATCCCGGACCGAAGGAGACACGGGACAACGGACCATTGGCGGGCGACCAGTGCAGTTGCAGTGCGCAGTCGAACAGGCTGTAGTCGAGCCCCGCGGTGATGCTGCCGCGGACCACATCGTGCGTGCCGAGGATCGACATGCCGATCACCGGCCCGACGCGCAGATTCGGGCTGACCGGATAGTCCACTCCCCCTGCGACCGAGATGGAACCACCGGGCGAGAACGAATCCGAGAACAGATGGCCATATCCCACGGCAACATGACCGCGCCACGGCTCGAGCCGCATCGCGGCGGCCTGCGAGGGAGCCAGGACACCGAGTGCGACCATCGACCACACGAGAACAGACCACCGCTTCATGCAACCTCCGCCAGCCCAACGCTGGCCTGAACCGACAGGACTACACGTGCCCGAGCGGCACGCGATCGTGACAGGACGGTTCCTCCTACCCCGCAGCGGACGATAGGTTACAGGAAACGCGAGTCCAAGCGCAGCCCGCCGCGACCACTTGTGAGTGCGACATGATTCTGTCCGGCCTAACTGCAACGTGAAAGTGTCCGCCCCATGGGACACCTGACAATGAGCCAGAAAGAGGCTTCCCGGCCGGGATTGAAACCGCTGCGCGGACCGCATACCTTGATATGCGGTCCGCTCGCCGTCGGCCTCGCCGCGCACGCCCCGCCCAGGACGCCATGACCCGCCCCCTGTCCCGCATGCTGCACATGGCCACACTGACACTGCTCGCTCTGGTCGGAATGGCGCTCGCGCTCTCCCATCCGCGCTTCCAGTTCGGCACACTGGTCGGCGACGACGCCGGGTACTATCTGGCGATCGCGCGGAACTTCTGCCTCGGTCACGGTTTCAGCTTCGACCGCGTGCATCCGACCAACGGCTTCAACCCGCTCATGCCGATGCTGCTGATCCCCCTCGACCGCATGCTCGCACCCGGTTACGACCTCGTCGGCTGCTTCCGGATCGCGACGCTCCTCAGCTGGCTCGTGCTCGTGGCGGGTTTGCGGCCGCTGCAGCAGTTGTGCGCGAGGGCCTTCGAGTCGATGGGTATGCCGGAGTCGCCGCGCGATCTGGCCGTGGCCGCGACCGCGTTCATGTACACAGGTTTCATCGCGCTCAAGGGTTACTACGGCATGGACGCCTTCCTCGTGCTCACCGCGGGGCTCTTCTACCTTGCGCGCGTCTCCGAACACGGAACACTTCGCGCCGGTGCTCTCGCCGCGCTCACCGACGGGGTGCTGCTCGGGCTCGCCGTGCTCGCGCGCGTGGACTCCCTGCCGCTCGCGGCGGCGGCGTTCGCGGTCATGGCCCTGCGTGCTCGCGGCGAGCCCGCGGCATGGCGCCGCATCCTGGCGCGGGCGATTCCGTTCACGCTACTCGTGGCTTCATACCTGGCCTGGAACCGCCTCGGCTTCGGAGATTGGCTGCCGATCTCCGCACGGCTCAAGTCTGCGTTTCCGCGACTGGACATCGCGGCGAGCCTCGACGTCGTGCTGCACTCCTCGCTCAACCGCATCGACCAGCTCGCGGTGTTCGTGGCATTCGCGCTCGCACTCACGTGGCTGGCATTCTCGATGCGGCACGCGCTCCGGCCCGCGACTGCGGCGCGCGACGCCATGCTCGTCTACGCGCTCTACCTCGCGGGCCGGCTTGGCTGGATGCTGGCGTTCAGCCGCTTCGACGTGCAGGGCAGCTACTTCTTGCTCGCCCATCCGTTCGTCACGATCGTCCTGCTCGCGGGCGCGTACCACGTGCTCGGCGCACGCGGTGTGACCACGGTCGCCGCCGCGATCGTGGTGCTGTCCGCGGGCCTCGCGGTGGGAAAGCTCGCGACCGTGCTGCCTCAGGTGCGTGCCATCGCCGCGCACGAGAGCGACGAGTGGGCGATCGCGAGGCGCTTTCACGACGCGGTCTCTGACCACGACGTGCTCTATGGCGACGCGATGGGACTGATCGGCTATGCCAGCGACCGGCCATGGATCAATGGCGACGGGGTCGCAAACGAACGCGCCTATCAGGATGCCATCCGTGACCACGCCCTCGCGGACTACCTGGGGCGCGCGGGCGTGACGCATGTGGTGATGTCGTGCTCGCCGTCGGCGCCTCTGCCCTCGGCGCCATTCGCCTTCGCGGTGCCGAGCCGGCTTCATGCCGCGAGCGACACGCTCACGCTGAACCCCGGGGCGATCGTGCTGCGCGAACGATTGCGCCGTGGCGGCGACACCGAGCTGTGGATGTTCCGCTGGAGGAGCCCGGCCGCGGGGCCGCCGGCGATTCCCGAGCGCTGAGATGAGGGCGCCGCCACCCGGCTGTGGACCCGGCCAGGGGCTTTGGTGTCCCAGCGCGCTCGCCCGTCAGGAATCGATGGCGCCGTCTTTCGGCTCGGTGCATCCGCCAGCGCGATAGGCCGCTTCGAGTGCGGCCTGGAGGCGGTCCGTGAGCGGCTGGGGCAGGAACACCCGCTCGTTCTCGCGGAAGATGAAGATCGTGTGCCTGAGGGTATCGACCTCGATGCGGCAATGCTGGCACTGGCCGATGTGCACGTCGACCTGGGAGACCAACTCCGCCTTGACGTCGTCGTCCAGGTACTCGGACAGATGGTCCAGGACCTCCTGACAGGACAGCTTCTTCACGATGCGAGGGTCCTTGGAGGGGCGGACGAGTGGACCGTGCTCATGACGAAGAACGCTCCTGAGGGAGGTGGATTCGGGTCGACATACCCGGGAAATCTCGGAAAAGCACCGCGCGAAACCGGCGACACCAGCTTCTTGTGCACCACCGCGAGGCCCGACCGCGCCCAGCGAACGACTTCGATGCGATGGCCTCCCCGGAGGTGCCGACGAAATGCACATGGTCGGGCCGCTGGGCAGGATGCCTCTGGATATGCCCCCCTTGCAAGGGAGTTTGCGACCCCGAAAAGGGAGGTTGGTGACCCGTGCTGGGATCGAACCAGCGACACCCTGATTAAAAGTCAGGTGCTCTACCGACTGAGCTAACGGGTCCCTGTGCCGAATGGCGTGCCGGTCGTTATATCGGCTCCGAGGGCCCGAGTCCACCCGGACAGGGTTGGACTCGGTCCCCGCCCCTCGGGCATGCTGCTCTTCGTCGTGATCCGGCCCGGGCGGCGGGGCGCCGGAAGCCCTGCCGGGGAGCTGCCTCTCGCCGCCGCTTGCACGGCCATCTGAGCGAGCAATCCGGGGTCTCAGGGGGGCGCAAGCAAGGCCCCCGACCGGCCGATAACCTCGAAACGGTCGCAGCGAAGACCGGCCGGAGCAGGAGGATCGGACCACCATGGAATCGAACTGGATGACCACCCGGGCGCGCGGACGATCCGTGCCGGGTGAGGAGTGGACTCCGTGGGCTTCCTGAAGGCGCCCCCAGCCCCCGGCACTCCCTCGTGGCGGTCGGACCCGTTCAGCCGCGCGACCGGCCTCCTCACGACCCTCGCCATCGGTATCGTGCTCGGCATGCAGTTCTGGTCGCCGAACAAGCGCGTCATCCCGGTGATCGCGGCGGCCGCGGTATTCGGCGTCGCCTGGCGCATGAGCATGAGCGCTGCGATCAACGTGATGGTGTTCCTACTGCCCTATCCCAAAGGCGCCGTGTTCGGCAGCACGAACCTGGCCCTCGTCCTGATGCTTCTCGTGCTCTGGCTGCTACGCCTCTCGCTGCGCACGACCGAACCCGCGCGAGGCAGTCCGCTGGATATGCCCCTCCTCGGGCTATTGCTGTGGTACGTGCTGTCGTTCTACAACGTGCGCAGCGAGCATGCGCTTGCGGGTGCGTTGATAAACTTCGAACTATTCGCCGCCTGCTTGATCATGTACTACCTGATCATCAACTGCGTGCGCACCACTCGCGACCTGGAACGACTTCATCAAGCCCAGATGATCACGGCCTTCGGCATCTTCGCGATCGCGGCATGGGAAGCACGGCACGCTGGCCAGATCCTGATCCCCGGGCTTCTCGACTTCAGCGCCACGACGGGTCACGACTTCAACACTCGCGACGTCCGCGTCGGTTCGAGCTTCCGAGACTACGAACTGTTATCTGAATACTGCGGGCTGATGGTGCTGTTGGTGGTCTTCCAGCTCATACGCGCACGCACCCAACTCCGGATCTGGGTGCTCGGGTTGTTCGCAGCCTTCAGTGCCTACACGATGTTCACGACCGTGACGCGCGGTGTCATCATCGCGCTCGCGGTGTCCCTGCCCTACGTGTTCTTCACCATCCGCCGGCGGCTGAACCCGGTGAAGTTCATCGCCTCGGTGAGCATGATCCTCGTAGTCGCTTTCGGCATGAACTTCGCCGTGGCCCAGTTCACGAACTCGGGTGACGTGTTCGAGCGGCTGCGTACGACCAAGGTCGTGCACGGCGTCGTCCCAGAAGCTCGCGAGGAAGCCTGGGGCAATGCCTGGGAGCGTATTTTCGTCCATCCGCTGCTCGGCCAAGGCCCGTTCTACGACGAGATCCCAGGCTACCTCTACATCTGGCCACACAATGTCTACCTGTACGTCGCCAATCTCGTGGGGTTCCCCGGCCTTGGTTTCTACCTCATGTTCCTGTTCGGGCTCGCGGTCCTGCTGCGGCCGCCCGTCGACGACCTGAGGAGCGAGAACTACGCCGACGCCTATCTGATCATCGCGCGCGCACAGCTCATCCTGTTCGTGCTCAACGAGATCAAGATCGACTACCTGCGAAACACCGTATACCAGTTCCAGGTGTGGCAGTTGTTCGGCACCTGGACCGCCGCCTACTTGATCAGCAAGCAGTACGGCGTGCGCGCCCAGCTCCCTCAGGCGTCGCCGCCGGGTCCGTCTCCGGGACGACTCGCGGCCTGACCCGCGGCGGCCACCGGAGCGTCGACCCCGGGCCGGCGGACGGCACTGGCATCATCGACGAGCACGCGTGCCGCCGGCGTGTCGGTATCGTCGAACTGACCGCTGCGCGCAGCCCACACGTAGGCGGCGACGGCGGCGGCGACCACGAGCAATGCCAGGGGCAGGATGATCGCCACCACGCTCATGCGGGCCCCGCACCGAATGTGCGGGAGCGCCAGGCCAGCACCACCACCGCGAGCGAGCTCGCGGGCATGCCGATGGCGGCCACGAGCGGATTGACGAGACCGGCCATGGCGAGTGCGGCGCCGACGACGTTCCATGCCAGCGAGAAGACCAGTCCGTTGCGAATGACCGCGAGTGTGCGCTTCGCCCCGCCTGTCAGCGTCGCCAGCGCACCGAGTCCCGGCCGCGACAGGTAGACGTCCGCTGCGGACAGACACGCCTCGGCGCCGCCTCGCACCCCGACGCCGACCGTGGCACATGCAATGGCCGCAGCATCATTGACGCCATCGCCCACCATGACCACCGGACCGCGGCTGGCGAGAGCTTCGATCGCGGCTCGCTTGTCCTCGGGACTGGCACCACCGCGCACCTGCGAGGGTTCGAATCCGAGCGCACGGCCGGCGGCAGCGACCACCGCCGGGTCGTCGCCCGACAGCAGGTACAGCGTCCAGCCCTCGGCGCGCAGTCGTGCCAGCGTGGCCGGCGCATCGTCACGCAGTCGGTCACCGAACCCGGCGCGTGCGACGCATACGCCGTCGATCGCGACCCAGACCGGTGAACGGCTGGTCGCGAACTCGAGCTCGCCGCGTTCATCGTGCGCCGTGGGCGCTGACGGCACGGCGGCAGACCGGGCCGTCGCTCCCACGTTCGTCGGCTGGCGAGCAGACATGCCGGCATTCGTCAGCCGCCGCGAGATCCACGCTGGCGAGCCGACCGCGACGCGGCGTGCCCCCGCGAGTCCCTCGACCCCGCCACCGATCTCGACACGTACATCCGCCATGGGAACCGGGATCACATCGGGCCACGCTTCCGCGAATGCGGTCGCGACCGGATGCGTGGCATGTCGCTCGAGTCCGAGCACGAGTGCGCGGAGGTCTTCCCGTCCGATGTCCTCACCGCCGTCGGCGGCCCAGTCGAGCAGCGCCGCGCGGCCCTCGGTGAGCGTGCCGGTCTTGTCGAGCACCAGCGTGCCGGGCACGGCGAGTGCTTCGAGCGTATCGCCACCCTTCACGAGTACGCCCGCGCGGGCCGCACGCCCGATCGCCACAGTGACCGCGAGCGGTGTGGCGAGTGCCAGTGCGCACGGGCAGGTCACGATGAGCAGCGCGATGGCATGGTCGATCGCCGCGGATCGGTCGTGCGAGCGCCACAGGGCCCAGGTCACGACGGCCAGCCCCAGCACGATCGCCACGAACGCACCCGCCAACCGGTCCGCCGTGCGCACGATCGGCGCACGACGCGATGCGCCGCTCTCCACTTCACGCAGGATGTGACCCAGACGTGTGTCCTCGCCGGCGCGTTCGACCCGCAACACGAGCGTGCGCCCGCGGTTGATGGTGCCCGCGAACACCTCGTCACCCAGCGTCACGCCTCGCGGACGCGATTCGCCGGTGAGTAGCGACAGGTCGAGCGGTCCTTCTCCCGTGAGCACCGTGCCGTCGGCCGGTACGGTCTCGCCGGCGCGAACCTCGACCTCCATTCCCGGCAGCAACGCCTCGCTCGGCAGTTCGCGCACCTCTCCGGACTGGCGCACGCGTGCGACCGCCGGCGCGAGCCCGTAGAGCAGCTCGGCCGAGTCCGCCGCCGCGCGCGCCGCGCGCTGCTGCAGGAACCGGCCGACGAGCAGCAGGAACACCAGCATCGCGACGCCATCGAAGTACACCGGGCCGCGGCCCGTGAAGGTATTGACCACGCCACGCCCGAGCGCGGCCAGCAACGCGATCACCACCGGAACGTCCATGTGCAGCGTGCGGGTGCGCACGGAACTCCACGCGCCTCGGAAGAACACGCTGCCGGGACCGAACAGCGCCGGAGCCGCGAGCACCAATGACAGCCCGCGGAACACGCGCGCCCAGTCGTGATCCATGCCCGAGAACCAGCCCGAATACAGCGCGAGTGCGGCCAGCATGGTGTTGGCGGCGAGTGCACCGGCGACGCCGATGCGGACGAGCATGGCACGATCCTCGGCGCGGCGGCGCTCGTCCGTACGACCGCCCCGGAACGGGTGCGGCCGGTAGCCGAGCGTGTCGAGGAAGCGTGCGATCGCGGAGAGCTGCACGCGCGCGGGGTCCCAGCTCACGCGAACGCGGCTGCGGCCCAGATCGAGTTCGGCGCCCGCCATGCCCGGCACGGCCTGCGCGATGCGCTCCACCAGCCACACGCACGACGGGCAATGCACACCTTCCAGATAGAGGCAGACCTCGTCGAGGCCATCGGCGCGGCGCTTCACATAGAGCTGGCGGAACGCCTCGTGATCGAACTCGGCGAACGGACGGCCGCTCGCCTCGACGCGGATCTCGCGGCGTCGCGACAACTCGTAGTAGTGCTCGAGTCCCGACTCGTGCAGCACCGTCCACGCGGTCGCACAGCCGTGGCAGCAGAACCCCCGCGACCCATCGAACGGGACGCGATCCTCCGGAACGTCGAGTCCGCAATGCGAACAGGTCGCACCGGCCGCCACGGCCACTCGAGCGCCGTCGAGCGAGCGGAGCTCGGACTCAGCGAGCGACATGCTGCCCCGGTCGAGCGCTCGCAGCGGGCTCTGGCGTGGAATGCGAAGGTGGCTTGGTGGGCAGGGGTGTCTGTGATGTCGCGGGCATCGGGACGGGCGCATGCGACATGCCGGGCATGCCGCAGTCGGCGCCCATGCTCGCGGCGGCGGCCGCCCCGCCGGGCGCTGTCCGCTCGTGCGGGCGGAACCGGCCCGCCACGGTGAGCAGTCCGACCGCGATCATGACCGTGGCGGTCACGTACGGCAGCCGGCGGCGCAGCGGATCGAGCGCGCGGCCGGCAGCCAGACCGACCGCCGCCAGCACGGGAATGGTACCGAGCCAGAACGCCAGCATGACCAGCGCGCCTTCCGCCACTCGGCCCGTACCCGCGGCACTGGCGACGAACGCCCACAACCAGCCGCATGGCAGCAGCGCGGTGAGCGCGCCCATGGCCAAGCCGCGAGGCGCCACCGGCCACGTGCGCACGGCGCGGAGCCCGCGGCCCATCCAGGCGCCGATGCCGCGTGTGAACGGAGATGCGGTGACCGCTTGAGCGCCGTGCAGCCCGAGCGCCCCGGATAGCACCGTGAGCCCCCACAGCACGAGCACCGCGCCCGCGACGATGCCTGCGGCGTGGGACAGTCCCGAGGGTGCAAACGCAAGCTCGAGTCCGCGGCCGAGCGAGCCGGCCAGCGCGCCGAGCATCCCATACGCCAGGCCGCGCCCGGCGTGCCACGCCGTCTGCGAAGCGAGCGGCCGGCCCTGCGCCGAGACTGCGCACACGAATCCGCTGCACATGGCCGCGCAGTGCACGCTCCCGAGCACGCTCGCGACCAGCACCGAGGCGAGGAGCGCGATCACGGCCGGGGCGGCTCCGGTGCGTCGGCATGCAGCACGGCCAAGTACTCGTCGCGGCCGCGCCGCGCGGAGATGCGCAACTCCCAGCGGCCGCCATGCGGCAGCAGCACGTCAGAGTCGTAAGCGCCCGGCGCGGTCTCGTGCAGCCCCCACACTTCCGGCCGCTGGGGCGAGAGATTGTGCACTCCCACGACACCGACCTTGGCGCCGCTCAGCGCCGCACCCAGCGAATCCGAGAGCGCCACGTGCACCCCGACCGTGTGCGGCCGGGTGACGAAGCTCGCGTCGGAGTGCCACCCGAGCGTGGCCGAGCGGCCGCGTGCCGCCTGCGTGCTGTCCCAGGCCAGTGCGCGCCGGTAGTAGTTCGGTTCGATGTCGTCACTGCCCGGCGCGTTGGCCTGCCACAGCAGCCCGATGTTGGCGATCACCGTGACTCCCAGAACCGCGACGATCGCGACTGGCCATGCCGAGGCCGCCTTCACCGCGGAGCCTCGTCCGGTCCCAGCAGTTCGAACTCCTCACGCTCGTGCCAACCCGCCCCGTCGCTCAGTTCGAATGCCACCTTGCGCCGCCCGAGATGGAACCCATGCGACGGCGTCAGCACGAACACCGTGGTCGTCACCATGGCCTCGGGTGCGACGGGGAGTCGCTGCATGGGCGTGATCAACTCCGAGTCGTCCGCGCCGGCGAGTTCGATGTGCACCATGCGCGTGACGCGGGTGCGGTTCACGAACTTGATCCGCACCTGGTGCTGCAGGCGGCCGTCGTTCCGCATGCTGTAGGGCGCACCCGGGCCGCGCAGCATGGTCACATCGAGGTTGTGCCGGCTCAGCAGCGCTCCCACGAACAGGCCGCTGGTCACGAGCAGCACCAGCGGATAGACGATGACGCGCGTGCGTTTCACGCTGTGCGAGCGGCGCTCGAAGCCGTCGCGCGAACCGTAACGGATCAGGCCCGGCGGCCGGCCGATCTTGCCCATGACGCGGTCACAGGCGTCCATGCACTGCGTGCAATGCACGCACTCCATCTGCAGCCCGTCGCGGATATCGATACCGGTCGGGCAGGTCTGCACGCACATGTGGCAGTCGACACAGTCACCGGCGATGACCGGCAGCTGCCGCGCGCCGCCCTTCATGCGCGGCTCCCCGCGGCCGCTGTCGTAGCCCACGATCAGTGACTTGCGGTCGAGCAGCACCGACTGCAGCCGGCCGTAGGGGCACGCCACCAGACAGGTCTGCTCGCGGAACCACGCGAAGTCGAGGAATACCGCCGCAGCGGTGCCGAGCATGACCAGAAACGACGTCGGATGCTCGATGGGCGAGCGCCGCACCCACACGGCGAGTGTCTCGACGCCGACGAAGTAGGCCAGGAACGTGTGCGCGAGCACGAGTGAGATGAACCCGAACACCGCGAACTTCAGGATCCGCCGCGGCGCCAGCCCGCCCCGCTTGTCCAAGGCACGCACGCCGCGCGGCCCGCCCTCGATGGCGTACTCGATCGGGCGGAACACGAACTCCATGTACACCGTCTGCGGGCAGCCCCAGCCGCACCAGACTCGTCCCAGCAGCGCTGTGACCAGGAAGATCGCGATCAAGGTGCTGATCATGAGCAGCATGAACAGCACGGTGTCCGTGGCCAGGAAGCGCGCCCCGAACATCAGGAACTCCCGCTTGGGCAGATCGAGCAACAGCGCCGGGCGGTCGGCGACGCGGACATACGGCAACAACAAGAAGACGACCATGAGCAGCCACGCGACGATGCGGCGCCTCTTCCACCATGCACCGTCCGAGGGCCATGGACGCAGCCAGCGGCGCGAACCGTCCTCGTTGAGCGTGGACAGCACGCGACCGGGAGCGACCGGGGCCTGGGGATGGACCGCCATGACCGTGTTCTCCTGTGCGCGACCGGAATGGGACTGCGTTGCGGGCCGGCCCGGGCTAGTGTTTCTCGCCGGGTGCTTCGAACTCTTCCTTGGTGCCCTGCGGCTCCTTGGGGTCTTTCGGGTGCGTGTCGTGGACGGTCAGCACGTAGCCCGCCACCGACAGCACCTGGTCTGGCTTCAGCACCGCGCTCCAAGCGGGCATGCCCTTGTCGAGCACACCGTTCGAGACGATGTTGTGGATCTGGGACGGCTTGGCACCGTGAATCCAGAAGTCGTCGGTGAGGTTGGGTCCGATGTTGCCGCCGGCATCCTCGCGATGACATGACGCGCAGTACATGACGAACGTCTGGTGCCCGGCGTTCAGGCGGGCCGGATCCGAAGCGGCCGCGAGCACCGTGGCATCGTCCACCACGTTCCCTTGGGACTCGGCCTTCGGGTCGCCGTACTTCGCGAGCGCGGCAGCCATCTCGTTCTCGTAGTTCTTCACCCGTCCGGGGCCGGAACCGATGCCCGGGACGATGTTCGCGAGGTACACGACCGAATACGCGATCGAGACCCACAGGATCAGCACCCACCAGCGGGGCAGCGGATTGTCGTACTCCCGGATGCCATCGTATTCGTGTTCGAGCAGGCGGTCCTCGTCACGCGGGGGCGTGTTCATCGCGGGCCTCCTTCCCGCTTCGTGGCGGGCACATCGGGATCCAGTGGCAGCAGGCGCTGCGCTTCGAGCTCCTCGCGCTGCGACGGTGCGAAGAGCCGCACCAACAGCGCGACGAACACGATGAAGAACAGGATCAGGGCGGCCTCAGCGTAGATCGAGAGTCCGGCATGGGCCACGACGTCCGAGAGTTTCATGTCAGTGCCCTCCCGTTGGAGTGGCCAGGGCCGTGGCGTCGGTGCGCTTGATGTCGATGCCGATGCGCTGCAGATACGCGACCATGGCGACGATCTCCTTGTCGGACAGGTCGGCGGGACCACCCTGTGAAGCGATCGACTCCGACACCATCTTCCCCTGCTCGCGCGCCGACTCGGCGGCACCGCCCTTCACCAGGTCGCCGTAGGGCACACCCAGCATGGCCATGACATCGACCCGCTTCTGGATGCCGGCGAAGTCCGCCGCGCTCGTCAGCATTCCGGCATAAGCCGGCATGATCGAGTGCGGGGTGATCGCGCGCGGATCCTCCATGTGGCGGACATGCCACAGGTCGGGCCGCTTGCCGCCCTCACGCGCC
>JANNWR010000234.1:0-2708 GCA_031408715.1 bacterium
CGGCACCGGCCATCCGCGCGCCGCCGACGTGACCGTGAATCGCAGCACGCTCGGCATGTTCATGGTGCTGCGCCGGCCCGCCGGCGGTGGTGCGGTCGACACGAGCGCTGTCGTTCACAAGCTGATGGACGATCGCTGGAAGCGCCACCTGCATCTGACGCGCCATACGGTCCAGGGACCGAGTGGCCCGCACGAGGTCTGGTCGATCGATCAGGCTTCGGCACTTCGCATCGCGTCGCAGCCGGGCTCGCGCACGATCGCCTCGGTGCATCTGACCGGTATCGGGCTCGACGCCACACTCACCGATGCCGAAGCACTTCGCACACCGGCTCAGGTGCCTCAGGCCGCGGCCGGCGACAGCCTGACGATCACGGTTGACACCGGGGCGAACGCCGGGCCGAACGCCGACAACGACGTATTCGTTTACTGGGGCGATCGGCGCGTGCGCATGACCCCCAATGGCGATGGCACGCACACCGTGCGTGTGCACAGCGGCAACGTGGCGGCCCTGCGCTCGCTCGGCGTGAACGTGCTGTCGCGCGGCACGCTGCACGACGACACGCTGCTCTATGATTCGCTGGGCTGGATCTTCCCGCTGAGGATCGGCGCGACCTTGACGAGCACCCGGCTGTAGCAGGCGTTCGCCCGAGCCGGGGCGCATCGGCGGTAGCGGGACCTCAGGCTTGCGGCAGCGGCAACCGCAGGCGCGCCGTGGGCAGCGTCTACTTGCTCCGGCCAGAGCAAGTGGACGGTCCCAGGCCGGCGCCCGCGTGCTGCCGGTCGTCCGTTTGCTCAGCCCGCAACTGGCGCCCCCAGCAACCACTCATAGGCGGGCAGCACCTCGACGCCCGAAACGTCGGCGCGTCCGACCGCGTCGCGATCGAGCACCAACAACCGCATTGTCGCGCGCGGGTGGTCGTGCGAAGCGGCACTCAAGGCCCGCAACTCCCGCTCGCGCGTTCCTGGAGTGGACAGGTCTGCGCACACTTGGATCAGTTCCGCGCCGCCGCCCCCGTGGCGCGAAAGGAAGTCCACCTCGAGTCCGGCTTCAATCCGCACGTAGCCAACCTCAGCACGACGCCGTTCCAGTTCGTTGAACACGATTGTCTCGAGTGCGCGCCCCAGATTGGAACGGCTGCTGCTGTCGAAGGCTTGGATGAGCCCCGAGTCCACGGGGTAGAGTTTGCGTGGGTTCGAGTTGCGTTGCCGTTCCGATTCGGTGGCCAGCGGCACTGCGCTGATGAGGAATGCGTCCAGCAGGTGTCCGAGCATGGCGTGCACGGCATCCTTGCCGACGCCGTGTCCCTGGGACTTCATGTCGAGGTGCAGCCGGTGGGCGCTGAAGCTCGCTGCCGGATTGCGCAGGCAGTGCCGCACGAGCCAACGGAGCGCGGCCACCTGCGTGACTTGGTAGCGCTCGACCACGTCGCGGAAAAGCACGGTGTCGACGTAGCCTTGCAAGAGTTCGATGCGCAGGGCCGTCGGTAGGCCCTGTGCTTCGGGGAACCCGCCCTCGACGAGAAATTCGCGGAATCGCTTTTCGATGCGCGATCGCTCTGCGGGCTTCCACCGTCGCGGTTCGTACTCAGGCTCCTCCCCGCGGTGACGCAGGAATTCGCGAAAGCTGAACGGCCGGATCACCGTGGCCATGCCGCGGCCGCGCAACGACGTGTGGACCTCGCGCGAGAGCATTCGCGCCGAGGACCCCGAGACGACGATCTCGACCTTCTCGGAATCCATCGCCCGCCGGACGAAGCGTTCCCAACCGGAGACGAGTTGGATCTCGTCGAGGAACCAGCTCACGGTTTGGCGCCCGCGCAGGGCGGGGTGGCGCCGGTAGAACTCCTCGAGCAGAAAACCGAGCTGATCGAGTTCCAGGCCGGCCAGCCGGTCGTCATCAAAGCTGAGATACAGAGCCCTCTCAGGGGGCCCCGCTACGCGGCGCTCCTCAAGCAGTTGACGCAGGAACGTGGTCTTGCCTGACCGACGCATGCCGATCACCGCGTGCACCTTGCCGGGCACGGCAGGCAGTCGCGTCTCGCGCCGGGTGAGGGCGACGGGCGGCATTTCCGCAAGGGCGGTGCTCAGCTTCTCCGACAGAACAGGGTGCAGGCTCATTCCAGGACGTTAGAATCAAGATGTCCTTTTGTCAAGGACACAATTCCATGAATCCGTACTTGCGTGGGGGACACCTTGCGCGGCCACCAGGCCCCGCCCCCCCGAGCGTCCCCTCGAATCCCTCCG
This sequence comes from bacterium, assembly GCA_031408715.1. GTDB lineage: Bacteria > Eisenbacteria > RBG-16-71-46 > RBG-16-71-46 > RBG-16-71-46 > JAIOPA01. The sequence continues at coordinate 2,245 of JANNWR010000234.1, forward strand.
CGCGGTGCCGCCGACTCCCTCACACGACAGCCCTCCGCCCTCGCCGTGCACACTCCTCCCACGGCCGGCCCACACGCCTGCCTGCTCCCCGATCATTCGCACCCTGCGCAGGCCCGCGGCTATCCCGCCGCCGCCCACGGTCCCGCGCGTGCATCGATCCCGCCCCGCGCGAGGTGCGCGAGGATGCGCGTGACCACCGCATGCTCCGTCACGAGCGCGATGCCGGGATGTGCTGCACCAGACGCGCCACGAACTCCACCGCGGTGAACCGGTGCACGCCCACGTGCGGGCCGTCGACCGCGTCCGACACCAGCTCCACCTCGGCGCGCTCGGCGTCGTAGCGCAACCGTGACTCCGCCACAGGCGCGCGTGCCCCGTAGCGCGCCACGCGCAGCACGGCCGCACGGTTCGCCGCCGCGATCGCGGGTCCGACGTACGCGCTGAACCCCGAGTGCGGCCACGTG
>JANNWR010000235.1:0-16054 GCA_031408715.1 bacterium
CAAGGGCACGGTCGTGCTCGTGGCGATCTTCTTCGTGTGCTTCATCCTGTACTACTTCACCAACTGGATGATGCTGTCGTTCCTGTGGAAGGTCGGGTGAGGACTCTGCCATGAACATCACCACAGAGCCGGAGCCGCAGCCACGCACCGGTGCATGGCTGCTCGGCCTGTGGGGTGTGTCGCTCACGGTGTGGTGGGGATTCGCGTTCTTCCCCACCACGCCGGGCGACGAATCCTGGATCGCGCTGGCGCAATACGCGTGCTTCGGTTCGCGTCCCGGTGGACTGCCGGCGGCACAGGGCTGGATGATGCTGGTGCTCGCACCGCTCATGTTGCTGGGCACGCTGTTCGTGGTGCAGGGCGCCCAACTCCGGCGATCGATCACGGTGCTCGTGCGCTCGCGCGGCGCCTGGGCGGTGACCATCGCTCTGGTAGTGACATTCGCCGTCGAGGCCAGTTGGGCGGTCGCACGGCTCGGGCGCGAGGCTCGCGAGCAGGCTGTGTCGTTCGAATCGACCATCACCGAATCGCTGCCCGAGGATTTTCCACGCACCACGATCCCGGTGCCGGCGTTCGCGCTGATCGACCAGCGTGGTGAGAAGTGCGATGCCTCGATCCTGGCCGGCCAGCCGACCGTCCTGAGCTTCGTGTTCGCGAACTGCCAGACCGTTTGCCCCGTGCTCGTGCGCAACGTCACGCGTGCCGCCCGCACGCTCGGCCCGGGCAGCGTGAACATCGCGCTCGTGACACTCGACCCGTGGCGGGACACACCGGCAGCGCTGCCCGAACTGGCTGCGCGCTGGACGTTACCCGAAGGCTCCCGGCTGTTGTCGGGTGAGCCTGCGGATGTCTGCCGCCTGCTCGACACGCTTCAGGTGGCGCGCGAACGCGACTTGAAGAACGGCGATGTCTCGCACGTGCCGCTGGTGATGATCGTGGATGCACGCGGGCGCATCGTGTACCGCTTCAGCAACCCGCCGGCAGAATGGATCATCGAGGGCGTGCGTCGCGTCCGGAGCGGCTCGTGAGCGCCGGGCCGGAGCTACCGCCGCTCATCGTGCTGCCGGCGTCACGGCTGGCACGCCCCGGCACTGCAGCACCCGAGACCGCGCCAATAGCGGCCCGCCCGCTGCGCGGGATCGTGGCCATACTCGACTCCCTGCTGGATCGCGCATACGGATCGCGCTGGAACCCCGCGCACCAGAGCGGTTCGCTCGCCATCGCGCTCATGCTGGTGGCGATCGCGACCGGCATCTACCTGACGGTGTTCTACCGCATCGGTGCCCCATACGAATCCATGCAGCGTATCCAGGCCCAGGTCTGGGGCGGACGCTGGCTGCGCGCGCTTCACCGCTATGCTTCGGATCTCACCGTCGTGTTCGTGGTCCTGCATGCATTGCGCATGCTCGCGGAAGGACGCACGTGGGGGCCACGGGTGCTGGCGTGGGTGAGCGGGCTCTGTCTGGCGGCCATGATGCTCATCGTGGGCTGGACGGGCTACATTCTGGTGTGGGACGCACACGCGCAGCTGCTGGGTGCTGCCGGGGCGCGACTCATGGATGCCATGCATCTGTTGGCGACACCCATCGGCCGCATCTTCGGCGGTGCGACGTCGACGCCGGCGTCGTTCTTCTTCTTGAACCTGTTCGTGCACATGGCGCTGCCGCTCGGCATGGCACTGCTGATCTGGGTGCACACACTGCGCCTGGCACGCAGCCGCTGGCTGCCCGATGGGCGACTGACGCTGTGGACCACGCTCGCGCTCACCGCGCTGGCGTTCGTGGTCGCGGCTCCACTTGGGCCGGGTGCGGAGGGACTGCTGCTCGGCGATCGTGCCGCGTATGACCTGTTCTATACCGCATGGATACCGCTCGCCACCCGGCTGCCCGCGGGCGCGGCCTGGGCGTTCACGCTGACTCTGGTACTGGTGCCGCTCACGCTCCCCATCTGGTGGCGCCCCAACCGCAACAAGCGCGGCGAGAAGTCGCACCACAATGCACTCGCGTGCACGGGCTGCGGCCAGTGCGTGATCGACTGCCCGTTCGAGGCCATCTCCATGGTCCCCGACCCCACCGGACGGCTGCCGCATGCGCTCGCGTCGGTGAACGCCGCGCGTTGCGTGAGTTGCGGGCTGTGCGCGGGTTCGTGCGACCAGCTTGCAATCGGCCCGCCCGCGCGCGATGGACACGCCCAGGCCCACGCGGTGAAGCATCTGGCCGCGAATGCCGACCGCGAAGCCATGGTGCTGGTGCATTGCGGGCAGGACGGCGTCGGCGAAGCGCTGGCCGCACGGCTCGCAGGCGGCGGACACCACCTGAGGTTGCTCGAGGTGGACTGCGCCGGTGCGCTGCACACGCTCGCGGTATCGCAACTGCTGCACGCCCACCGAGGGGTGTTCGTACTGGGCTGCCCGGCGCGGCGCTGCCGTTCACGCGAGGGCGTGCCGCTCGCGCTCGAACGGCTGCTGCAGGGACGCGAGCCCGAGCTCAAGCAGCCGCTCGATGCGACCCGTGTTCGTTTCGCAAGCGGTGGCCGTGCCGATCTCGGGGCACTCCTCACCGAGTTCGAGCGCTTCGTCGCCGACTGCGGCCGGCAGGCCGCGACCGCCGGTTTCTTCGCGGGGACTCGTCGGGGCTGGCTCGAGCGCGCCGCTGCCGTGCTGGTCACCTCCGTGGTGATGGCCGGACTCGCGTGGGCCTCACAGCTCACGGCCGGCTCATCGCCGGCGTCCGGCGCGGTGCGGCTCGCATGGCGGCTGCCCGGGCAATCGTGGCTGGACTGCAGGCCGCTTTCGGCCGAGGAGATCGCGCGCATGCCCGTGCACATGCGACAGACGCAGGACTGCCGCACGGTTCACCTGCACTACCGCTTGCGCGCGTGGACCGACGGCCGTTTGGTGGTCGACCGCGCCGTCGCGCCGCTCGGCGCACAGAGCGACCGGCCGTTGTACGTCGAGCAGGACCTGGCGCTCGCCGCGGGCATCCACGCACTGCGAGTGGAGTTCATGCCGACCGACGACCCGAAACACGCAGGCATGACGCTGACATTCGAGGATCGCATCACGGTATCAGCGGGTCATGCTCGGCTCGTGACGTTCGACGGCGACCGCGGACGGTTGGTCGCACACTGAGATCTCAGGGCCCCCGGCGGCCGGCGGCCTGCAGCATGATGCTCATGTCGCGTGTCAGGCGCGAACCCGCCGCGGGCTCCTGTGAGATCACCGCACCCGAGGCTGGAGCGGCCGGCGGCGACAGCACCTTGAAGCCATGCGCTTCGAACTGCATACGCACGCGCCTGATCTCACGCCCCACCACATCGGGCATCACGAACACGTCCTCGGCCAGTCCCGACGACAGCAGCAACGCGACCGGCGTGCCGTGCGGCAGCATGCTCTCGGCCGGCGGATCGGTGTCGACCACCAGTCCCTCGGCCACGGCATCGCTGGGCGCTCGCGTCACACCGCCGACCTTGAGCCCCGCTTGCTCCAGAAGCATCTCGGCGCTGCGCCGGGATTCCCCCGACAGCGCGGGCACGTTGCTGAACTCCTCACCCATGCTCACGGTGATGCGCACCCGCGCACGGCCACGCACACGCGTGCCCGCGACCGGCTCCTGCAGCATGATCCGCCCACGTGGCACGCCGGCATCGAAGCGCTCGCCGGCCCGCGACAACGCCAGCCCCGTGGGCGCCAGCGCCTTCTCGGCCTGCTCGACCGTCAGGTTCGACAGGTCGGGCACGCGCACCTCGCCCGCGCGATGGATGATGCGCGGCATGACCAGGCTGTTGAACACCATGAGCCCGACCACGAACGCCAGCAGTGCGGTGCCCACCGTCTGCATCGTCTCGCGCACGTGGCGCGGGACGATGCGTTTCGGTGCATCGCTCACGGCTTGCGCAGCCTGGCGGCAAACGCGCCGTCACAGCCGTGCAGGTGCGGCAGCACGCGCATGAAGCCCTCGCTCGTGACCACGGTGTCGGGCACGGTGCCAGCCACGGTCTCGATCTTCCAGCCCGGGTGCTCCGACAGGAATCGCGCCACGACGTGATCGGTCTCTTCGGGCTCGAACGAGCACACGCTGTACACCAGCAATCCGCCCGGCGACACTTGGCGTGCGGCCGCGCGCAGCAGGTCCAGCTGCACCGGCGGCATCTCGGCCAGCACTTCGGGGCCCTTGCGCCAGCGTGCATCGGCGCGGCGCGCCAGCACGCCCATGCCGCTGCACGGCGCATCGACGAGCACGCGATCGAACGGCATCGGGAACTCGTGCGTGCGGCCGTCGCCATGCACGACGTGAACCGCGGTCGTACCCAGCCGCGTCAGTGTGGTGTTCAGCGTGGCGACTCTGTGCTCGTCGCGTTCGAGCGCCCAGACTTCGCCCTCGTCCGCCATGAGCTCGGCCATGTGGCCACACTTGCCACCCGGAGCCGCGCACATGTCGAGGATGCGATCGTGCTTCTGCGGCGCCACGACACGCGCCACCAGCGCCTCGCTCTCGTCCTGGGCGGTGCACAACCCCTCGCGGAAGCAATGCAGCGCACCAGGTGAATGGTGTCCCTCGACCCACAACAGATCGGGCGACAGCACCGCCTTGCTGGCTTCGACGCCCTCCTTGGCGAGCAGGTCGATCAGCTCTTCGCGCGAGTTCTTGAGTGTGTTGGCGCGCAGGCCGGTCGGCACGGTTCGATTGTCGGCGGCGAGCAACGCGCGCGTCTCGGCCGGACCGAAGCGTTCGAGCCAGCGCTCGACGATCCACAGCGGGTGCGAACCCGACGCCGCGAGGTCCGCGGCGTCATCACCTTCGGGCCACTGGATGTTGTCGCGTTCCTCGGATAGCCGGCGCAGCACGCTGTTGACGAGCCCCGCCGCACCGGGGTGCGCATACTTGTGAGCCAGCTTCACCGACTCGTCGACCGCGGCGTGCATCGGCACGCGATCGAGGAACAGGATCTGGTAGGCACCGAGCCGCAGGATATTGCGGATCCACGGCTGTGTGTTGGCGAGCCCGACATGGACACGCGTATCGAGTGCCAGATCGAGCCGGCCGCGCCAGCGCAGCGAACCCTTCACGAGCTCATGCAGCAACGCCTTGTCGCGCGGGTCGGCGCCGGGCCGCGCATGCGCGCCGTCGAGCAACCGGTCACTGAACGCGCTGCGTGTGTCGACCGCGTGCAGGATGCGCAATGCGGCCTCACGCGGATCCGATGGCAATGACGGACCATCGGTCGCGCTCATCGGAGCCGACGAGCGGCGGTCCTCACGCATGTCGCTACCGGGGCGGCCCTGACGCGGCGCGCTGTTCTGGCCTTTCGCCCAGCCCGCACCCGGCGACGGCTTGCCGTCGCGCCGCCAACGCACGGTGGCACCCTGCGGATAGATCGGCCGCGAGCGGTTGACCGCTCCGGTCTGATCGATGTCGTCCGCGGGCCCGGGGCCATCATGATGCGGATTCTCGTAGGGCAGCGGCTGCGGACGCTCGAAACCGCTCGGCGGGCTGCCAGCCGGACGCGGACGGAAGCCGCCCTCGGGGCGCGGACGCGGCGCGGATCCACCGGCACGCGGCGGAGCTTCTCGACGGGGATAGGCGCTGCCGCCTTCCGGACGCGGACGCGGTGCGAAGCCGCCGCTGCGTGGAGGACCATCGCGACGCGGATAACTGCTACCACCTTCCGGACGCGGACGCGGCGTGAAGCCGCCCGCACGCGGCGGAGCTTCTCGACGGGGATAGGCGCTACCGCCTTCCGGGCGCGGACGCGGTGCGAAGCCGCCCGCACGCGGCGGAGCTTCTCGACGCGGATAGCTGCTGCCGCCTTCCGGACGCGGACGCGGTGCGAAGCCACCGGCACGTGGAGGACCATCGCGACGCGGATAGCTGCTGCCGCCTTCCGGACGCGGACGCGGCGTGAAGCCGCCCGCACGAGGCGGGCCGTCTCGACGCGGATACGAGCTACCGCCTTCCGGACGCGGACGCGGCGTGAAGCCGCCCGCGCGCGGCGGAGCATCGCGGCGCGGATAGCTGCTGCCACCTTCCGGACGCGGACGTGGCGTGAAGCCGCCGCTGCGCGCTCCGCCGTCGCGCGGTGGGCCGTCGCGCCTCGGATAACCACCACCGCCCTCCGGGCGTGGGCGCGGTGGGCCATCGCCACGCGAGCGCGGCGCCTCGGAGCGAGGGCGCGAGGTGCTACGCGTGTCGGGCCGGCTCGCCGGCTTCCCGGTGGATCGTCGTTCGGTGGTCACGTCTTGCACTCCTTGGGTGTTCCCAGACGGGCTAGCTGTTTCCGAGCTGCTGGCTGGATCGGTGATCTGACGTCTCGAATCGGTCATCCGGCAGCGGGCGCGCTCCGCGCGTCCATTCGGCGGCGTCGAGTTCCGCGCGCCCCTCCGGCTTCAATCTCGTCACGAGCAGCACGCCATCGGCGCACGCCACCCGGAGTCCCAGGGCATCACTTCCCAACAACGTTCCCGGCGCGGCACCGGCGGGACCTTCACTCGCGCGCGTGCGTACCAACAGCACGCGCTTGCCGCGGAACATCGTCTGCGCCCCCGGCCACGGCGTGACCGCGCGAGCGTGATTCCACACCGTTCTGGCACTCAGGGCCCAGTCGATGAGCCCGTCTTCCTTGCGCAACTTCTTGGCGTAACTCCCCGCGGCGCGATCCTGTGTGATGCGTGGCGCGGTGCCGGCGGCCGCGAGCAGCACGCTCTCGGCCAACAGCGGACCGCCGAGTGCTGCGAGCCTTGCGGCGAGCGAGGCAGCATCGTCGTCGTCGCGCACGGGTTCACGCAGCGTCTGAATGACATCGCCGGTGTCGATGCCCGAATCCATGAAGATCGTGCACACGCCGGACTCGGTCCGGCCATCCCACAACGCGCGCTGCACGGGCGAAGCCCCGCGGTAGTCCGGCAACAGCGAACCGTGCAGGTTCACGCAGCCCGCGCGCGGCACCGCCAGCACGGCAGGCGTGAGAATGGCGCCGAACGCCACCACGGCGAACACGTCGGGCGACAGGGCCGCCAGCTCGTCACGCACTTCGGCAGCCTTCATGTCGGCCGGCTTCATGACCGGCAGTGCGAGTTCGTGCGCGACCTGGGCGACCGGCGACTCCGTGGTCTCGAGACCGCGGCCGCGCGGCCGGTCGGGCTGCGTGACCACGCGTACGACGTCACAGCGCTCAGCCACCGCGCGCAGCGCCGGAACCGAGAAGTCCGGAGTGCCCATGAACACGACGCGTGGCTTCAAACGGTACCCCGCTCGTCGCCCGGGTGATAGCCCGCCGGCAGCTCACCGCGCGCCAGCGCATCGAGATCCCGCCGCAGCAACGTCTTCTTGAGCGGCGACAGCCGGTCGCTGAACAGCACGCCGTCCAGGTGATCGTTCTCGTGCTGCACGGCGCGCGCCACGAAGCCCTCGACCATGCGGTCGATCGGCTGGCCGTGTTCGTCGAAGCCGCGCAGGCGCAACGTCCGTGCGCGCTCCACCGGCTCGGTGATCCCCGGCATCGACAGGCAGCCCTCGTCGTCCTTCTGCTTGCCCTTCTTCTCGGTGAGAACTGGGTTCACGACCGCAAAACGATCGCGGGTGCCGTCTTCATACAGAATGTCGACCACGAATACTCGCTGCGCCACGCCGACCTGATTGGCTGCCAGGCCCACGCCATTGTAGGCAGTCATGGTGTCGTACAGATCGGCCACGAGGGACTGCAACGACTCGTCGAAGGCCCGGATGGCCTTCGACTTCTCGCGCAGCACCGGATCGCCGAAGATACGGACGGGACGCACCGGCATCACTTACCGTCCGAGCTCACGACCGAGGCGATCGCACTCTTGGCGAACTCCACCTTGGTCTCGTCGTTGATCTTGAGCACGGCACGATCGGCTTCGATGCTGACGACCGTGGCGAACATCCCGCTCGTGGTGAGCACCTTGTCGCCCTTCTTGAGCTGCTCGATCGCCTGCTGCAGCTTCTTGCGCTCCGTGCTCTGCGGGCGGATGACCATGAAGTACATGATGCCGAACATGACCGCCATCATGATGGGGAAGCTCATGCCACCGCCGAAGAACTGCGCCATCGGCGAGCTGTCCACGGGTGCCGCTCCGCCGCCCTGCGCATATGCATCCGTCACGAACAAGTTCATGCTGATTCCTTTCGTTGAGTGGTGCCGCTGGTGAACGATGAAGTCGTGCAACCGGGAGCCTGCTTCGGCCGCGCCTCAGGACGCGGCCGGCGTGAGCGTCTCCCGGCCTGCGAACTGCTCGAGGAACTGCGTGCGGAAGGCCGCGTAGCGGCCCTCGAGGATGGCCGTTCTCGCACGGCGCACCAGCGAGATCATGTGATGTACCGCGTGCACCGACGCCAGCCGCATGCCGAGCAGCTCGCCCGCGACGAACAGGTGGCGCAGGTAGGCGCGCGAGTAGTTCCGGCAGGTGTAGCAATCGCACTCCGGGTCCAGAGGACGCTCGTCGTGCGCGTACGCCGCGTTGCGGACGACCAGCCGGCCATCGTTGATGAACACCGTGCCGCGCCGCGCGTTCCGCGTCGGCAGCACGCAATCCATCATGTCCACGCCACGCGCCACGGCCTCGATCACGTCGATCGGATGGCCGACGCCCATCAGGTAGCGCGGCTTGTCGGCGGGAAAGTCGCGGCAATCGCGCTCGACCATCTCGAGTCCGAGCTGGCGGCCCTCGCCCACCCACAGCCCGCCCAGCGCGAAGCCGTCGAACGGCATCGCACCCAGGCCCGCGAAGCAGCGCGCGCGCTCGGTGGCATCCGTGCCGCCCTGATTGATGCCGAACAGGGCCATTTCGCCGCGACCCTCGTCGCGCAGGCGGGCGCGCTCGTCGAGCCCGCGTTGCGCCCAGCGGATGGTGCGCGACACCGCTTCGCGGACTTCTTCGATCGGCGCGGGCAGGCGCACCAGATGATCGAACGACATCGCGATGTCGGTCCCGAGCCCGTCCTGCACGCGCATGGCGTGCTCGGGCGTCATCATGTGCTTGGAGCCATCCAGGTGGGAGCGAAACTCGACGCCTGCTTCCGTGAGCTTGTTGAGTTCGGACAAGCTCATCACCTGGAAGCCACCCGAGTCCGTGAGGATCGAGCCCTTCCAGCCCATGAAGCGGTGCAGCCCGCCCATGTGCGCCACGGTCTCGACACCCGGCCGCAGCATCAGGTGGTAGGTGTTGGACAGCAGGATGTCGCACCCAGCGGCCGTGAGGTCGTCGGGAGTCAGTCCCTTCACCGATCCCACCGTACCCACCGGCATGAACGCCGGAGTGAGTACGTCACCATGGGACGTGGTGAAGCGGCCGGCACGCGCAGCGGTGCCCGGATCGTTCGCATCAAGTTGGAAAGTGAATGGCATTCTGGGGTTGGCGCGCCGAGCTTCGGACTCGGGCAACGCTAAGGGGACGCGAGCGTCCCGGGAGCCGGCAGGCCTCGCGCCTCGCCGGGTGCTGCAAACGTTCAGACATCAGGTTACGGGGGGCGGGCCGGTGCGGTCAAACCGACCACAAAACGCTGCGGCCACCTCCGCTTTCGCGTGGTGGCCGCTTGACCGGTGCGCGACCGGCCGGTGAGCAAGGCCCGAAGCCACTGCTTACCGTTTTTACAACACCTTGGAGCTCTCTCTTTCCCCAAGGCACCGGCGCGGGATACGCACACTACCGGGTACGACGTGCCTCGAACGACCCTGCGTCGTTCTCGACACTGTGTCCCTCTCCCCACGATCAGGACACCCGGATACTATTGGAAGAATCGGGCCAAAGTGCAAGTGGGCATTCGGGCGCATGTCCGGACCGCGAATTGGCCTCATTTGGCGTGGGTTTCGGGTGGGATGCCCCGGATCGGGGAGGACTCGAGCCTGGTCAGGTGGTTCCGCAATGCCCCCGACCGGGTCCGGGTGGATGGGACTGGGCACCCGACGGCGCACGATGCAACGACTGCCATGGCGTTTCGCAGCCCGGGATCCACGGTCGGTCCCGCAAACGCGGACGGCCGTCTCCCGGTCACCCGGGAAACGGCCGCTGGATCCACCCGCTTGCGCTCAGCGCAGCAGGAACAAGCGCTGCGTCAGGCGCTCACCGCTGATGCGCCCAGCCACGAAGTACGCACCCACGCGCACCGAGCGGCCGTCGTCGTCGCGCCCGTCCCACGTGAACTCATGCGTACCCGCGGCGAACGTGCCGTTCACCAGGTGGCGGATGCGCCGCCCGGTGATGTCCATGACCGTGACCTCGATCGGCCCCGAGCGCTCGAGCGTCCAGCTCAGATGGGTGAGCCCGGTGCGCGGGTCGCTGCGCGGGCCGGTGCTCACGGTGGCACCCGCACTGCCCGTGCTCACGGAGAGCCTAGGACGGAACTCCTCGTCGTCATCCTCGTCGTCCGCGAGCAGCGCCCCCAGGCTCACGGCGCAGCCCGTGTTCATGCGCTCGATGGCACTCGCCTGCCGGGCGATGCGCCGGTACTCCTCGCGCGCAGAGCGGGTGCGGCCGCCCCCGGCCATGAGCGCGAGCAGCCGCGATTCCGTGGCCGCCACCCAGTCCTGCAACCGGGTGCCCGGGTTCACACCCGCCAGGCTGTCGAGCGACAGGTTGGCGTCGAGCCCCACCTGCCGGCCGTCGCTGGCGGTGATGCCGAGTTCGCCGGCCGAGAGGTTCGCCAGCACGGCGGCGAAGTGGCGCTTCGCACGAGAGATCTCGTTGCTGCGGTGGTGTTCCCGCCGCAGCAGGCTGCAGAGCCCGCTGCTCTGCCCGCCGTAAGCCCACACCGCAGAGCGGGCATCGACACGCTCGGCCACGCGGGCGAACGCCTCGGCCGGCACGAGCGGCCCGCGCCCACAGGAGCGTGCCCATTCCCGCGCGGTGAGCGGGCACATCGGAACCGGTTGCGCCCCGCCGCACGACAGCACGGTGAGTGTGCGGCGCACGGTGTCGGGCGGGACGCCGAAGTCGACCTGGCAGATGACCATGTACTCACCGGGCAGCGTGACGTCCACGCACATGTCACTGCCGACCAAGCCCTGGGGGCCATGCCAGTCCCACGTCATCGCGATCGCAGGCCCGCACCACGGCGTCGTGGTGCCGGAACACAGCGAGTCGGAGCCCGTGATCTGCAGGCGAGGCACGAACGGCGGCGCGTCGAACGACCACGTGCACCAGTCGCTCCACAGGCCGTTGATCGGATCCCACGTGCGCAGCGCATAGGTACCGGGCTCGCTCTCGGTGATGCACGGCATCGTGGAGCTGAAGCCGTTGGGGCCCGTCCACTGGAACTCACTGCCGTACTCCGCGCACATCTCGTACGCACCGCCCACGGCCGTGTGGGTGAAGCTGCACTGACCCGCTGCCTCCGAAGCGAGCGAGGCGGACGCAAGGACCGCCACAACGGCCGCAAGGAACCGGCGCATGACACACCTCCACACCATGGCCGGATACCGAATGGGGGTACTCCGGCCGGATCTTCCACCAGGCGCGATCGCGCTCTGACGCTGCCCTGCTCCCCATACTCAAGGCGCATGGGATACAGGAAGAAGCGCGCCAGCTTCGTGCACCGGGCGGAAGCACGCAGCCGAGCGTTGCAACCTCCTGTCGCACGCGGTGCGCACTGTGAGGATTCCCCCAAAGGCGGACTCGCGTGCCACCGCACGTCATGATTCCGCAACGTCACACGGCACGGCGGCGCGCAATGTCCGCACGTGCGCGCTGACCGAATGCGGCTCGCCGGAAAGGCCAGCCGCGCACCCTGCACGCCGGCGCCGCGCGGGCCGCACGGCTGCGCCCCCATTCCAAGCGGCCAGAGGCGTCCGCCGCGCAGGAGTCCCACACCGCGAGCGCAACACGCCCGAGGCCACGACCGGCACCGCGCATTGCGACAAGCGCGCAAGCCCTTTCGGACGAGGGGCGCATGCCCCAGTCACGCGAAGCGGCGGCCGAGTTGCCACGGCCGCCGCTTCGCGCACTTCCCCTGCGTCATTCCGAGCGCGTGCTCGGGAGTGCTCGTGGACGTCAGTCCTTGTCCGAGTCCGCGCCGGGGCCAGCCTTGTGGCCGCGCGGCATCATCCCGTGTCCCATTCCGCGGCCCGGCGAGTGCAACTTCTTCCACTGTTCGGGCGTGAGCACCGTGCGTGCCTGCAGGCGCGTGTCGATGGCCGCCTTCACGCCGTCGGCGCGCAGCTTGGCGATCCGGTCGACCTGCGCGTTGAGTGCCGTCTGTTCGGGCTTGTCGGCGCGCATGAGCTTGTGCAAGTCCATCTGCGCCAGTTGCAGATCGGCGCGGCGTTGCACGGCCTTGCGTGCATTCGCCTCGTGCAGGGCATGCAGCTTGTCGCGCTGGGCGTCCGTCAGATCGAGTTGGGCCATGCGCATGTGCATCATGCGGCCACGGCCGCGGTGCATCATGGCGCGACCGCCATGCATACCCATGCCGCCGTGCATTCCCGCACCACCGTCCATGCCGGGGCCCATGCCTCCGTGACCCATTCCGCCCGGGCCACTGTGCCCCATCGACACGCCCGGAGCGCCGGGGCCGTCTTCGGCTTCGTCGTGCATGGCCATGGGGCTATCCACGCCCGAGTGCTCGAAGTCCCCGAGCGCGGGTTCAGCGCCCGGCACCATGAACATCTCCTCGCCGAGCCCGAACGCCATGAGGTCGGCGTCATCGAGCCACATCAAGTCGTCGAGTTCGTCCCCGGCCGGCGGCGTGGGTTGCACGCTCACAGCTGTGGTCGGAGCAACCGCGGAGTGACTATGCGGCGTTTGCGCCATGGCCGGGGCCGCCAGCAGCAGTGCGGACAGTATGAAGCGGAAGGGAGTCATGGTCGGTCTTCTCCTTCGATGCCCGGTTCACCCGGGAGGTGATGCGGGGCGAACCCGCCGTGTGATCCATTGTCAGGACCGTGGTCACTCGTCGCGCGGCGCCAGCGCTCGCGCTGTGCCGGCGTGAGGTGACGTTCGATGCGGGCGTGCAAGCTGTCGCGCACACCCGAGAAGTCGTCGCGCGAGTGTTCGATCTCGCCGCGGATCGCGTCCGCCTGCTCGGGCGTGAGGTCGAGCAGTCGCTTGAGTTGCGGCAGGATCATGCGTGGCGTCGGCATGCCGCGCGGCCCCGGCGGCGCGAAGCGCGCCATCGAACCACCATGCAGGCCGAACTCGAACGGGCCGCGACGCATCATGTGGTGCGAGAACATCACGCCACCCATGAAGCCGAGAGCGAGGCCGAGGCACACCGCCGAGACCACCGCGAGGATCACGCTCGCACGGGTCATGGCCGCACCTCGCCACTGTCGGTCGCACTCGTGCCGGCGGCACCATCGGTGGCGCTCACCGGCAGGCCGTAGCTGCCGTCGTCACCCAGCAGCGTGCTCAGCATGGAGACGTCTTGCGAAGCGGCTTGTGTGGACGAGCTCCGCACTCCCTCCGAGACCCACATCGTACCCGCGACCGCGCTCACCACGAGCAGGCCGGCGCTCAACGCGAGCGCGGCGGGCCGCGCCAGCCAGCGCACCCATGCGGGCTCGGCGGGACGCGACGCGAGCCGCGCGCGCACACGCGCCATGGTCGCGGGGTCGGGCGTGACGCGAAGCGTGGCCGCGAGCTTCAGCCAGTGCGGTTCGTGTGCGGGATCGGAAGGCTGCGTCATGTGGATGTGCTCCGGGTTGCGGATCGGTGGGTGTTGCATCCGACGCCGTCGCACGGATGGTGATGGCGGTCGGACGTGGCGTTGCGTTGGCGCGGCTACCCGCCCCCATCCTTCATGGCTTGCATGGCTTGCATGTCTTGGCGCAGCGCCACCAGCGCGCGCGCCAATCGTGATTTCACGGTGCCCAGCGGCAGGCTCAGCATGCCGCAGATGTCTTCGTATGACAGCCCGAGTTGGTGTCGCAGTACCACGGCTTCGCGTTGATCGTCCGGCAACCGCGCGATCGCCGCCGCGAGTTGCTCCGAGACCACGCGTTGGTCGATGGCGTGGTCCCAGTCCGCCACCGGATCGAAGCGCAAGTTCGCATCCTGTACAGGAACCGGCCCATCCAGCGATGCGGCGGTGAAGCGCCGCCTGCGCAAGCGATCGCGGCACAGGTTGGCGGTGATCCGGAGCACCCATGTGCGCACCCCGCGCTCACCCCGGAATCCGGGGCCGGCTTCGTGGGCACGCACCAGCGCCTCCTCCACCACGTCCTGCGCTTCGGCCGGATCGCGCAGCATGCTCCGCGCCAGCGTGGCCATCGGCTCCCCGAAGCGGACGAACAACTGCTCCAGTGCGGCCATGTCCTTCCGGCGCAGGGCGGCGATCAGGTCGGGCTCGCCGGGATCTGCCAAGTCGCTCCTTTCTGGCTTCTCAGCTCCATCGACCATCTAGACGAACGAGGTCGGTCCGGGTTCCATGACCATACGGCGGTCGCGGCGGGCTGTCGCCGGCCCCTGCTCCGGCCGCGAGGTTCAGGAGAAGGTGCAGGAAACTCTTGACCCGGTTCCGCCGTGAGCGCCAGACTGCCCGCAGAACCGGGCGATCATTCATATGAGAGGGGCCGCACCCTGATCCCGATCCTGGCCGCGCTGCTCGCCGCCGCGCTGGCGGACACGTCCGTGCAGTCCGCCCCCGATTCCGCCCGCGATTCCGCCCGCATCGTCCGCCGCTTCCCTGCCATCGAGGTATCCGCGGGGCGGCTCGGCGACCCACGCTCCAGCGCCACCGTCCATCGCGTCTCGAGCGACGATCTGCGTGACCTGCCGCTGGCGAGCCTGGCGCAGGCCATCGCGCTACAGCCCGGCGTGATCGCCGTGGGCGAGGACATCCACGTGCGCGGTGGCCGCGCGGGCGAGACGCAGTGGACGCTCGCGGGGCTCACGCTCAACGAGCCGCTGCGCGACCGCGCCCCCGAAGTCCCGCTCATGGCGGTGGAGTCCGCCGACCTGTTGGCGGGCGGGCTCGATGCCGAGTACGCCGGCGCGCTGGCGGGCGTGATCGCGCTCCAGACGCGCGATCCGCTGCCGCATCCGGCCGGCGCGTTGCGCTGGCTTTCGGACGGCCGCCGTAGCGGCGCGTACGACTGGCTCGGAGCGCGTGGCTCGCTGCCGCTGCACGCCGGCGGGCTGGGCGTGGTGGGCGCGCTCGAGGTGCGGCTCGACGACCAGCAGATGCCGGGGCGCCACTCACGCGGGCGCACCGAACTTCTGGGGCAGCGCTTCGGCTGGCGCAACGACAACCACCTCGGCGCGTGGGCCAAGCTCGCACCCATCGCACATCCACGGGCGGTGTCGCTCGAGCTACTGGCCTCGCGCACGGTGCAGCAGCCGTGGGACCCCATGTTCGCCTACGACGACAGCGTGCGGTTCCGGTTCCTGAATACACTGTGCTTGAGCTGTCCCCCTTTCCTCGACAGCACGGTGACGTTCTACCGCGGCACCGACCACCAACCCATGAGCGAGTCGCGCCGGCTGGTGGCCACGCTGCAGGCCACACGGCTCGGCACACGCGTGCAGTGGCACGTGGCCACCAGTTGGCAGCACACGTCCGAGCTCACGTCGCCTGGACTCACGCGCGATCCCGACGACCTCTACGGGAATGGCAAGGTGGAGTTCGGGCTCTCCAACGATCCCAGGCTCGATCCGCTGTTGGCCATCCGCGGTACGCCCCCGTACTTCCGCCGCGCGAGCGCCGATCGCTGGCAGGCCGGTATCAGCGGCGTGCTGGAACAGTCCAGCAAGAGCCGCTTCGAGGCCGGCGCCGGCATGCTTTACGACGTGGCCGAGAGCTTCGAGCTCGACAGCGCGCTACCCACGGTGGCGGACATCGACACCGTGCGCCGCTACCACACGCGCGCACCGGGCGCGTGGGGCTACGTGCAGCATCGCGGCGAGCGCGAGGGGCTGGTTTGGAACACGGGGCTGCGCGTGCAGATGTTCTCGGCCGGCGATGCGAGTGCCGCGCGCGGCAACTCGCTGAGCACCGGGCTGCCGCAGCCCGACGCGCGCGGGCCCGGCGCGATCTGGACGCTGTCGCCGCGCATCGGCATCGCGCTGCCGCTCACCGAACGCGACGCGTTCTCGGCGAGCTAC
>JANNWR010000236.1:0-3612 GCA_031408715.1 bacterium
GTGCTGCTGTCGGGCGGCGTCGATTCGAGCCTGCTCGTGGCCCTGCTGCCCGAGCCCCTGCGGCGCGAGACACGCACGTTCGCGATCGGCTTCGAAGGCGGTGGACATCACGACGAGCGTGCTTATGCGCGCGAAGTGGCCACGAAGTTCGGCACCTGGCACCACGAGTTGACCGTCAGCGTGGATCTTGCGCGCGAGTTGCCGCGCGTCATCGGCATGCTCGACGAGCCGTGTGCCGATCCAGCAGCAGTGCCGGCGCATCTGGTGGCACGCGCGGCCGCCGAGCATGTGACCGTGGTGCTGTCGGGCACCGGCGGCGATGAGCTGTTCGGTGGCTATCGCCGACACCGGCTGCCCGGCATGCTGCGCAACCTGTCGTGGCTGCCACCGTCGCTGGCACGCGCCGGGGCACGTTTCCTGGGCGACCGCGACCAACACCGCCGCACGTTCGCAGGCGAGCAAGTCGTGATGGCAGGCAAGCTGCTCGAGGCCCGCGGTCGTGGCCCGTTCCTCGACGCCTACTTCTCGACGCTCGAACCCGCCTCGCCCGCACGCTGGCGCGAGGCCATCGCGCTCGAGGCCGCCCCGGCCCGTGTGGCCGGGGCGCTGGCGCTCGAGATGGCGAACGAGATGGGCGCGCTGCCACGCGACCGGACCGCGCTCGCATTGGCGGCGGATCACCTGTGGTACCTGCCCGACGACCTGCTGCTGAAAGAGGACCGCACCACGATGGGTGCTTCCATCGAGGGGCGCGTGCCCTACCTGGACGACGCGCTCGTGCGCTTCGCCGCCGGGCTGCCCATGAACGCGCGCATCGAGGGCGGCACCGCCAAGCGCGTGCTGCGCCGGCTTGCCGCACGACACCTGCCCGAACGCATCGCACACCGGCGCAAGCACGGATTCTCGGTGCCGGTACAGGACTGGCTGCGCGGACCGCTCGCAGGACTGGCCGGCGACACGTTCGCGAGCCCGGGCAGCGGGCTCTTCCACATGGCGACGTTGCGCCGCTGGCACGACGAACACCGCCGGAGGATCGACCGCTCGGGACCGTTGTGGGCCGCACTGTGCTTCGAACTATGGTGGCGCGAGGTGGGCAACGCGAGCCCCGAGCACCTGGCGGAGCGTCGCTCACCGCTCACGGCGGGAGTGCTGTCATGACCACCACGAGCGCTGGCGTGGCCACCAACATCGTGCCGCGCACGCGCCGGCCGCTAAGCGTGCTGCACGTCATCACGCGCATGATCGTGGGCGGTGCGCAGGAGAACACCATGCTGTCGTGTGCGCTCATGGATCCTGCCCAGGTCACGAGCACGCTGCTCACCGGCCCCGAGACAGGTGTCGAGGGTGAACTGCACAGTGAGTCGCGCGCTCGTGGTATCGCGATGGTCATCGAGCCGAGTCTCGTGCGCCGGCTGTCGCCATGGCACGATCTCCGGGCCACGGTCCGGCTGTGGCGCACGATCCGCGACGGCCAGTACGACGTGGTGCACACGCATTCGTCGAAGGCCGGCATCGTGGGCCGTATCGCAGCGTGGCTGGCCGGCGTGCCGGTGATCGTGCACACGACGCACGGTTGGGGCTTCAACAAGAGCCAGCCCCGGCACACCTATTGGCTGTATGTGTGGCTGGAACGACTGTGCGTGCGCATGTCGAGCACCATCGTCGTCGTGGGCACGCCCAACCGCGATGAGGGGCTGGCGCTCGGGATCGGACGCCCCGACCAGTACCGGCTGATCCGCTCCGGCATCGAACTGAGCGCGTACCGCGATGCGACCATCACGCGCGAACAGGCCCGCGCGCGGCTCGGCCTGCCGGCCGACGCGTTCGTGATCGGCAGCGTGGGGCGGCTTGGCGAACAGAAGGCACCGCTCGACCTGCTGGCCGCGTTCATCACCGTGGCGGCG
Organism: bacterium; assembly: GCA_031408715.1. GTDB lineage: Bacteria > Eisenbacteria > RBG-16-71-46 > RBG-16-71-46 > RBG-16-71-46 > JAIOPA01. The sequence goes on from JANNWR010000236.1 coordinate 1,905, forward strand.
GCACACCCGCAGGCCCGGCTGGTGTACGTGGGCGATGGTCCGCTGCGTGGCGAACTCGAAGCCGCCATCACGGCGGCCGGCCTCAGCGGCCGGGTGGTGCTCACCGGATTGCGGCGCGACGTCCCCGAACTGCTGCGCGCGTTCGACGTGTTCGCGCTGGCGTCACGCTGGGAAGGGCTGCCGCGCGTGTTCCCGCAGGCGATGGCGGCCGGGCTGCCGATCGTGGCGACGTGGGTCGACGGCGCGCCGGACGCGGTCACGCCCGGTGAGAACGGCTGGCTCGTACCGGTGGGTGACATGCCGGCGATGGCAGTACGGCTGTGCGAACTGGCTTCCGATACCGCTGCGGCGCGTCGTATGGGCGAAGCCGGCCAGGCGCGCGTCGATGAGTTCTCGGCGCAGCGTATGGTGCAGGCGCTCTCGGAGCTTTACGCCGAGCTCGCCGCACGCGCGAGGCTGAGGTGAGCCGCGTGGCCGCGCCGCGAGCGGGCCGCTGGCTGGCGCTGGCGCTGGCCGCACTGGCCGTGATTTCGCCGCTCATGGCGGTGCGTGCCGCCGCGAAGGCCCCGGCGGTCGCGGTCCCCGCTGGCAAGCGGCTCATCGAGATGGGCTGGGACGAACCCGACCCGCGCTTTATGCGCACGCATCTCGCGCAGTTGCTGGCGAGCCCGTTCGACGGTTGCGTGTACCACGTGAATTACCGCACCGCGCGCGGCGACAGCGGTAACTTCACATGGGAGCTGTGGGGCCGGCGGCGATTCACGGCCGCAGAGCTGGCCGAGGCGGACTCGAACCTGCGCGCCACCGACTTCGGGCGCTTCCGCGACGTCTTCCTGCGCGTGAACGTGATGCCCGGCGAAATGGACTGGTTCGAGGACCACTCGGCCGTGATGGCCAACCTGGAACTCGCCGCACGCTTGGCTCGCACCGGAGGTGGCCCGGGGATCTTGCTCGACGTGGAGCAGTACCGCGGCGCGCTGTGGGACTACCGCGAACAGGTGAAGCGCCACCCGCGCACGTGGGCCGCCATGTGTACGCAGGTGCGCAAGCGCGGAGCGCAGGCCATGCGCGCGCTGGAACGCGGCTATCCGGGGCTCACCGTGTTCACCACGTGGGCTTATTCGCTGTCGCTCGATGAGACCGTTGGCAATCGCGTGCCACTCGAGCGCACACGGCACGCGCTGCTGCCGGCGTTCCTGGACGGCATGCTGTCGGCGGCGAGCCCGCGCGTGGTGCTGGTGGAGGGTCACGAGGGCTCCTATCCGTACCGCGCTCACGAGCAGTTCAAAGCCAAGGCGGACAGCGTTCGCCACAATGTGCCGCGCCTGACGCGTGACCCCGTGCGTTATGCTCGGCACCTCTCACTGGCGTTCGGACTCTGGCTCGATCACGACTGGCGGCACCTCGGCTGGGACACGCTCGACGTGGCGCGCAATCACTTTTCGCCCGCGGCGTTCGGGACCTCGGTCAGGTCCGCGCTGGAATATTCCGATCGCTATGTCTGGATCTACAGCGAGACCCCCCGTTGGTGGACGCCCATGGGCATCCCGACTGCGTTACCCACGGCCTACGACTCCACCTTGCGGGCCGCGATCCGTTAGGGCCGCGCACTGCGGTCTCGAGGACCGCCTGAGTGCGCGCGGACGCTTGACGACGGCGGTCCTGCATCCTAGGTTCGCCGTTGCGTTGGAGTCGGTTCACACGCCGG
>JANNWR010000237.1:0-2836 GCA_031408715.1 bacterium
CCGACGGGTTCTTGCCCGGGGAGGGCTGCGGGATGGTGGTGCTGATGCGCCATGAGGACGCCCAGGCGGAGGGGCGCCGTGTCTATGCCCTGCTGCGCGGCTGGGGCGTCTCTTCGGACGGCAGCGGGGGTATCACGAGGCCCGAACCCGAGGGTCAGCGATTGGCGCTGGAGCGAGCCTACCGAAGAGCGGGCTACGGCATCGACACGGTCGCGCTCTTCGAGGGCCACGGGACGGGCACCGTGGTCGGGGATGCGACCGAGCTCGGCGTGCTGACTCGCGCACGACTCGAGGCCGGCGCGACAGCGCCTGCCGCAATCGGCTCGATCAAAGCCAACTTGGGTCACACCAAAGCGGCGGCGGGCGTTGCGGGCCTGATGAAAGCCGCGCTTTCCGTGCACCACCGTGTCCTGCCACCCACGACCGGCTGTGAACAACCGCACGACGAGCTCGCACGCCCCGACGCGGTGCTGCGTGTGCTCGACTTGGCGGAGGCGTGGCCGGCGGACCAACCGGTTCGGGCGGCTGTCAGTGCGATGGGCTTCGGCGGTATCGACGCTCATGTCACGCTGGAGGGAATCGCTCCGGCGAGCGCTCAAACACTGGGCGCCGAGCACGCCCGACTCTCGAACGCGCATCAGGATTGCGAGTGGTTCGTATTCGCCGGACCCGATCGCGGGACGGTGCGCGGGGAGGTCGAACGTCTGCTCGGCGGTGCCGCCCAGCTTTCCCACGCGGAACTCGCGGACGTCGCCGCGGTTCTCGCGCACGCCCTCCCTCCGCCCGAAGCCCAGGTCGTGCGCGCCTCAGTCATCGCGGCGAATCCAGCGGAGTTCCGCGAGCGCCTCGGCGTGCTGCATCAAGCGTTGTCGCGAGAACTCGGGTCTTCATCGGTCGCACCGGGTGTGATCCTTGGGCGAGGAGGTGCGGAGCCGCGCCTTGGCTATCTGTTCACAGGCCAAGGTGCTCCGGGCCATCTTCGCGGGGGGGCGCTCCGCCGCCGCTGTCCGGAAGTGGCCGAGCTCTATCGTTCCGCGGCGTTCTCCAGCGATGCGGATACGGTCTCGACTCGAGTCGCCCAGCCGGCAATCGTCACCAGTTCACTTGCCGGCTTGCTCGCACTGCGTCGGTTCGGTCTCGAAGCGGTCGCTGCCATCGGTCACAGTCTGGGCGAGCTGACCGCGCTCCACTGGGCGGGCGCGTTCGACGAGTCGGCGCTGCTACGGCTCGCCAGCGCCCGCGGCTGCGCGATGGCCGACCGCGGTCGGGCGGACGGTGCCATGGCCAGCTTGGGCGCGGACGCCGAAACGGTCATGGCATTGCTGGCCGAACTCCCCGAGGTTTCGCTCGCTGGTTACAACGCCCCTCGTCAAACAGTGGTCTCTGGCGCGGCCGAGTCGATCGACGCGCTCATCCGGCGCGCGCGAGACAAGGGAGTGCACGCGGTACGGCTGGCGGTATCGCATGCGTTCCACTCACCGCTCGTTGGCGAAGCAGCGCCAGTACTCGCTGAAGCGTTCGCGGCGGAACAGTGGCGCGCGCTGTCGCGCACCGTGTTTTCCACTGTCGCGGGAACCCGCCTTGCGGCGCACACGCCGCTCACGTCACTGCTTCTGGCTCAGGTCACGTCACCGGTGCGCTTTGCGCAGGCATTGGCCGCCGCGGAGGGCGCGGTCGACCTGTGGCTCGAGGTCGGTCCCGGCCGTGTGCTGTCGACACTGGCGCGCGAGAATGGCGCGGCGCAGACGATTTCGCTCGACGCCGGGGGGGATTCCCTTGCAGGATTGTTCGAAGCCGTTGGGACCGCATGGGCGCGCGGGGCCCGCGTGGACATCGCGTGCTGGTTCACGGACCGGTTTGCGCGCGAGATCGATATCGATCGCATCCCACGGTTCATCACCAATCCCTGTGAAGCGAGCGCCGAGCCGCTCGCCGGTGACGATCAGGGGCCGACGGTAGCCTCGTTCGATTCCGAACCATCGCTAGATCAGCCGGTGGCGGGCGCTGCGGCTTTGCCGCTTGAAGTGGTGCGTGCCGTCGTCAGCGCACGGGCCGAGTTGCCATTGAGCGCCATTCAACCCAGCAGCCGCCTGCTCGCTGATCTGCACCTGAACTCCATCAGCGTCGGCGAGATCCTGATTGCGGCTGCGAAGCAACTGGGTTTCTCTCCGCCCTCCGCCCCGACCGAGTACGCGCACGCCACGATCGCCGAGATCGCCGAGGCGCTGGCATCGCACGGGGCGCTGGCGGGACCTGGCGTTGGCGTGGATGTCGATCGCGAGCCGCCTGGGGTGGCGAGCTGGGTCCGTACGTTTCGCACCGAATGGTGCGCGTTGCCGAACTTCGTGCCGCCAAAATCGCAAGGCCGATGGGCGTGGGAGGTGCTCGCAGGCGAGGACGAGGAGCTTGCCGCACCGCTCGCAGCGACGCTCTCCCGGAGCGCAGGCGTGGACGGCGTGCTCCTCTGCCTGCCCGCGCGCGTCGAGGAATCGCATCTCACGTTGCTGCTGCATGCTGCGCGTGCCGTGATCGCTCGTGAGGGGAACGCCCGATTGCTGGTGGTACAGAGAGGGGGCGGGGCCGCGGCATTCGCGCGCACGCTCCATCTCGAGCATCCGGAGATTCCCGTATGCGTCGTGAATCTCAGTCCGGATTCCACGGCGAACCTGGAAGACATCGTCGCTGAGCTGCAAGTGACGGTCAGTTTCTCCGAGGTGCGCCTTGAGGCGGATGGTCGGCGGTTCGGCCCGATCATGGTGCCGGTGCCTGACGACGCCAGGCACCGTGAACTCGTGCTCGGCGCTGACGACGTGTTGCTCGTGACGGGCGGCGGCAA
>JANNWR010000238.1:0-1538 GCA_031408715.1 bacterium
CGATTCGCCGCCACGAGGTCGTAGAGCGCGTCGCGCAGCGGCTTCGGCACCAGCCACAGCAGCGCGCCGAGCAGCACCCACGGCCCGCCGAGCGTGAACAAGGCGCGCACCACGGCACTCGAACGCCGCCAAACGCGCCCACGCGCCAACAGTACGACGCTCCCGGGCGCGATCGAGTTCACATCGCCGGCCGCCTGCAACAACTCGGCCGCCGCACGCGATTCAATGGCGGCAAAGCGGAACCGCTGCGCGCGATCGACCGCCAGCACGGCGCGCACGCTGCCATCGCACAACGCGCACGTCCCGTCGTAGAGCAGCACCGGATGCGCGTCGCGCGTCACCGGCGCTAGCCCAGCGTCGGGTCGAGCGGCAGTTCGGCCAGGTGCCGGCGCAGCATGTCGAGCGCGGTCTGAGCGGCGCGCTCGCGGATCGTGCCGCGCGTGCCCGTGAAACGGTGCACACGCACCGCATCGCCCAACGAGGAGGACACCGCGATGAACACCGTGCCGACCGGCTTCTGGTCGCTTCCGCCGTCGGGGCCCGCGATACCGGTGATCCCCATCCCCACCTGCGTGTTGGCACGCTCGCGCGCCCCGCGCGCCATCTGTTCGGCGATCGGCGCACTGACCGCACCGTGCACGGACAGGTCGGATTCCGACACGCCCAGCAGTTCGAACTTGGCCATGTTGGAGTACGTGACGAACCCGCGCTCGACGTAACGCGACGAACCCGCCACGTCGGTGAGACGCTTGGCCAGCAACCCGCCCGTGCATGACTCGGCCGTGGCGATGCGCCAGTTGAGTTCCGCCAGCTGCTCGCCGACGACCTCCTCCATGGTCTGCGTGCCCTCGGCGTAGATCACACCACGCGCACGTTCGCACAGCTCGGCATAGGCGCGCTCGGCCGACTCGCGCACCTGCGTGGCGTTGCCACCGCTCACGGTGACGCGCAGATCGACGCCGAAGAAGCTGGGTAGGTAGGCCAGCGACGCACCCGGCCAGTGGTCGGACAGGTTCGCGATGCGCTCGTGCAACTGGCTCTCGAATAGCCCGAACGTGCGCAGCGTGAAGCTCAATACCGTGAGCCCGCTGCGTTCGCGCAGCCACGGCACGACATACTCGCGCGCCAGCGCCTCGAGTTCGTTGGGCGGTCCTGGCAGGAGGATCACCGGCTTCTTCCGGTACTCGATCAGGATGCCCGGTGCCGCCCCGACCGGATTCGGCCACAGCTCGGCGCCGCGCGGCACCAACGCCATGGTCTCGACCGAGCTCGGCAGCTTGCGCCCCGCGCGCTTGCCCCGTTCGCGGATATGCTCGAGCACGGCCTCGTTCAGCTGCAGCGGACGGTTGAGCGCGGTGGCCACCGCCTTGCGCGTCAGGTCGTCAGGGGTCGGTCCCAGCCCGCCGGTCATGATGACGCCGTCCGCGCGCGACAGCGCCAGCTTGAGGGCGTCGCCGATGCCCTCGGCGGAATCGCCGATGGTGCTGTGGAACGCCACCCCCACGCTGGCTTCTTCCAGGGCACGAGCCAGGTACACG
>JANNWR010000239.1:0-1527 GCA_031408715.1 bacterium
ATCCTTGCAAGCAAGCCTCCCGATATCGAAAACGAGACGGTGGTGAACGCACGTTGCATGGAAGCGAACTCGGGCAATGCATCGTGCAAGACGCTGCGCGAAAGCACCCAGCATGGGGATCTGGCGAGCGGAGCGTCGCAAACCGGTACGCGAACCACTTGCGGACTCACGCGAGCGCGGCGCCTGCCGCCAGGAGTGCGTGTCGCGTGCCGTCAGCCGATGTTCAGTTCAAGTGAAGGCCGGCCGATGATGGGGGTGAGGTTGTTTCATTCACGGCGTGGCCGTTCTCCGGTCAACACCGCTCGAACGTCTCGACCATGACCGGATGCCCTGGTGGCCAGACGGCGATCACCGTCGGCTCTCCCACCGGTTTCATCTGTCGCGGGTACGTCTCCGCAGGCACGTCCCGAATCGCTCTGGAAGGGGAACTACCCGATGGCCGGCTGGCAACAGAAGTTGATGGAAACGGCGCGCAAGAACCGCGTCGAACTCGTGGACGCGAAGCTGTCGCGCCGGGACCTGTTCAAGATGGGCCTGCTCACGAGCTCGGGATTCCTGGTCGCGAAGATGGGGCTGTCGTCGCGCAATGCGACGGCCGGTGGTGCGGTGGTGAGCCCACCGACCACGCCGTGGCTCGAGCAGTTGCCGGTGCCGCCCGTCGCGCAGCCGCTGCAGATGTCGGAACTGACCGGTCCCATGCCGGAGCAGATGTGCAATGAAGCTTCTGGCGAGCGTGGCCGGCCCGATGCTCATCAGTACTGGGAGCACTTCGATCCCGCGAACATGGACTTCTACCTGAACGACAATCGCGCGGCGAAGGCCAGCTGGCACCGCGAACTGCCGCTGGACGATGTCTGGCTCTTCAACGGCATGTTCCCCGGCCCGCGTATCCACGCCCGCGTCGACCGCCCGGTGATGATCCGCTTCTGCAACAACCTGCCGTCGCTGGCGGACCACAGGGGCTACGGCCGCCCGACGCCGACGACGCACTTGCACAATGGGCACACCGAGTCGGAGTCCGACGGCAATCCGATGGACATGATCGAGGACTCGGGCGGTGGCACGACCCCGCTCGGCGGCTACTGGAAGGACCACTTCTATCTCAACAAGCGCGCCGGCTTCACGGACCCCAAGTTCGGTCCCTTGGGCGATGTGCGTGAGACCATGAGCACGCTGTGGTACCACGACCACTGCCTCGACTTCACGTCGCAGAACGTCTATCGCGGCAACATGGGCCTGTACTACATGTTCAACGAGTTCGATACGGGCGATGAGAACGACACCAGCCCGACCGCCTGGAAGCTCCCAAGCGGCAACTTCGACGTGCCGCTGGTGTTCCACGATCGCGTCTTCGACCCCGCCGGCAAGGGTTACTTCGATATGTTCAACCTGGACGGCATCATCGGCGACAAGTACACGGTCAACGGCAAGATCCAGCCGTTCATGCGTGTGGCGCGCCGCAAGTACCGCTTCCGGGCGCAGAACATCGGCACCAGCCGCTTCTACAACTTCTTCCTGTCGAACGGC
>JANNWR010000240.1:0-20020 GCA_031408715.1 bacterium
TTCCAATCCAGCCGGCGGACGTCCAACTGCTGCCAGCGCTGCATCTCGCCGACGTAGTCGCGGGCGCGCTGAGAGTCCTGCAACTTCTGCGAGTCGAACACGCGCTTGCACGCCAGGAACACCTGCGACGGGTTCACGGGCTTGATCAGGTAGTCGGTGATGCGCTTGCCGATGGCCTCTTCCATGAGCGTCTCTTCTTCGCTCTTGGTGATCAGGATCACCGGCACGGTGATCTCCTTGGACTTCAGGGCGTCCAGCGTCTCGAGCCCGCCCATGCCGGGCATCATCTCGTCGATGAGCAGCACGTCGTAGCGCTCGCGCTCGAGTGCTGCGAGCGCCTCTCCGCCGCTTGGCACCGGCGTGACGACGTAGCCCTTCTGCTCGAGGAACCGGATGTGCGGCTTGAGCAGGTCGATCTCGTCGTCGGCCCACAGGATTCGGCGGGTGATCTCTTTGGCCATGGTTCCTGATGAGAGCGCGGAAGCGCGGAAGTGAGTGCGGCGTTCGTGCCCGCATGTTAGCGCCCACGGGCACGGAGCCCAAGCGGGGCCGCCTGTGCACCCGGCGTTGACGACCCTGCCCCGCCCTCCTAGCCTGCTGGGCTCGTGCTGGTTGGATCGGCACCCAGCACACCTGTACCTGCACACCTGCAAACCCAGCACACTTGCACGCCCGACCCACCCGAAGCGAGGAACACCATGCCGCAGCATTCGCCGCGTCCGCTCGCCGCCCGCGTCACGCTTGCCGCCTTGCTGCTCGCCCTGGCCGGGATCGGCCACACGGCGGGCCCCGCCCTGGCGCCGAAACCCGCGGCATTGCCCGCGGCCGTCATGGCGGCGGGCAGCTCGATCGACCCGGCGAAGCTCGAAGCGCACGTGCGCTTCCTGGCCGACGACGCGCTGGAAGGACGCGGAACCGGAACGCGTGGCTATGACAAGGCGGCGCAGTACGTCGCCGAGCAGATGCAGTCGCTCGGCCTCCTGCCCGGCGGCTTGGGCGGCTACCAGCAGCCCGTGCCGTTCCTGCGCGCCGACCTGCGTCCCGAGGTGTGCTCGTTCGAACTCAAGCGCGGCACCGAGAGCGTGAAGCTCCAGGTCGGCCGCGACGTGCTGCTGTCGCCGGACTTCCTGCGTACCAAGTGGACCACCGAGGCCGGGCTCGTGTTCGTGGGCTACGGCGTGAGTGCCCCCGAGATGGGCTACGACGATTTCGCCGGGCTCGACGTGCGCGGCAAGGTGCTGGTGGCGTTTCGCGGCGCCCCCCCGAGATTCCCCAACGACGAGCGTGCTTACTACTCCAACGGCGTCGTGAAGGACCAGCTCGCCGCCGCGCACGGTGCGATCGGCGTGCTGCAGATCCAGAAACCAGCCGATGAAGCGCGCTCCCCGTGGGAACGCAACATGCGGCAGAACAAGCTGCCCGGCTTCCGCTGGACCGATGAGCGCGGTGCTCCCAGCAGCGTGCAGGCGACGCTCGAACTCGCAGGCTCGCTGTCGCGCATGGCCGAGGAGAAGATCTTCGAAGGCGCCACCAAGTCGTACGTGCAGGTTGCAGCCGACGCCGAATCGAGCCTGGTGCAGAGTTTCCCGCTCACGTGGTCCGTGAAAGCCGTGCGCGTGACGCAGCACACGCGCACCAGCAGTCCCAATGTGGTCGGCGTCATGCGCGGCTCGGACCCCAGGCTGCGGAACGAGGCCGTGGTGATCTCGGCTCATCTGGACCACTTGGGCATCAGCGAACCCGTGGCCGGCGACTCGATCAACAATGGCGCTTACGACAACGCCTCCGGTACCGCGATGATGCTCGAGACCGCACGCGCGTTCGCGGCGCTCAAGGTCCGCCCCAAGCGCTCGCTCATCTTCCTGTCCGTGACCGGCGAGGAGAAGGGCCTGCAGGGCTCGGACTATTTCGCGCAGCACGACGCGCCGGACAGCATGGACGTCGTCGGCAACATGAACCTCGACATGGTGCTGCTGCTGCGGCCACTCACCAAGAGCGTCGCCGTCGGTGCCGAGCACAGCACCTGGGGCCCGGTCATGGAGCGCGCCGCCACACTCGCCGGCATCGAACTCGTGCCCGACCCGATTCCGGCCGAGGTGGTGTTCGTGCGCAGCGACCAGTTCTCGTTCATCAAGCAGGGCATCCCGTCGGTGTTCCCGGTCTCGGCCAACGACGGCTCACCCGAGGGACTGTCCGAGATCGCCCACTGGCGCACCGATCACTACCACTCCCCCAACGACGACCTGTCGCAGCCGTTCGACTGGCCGAGCGGGGCGCGCTTCGTGTCGATGGCGTTCTGGGCCACGTGGCTGGTGGCTGACGCGCCGCAGGCCCCAAAATGGAACCCGGGGGACTTCTTCGGGAGTCGCTTCGGAGCGCGGCCCTGATGCTGGCAGCGTTCGCACCTGGCGCTCATTCGGGCTGCGCGGGCCGCGGTCGCGAGACCGGTTCGGGCCGCCCGGGCCCCGCGCTCCCGCCGCACCGGAACGCGTCGCCCTGCAACCCCCGAGCACCGAGCGGCGTACCCCCTGCATCGCCCAACCCCTTCGCGGCTCGTTCGTAAGGAGAATCCCATGCGTCACATCGTCCTGCTCGGCCTGGCCTTCGCCCTGAGCGCCGCCCCCGCACTCGCTCGCCCCAAGATCTGGGACCAATCCTGGTCCGTGACCGGGACGCCCGATGTGCACGTGGTCGCCGATGACGCCCATGTGCGCATCCACGCCGGCCCAGCCGGCAGAGTGAGCACGCACATCCAGTACGAACTCAAGCGCTGGGGCGTGGTCTTCGGAGTGACCCAGCCGACGGTCGTGTTCGAGCGCAAGGGCAACCAGATCTGGATCACGGCACGCGACCCCAGGAGCCTCGGCGTCATCGGGGGCCTGGACGAGCAGTTCAGCGTCGAAGTCACCGTGCCGACCGAGGTCACGTTGAGCGTCAAGACCGGCGACGGCTCGACGGACTGCGAACCGCTTTCGGGCCGGCTGACTTTCGTGAGTGGTGACGGGGCGGTGCGCGCGCACGGGTTGAAGGGCGACATCGATGTCTCGACCGGAGACGGGCGTGTCATCCTGGATGAGATCGATGGTCGCCTGCACGGACGCTCCGGTGATGGCCGCATCATGGTCGCGGGGCGCTTCGACCAGCTCGACCTGTCGGCTGGCGACGGGCGCATCGAAGCCAGCGCGCGCAAGGGCTCGAAGCTGCTCACGGCGTGGAGCCTGGAGAGCGGTGACGGCGCAGTGAGCCTGCACATCCCGCAGGACCTGGCCGCGTTGCTCGACGCGCGCACGCGCGACGGACGCTTGAATATCCAGCTCCCGATCGACGTCGCCAACCGGCCGAAGCGCAACGAGCTCATAGGCGAACTCAACGGCGGCGGCCCATCGCTGCGGATCCGCACCGGGGACGGCAGCATCACACTGGGCGTGAGTCCGTAGCGGAACTCCGTCGCAGGAATCACCTCGCGGCCGTCGGACATGAAGTTTCCTGGTGTCGGGAAGCGGTGGCATACTCGCCGGGCATGAACTCGAGCATTCCGATTCCTCCCACGCGCCACCTGCCGCTCGGACAACATCCATGAGCCGCTTGGCATTCACGCTCGAAGCCACGGCACCGGGTTCGCGCGCGCGCGCCGCGCGTTTTCGCACCCAGCACAACGAGGTGCTGACGCCCACGTTCATGCCCGTGGGGACGCATGCATCGGTCAGGTCGCAGCGCCGCGATGATCTATTGGAGTCCGGCGCCCAGGTGTTGCTGGCCAACACCTATCATCTGTTGCTGCGGCCCGGTGTCGAGATCTTCGAGAAGTTCGGGGGGATTCACGGCTTCATGAACTGGCCGCGTTCGGTGCTCACCGACTCGGGCGGTTTCCAGATCTTCTCGCTGCCCGACAGCCGGAGCATGCGCGAGGATGGCGCCGAGTTCCGCAGCTACATAGACCAGCGCACGATCCTCCTGAGCCCCGAGCGCAGCATCGCCACACAGAAGCTCATCGGCTCCGACATCATGATGGTGCTCGACCAGTGTGTGCCCTCCACGGTCGAGCGGAGCGTCGCACGCGATGCGATGGAACTCACGCATCGTTGGGCGCAACGCAGCCTCGAGGCCCGTGGCGACTCGCAGCGGGCGCTGTTCGGCATCGTGCAGGGCGCATGCTACGACGATCTGCGCGTCGAGAGTGCGCGCACGATCACGCAGTTGCCGTTCGATGGATTCGCCATCGGGGGGCTCGCAGTGGGCGAGAGCATTTCCCAACGTGATGATTGCACCGCGACCGTCACGGAGCACTTGCCGCAGGATCGCCCCCGCTACCTGATGGGCGTGGGCACGCCTCGCGACCTGCTCGAAGCGGTCCATCGCGGTGTCGACATGTTCGATTGCATCCTGCCGACATCCATGGCGCAGCAGGGCGTCGCGTTCACGAGCATCGGCAGGCGGTCTCTCAAACGCGCGGCCTACCGCGACCGGGAAGGCCCGCTGGATCCGTCCTGCACCTGCTACACGTGCAGGACGCATTCGATCGCCTACCTGTTCCATCTCCAGCGCACGTGGGACTCCCATGGCGCCCAACTGCTCGGGCTGCACAATCTGCACTTCTACATGCAGCTCATGCGCAGCATGCGCGAACACATTCTTGCGGGGGAGTGGCTCGAGTTCTATGAGGCGCAGCGCCAGGTGCTGGACGCGCGGGACAACTACGGCAACAAGACGGTCCGCGTCACGCGGGCCGAGCGCCAGGCGCTAACCATGCGGCGCGGGCGCTACGAGGTCGTGGTCCATGGCGACATCGGGCGCATTCGCGACACGGTCTCGGGCGAAGTCATGCATTCGGTGAACGCTCCCGACGAAGAAGCCCGCTCGCTGTATGTGGAGCAGTCGCGGCTGTTGGAGCGCCTGCAGGAAGCCGACACGCACCCACTGGTCGTCTGGGATGTCGGGCTGGGTGCGGGCACCAACGCGATGGCGACCATTCACGCCGTCGAAGCCATGGACCAAGCACGGCGCAAGCGGCGCTTGGTGCTGGTGAGCTTCGAGAACGATCTGGACTCGCTGCGGCTGGCGCTTCGCCACCCGCTGTGGTTCAAGCACCTCCACCATGCAGCGCCGCACACGCTGCTGGCGAAGAATCAGTGGCTGAGCGCTTCTGGTGCCATCGATTGGCTGCTGCTGCCGGGTGATTTTGCCGAACTCAAGTTCGACGCGCCGGCGCCGGACGTCATCTTCTTCGATCCGTTTTCGTTCAAAGTCGACAGTGTCCTGTGGACGCTGGCCGCGTTCCGTGAACTGGCGGACGTGTGCAAGCACAAGCCCACCGAGTTGTTCACCTACACGTATTCCACCCAGGTGCGAGTTGCCATGCTGGCCGCCGGCTTTCATGTGGCGAAAGGGCGTGCGACAGGGCCGAAAGCCGAAACGACCATCGGTCTCTCGCCGCTGGCTGCGATGCGCCACGAACACGAGTTGCTCGGTGCCGAGTGGCTGAGCCGATGGCAGCGCAGCCATGCACAGGTGCCGCTGGGAGCCGAAGGCGACGACGCCTGGCGAACGGCGGTGGTGGAGCATCCGCAATTCCGTGGCGAGGGATAGGCGATGACGCCACGCTCCGCGACGAGTTCCTCCACGTCACGGAAGCTCGGGGCGGACGGCGGGTAGATCCCCACTCACCTCGGCCGATGACTTCACAGGGGAAGCGACAGCCGGCATCGTGGCCCGGTGTCATTTCCTCCATCGCGCAAGTCTGCCCCCTTCGGGCTGATGGTGCGGTGAAGATCGTGGGCGGCACGGCTGGTGCAGCGCTCCTTGGGTATGCCCACGCACGAGATCCCATTCGTGCCCCCGCACTGCCCGCGAACCGATTGTGACGCCCAAGGTTCGGTGGCTGACTTACCGGCAGTGCGACTAGGTTGGCGGCTCCACCACCGAATCGCGCGTCGCGACGAGCTGCAGGATGTCGTGCAGTCGGCCCGGGCTCGCCGGTTTCACCAGATGGTGGTCGAAGCCAGCGTCGTGAGATGCCTTCAGGTCCGACTCCTGTCCGTAGCCGGTCATCGCCACGAGCACGACTTCCTTGAGCACCGCGAGCCGCCGGATGCGCTTCGCGACCTCGTAGCCGTTGAGCCCCGGCAGGCCGATATCCAGCAGCACGACGTCGGGACGATAGTCGAGTGCGAGCTGGACCGCCGTCGACCCATCGTACGCCGGCCGCACTTCGTGCCCCGACGCGCGTAGCAGCATCGCGAAGCTCTCCACGGTGTCGCGGTTGTCATCGACGATCAGCACACGCAGTGAGCGTGCGCTCGGCGTCGGAGCCGTCACGTCCGGCCCGGGGGCCGGCGGGGCCTCCCGGGGCGCCATCGGCAGTCGCACGACGAACTCGCTGCCCGCCCCCGGCGTGCTGCGGACCTCGACCGTGCCACCGTGCAGCTCGGTGAGCCGCTGCACGACCGCAAGCCCGATCCCGAGGCCGCCCTGCGAGCGGTCCAGGGAGCGCTCCGCCTGCGTGAACAGGTCGAAGATCCACGGCAACAGCGCGGACGGGATACCCACGCCGGAGTCCCGCACCCGCAGGACGCACGTGTCACCCTCCTGGGAGGCGGAGAGCCAGACATGCCCGCCCTCGTCCGTGAACTTGGCGGCGTTGGTGAGCAGGTTCACGAGCACTTGTTCGAGCCGCGCGGCATCGGCGTTCAGCCAGATGGGCTCCGACGCCAGCGACAGCGTGAGCTTGTGCCGGCGCTGTTCGATCAGCGGGCGAACGGTCTCCAGCGCGACCTCGACGATGTCGCGCACGACGACCGGCTCGAGCCGCAACTGCACGCGTCCCGTGGTGATGCGGGACACCTCGAGCAGATCGTCCACGAGGCGCTGCATGTGCTTCAGTTGGCGCTCGATGATGGACCGGGCCTGCTGCTGGACCGAGTTCTCGCTCGCCTTCTCGAGTGCCAGTATCTGCACTGCGTTGGTGATGGGCGCGAGCGGACTGCGCAACTCGTGACTCAGCATCGCCAGAAACTCGTCCTTGCGACGGTGCAGATCCGAGAGCTTGGCGGCCTGCTCGCGCATCTGGGTCTCCAAGCGACTGCGCTCGGTGACATCACGGGCGACCGCTACCACCCCTTGCAGCTTGCGCTCCCGATCGTGGAACGTGGTGGCGTTGTATGACACCACGGTTTCGTGCCCCTCCAGCGACCGCGCGGTCAACTCGAAGTCCGTGACCTTGCCCTTGCTCAGCACGAGCTTGATGCCGGCTTCTGCGCGCTCGGGGTCCGTGAAGTAACCCTTGAATGGTGCGCCGATGAGCTCATCACGGGTGCAGCCGGTGAGCCGCTCCATCTGCTTGTTGACGTCCGTGATGATGCCGTGCGGATCAGTGGTCATGAGTGCGTCGATGCTCGACTCGATCAACGAGCGCGTGTAGAATTGCTGGTCGCGGACCCGTATGTCGAGCAGCAGCCGTTCGGCCTCGACCAGCTTCCGGGCGGTGTTGTCCGTGCCGATGAGCAGGTAGCCGATGATCGTGGTGTGCTCGTCGCGCAGTGCGGTGACCGAGACGACCGCCGGGAACCGGCTGCCGTCCTTGCGGATGTAAGTCAGCTCGTAAATGTCCTCGATGCCGCGCGAGGCCTTGAACACCAGCGCCTGGAAGCCGGGTGTGATCGGGGTGCCCAGTTCGAGGCTCAGTGCCGCGGCACGCGCGATGAGTTCGCGCGGATCCGAGATGTCAGCCGGCGTGATCCGGTTCATCACGTCGGTGGCGGTGTAGCCCAGCATGCGCTGGGCGCCGACGTTGAAGATCTGGATGACGCCCTTCTCGTCGGTGGCGATGCTCGAGAAGTTGGCGCTGTTGAAGATCGCCGCTTGGAGCGCACCCGCCTTCACGAGCGCCAGCTCCACCTGCTTGCGGGCGGTGTTGTCCGTACCGATGAGCAGGTAACCGATGATCGTGGTGTGCTCGTCACGCAGAGCGGTGACCGAGACGACCGCCGGGAACCGGCTGCCGTCCTTGCGGATGTAAGTCAGCTCGTAAATGTCCTCGATGCCGCGCGAGGCCTTGAACGCCAGCGCCTGGAAGCCGGGTGTGATCGGGGTGCCGAGTTCGACGCTGAGCGCCGCAGCGCGCGCCACGAGCTCCTGCGGATCCGAGATGTCGGCGGGCGTGATCTTGTTGACGACCTCCGCCGCGGTGTAGCCCAGCATGTGCTCGGCACCGACGTTGAAGATCTGGATAACACCCCTCTCGTCGGTGGCGATGCTCGAGAAGTTGGCGCTGTTGAGGATCGCGTGCTGTAACGCCCCGGCCTTGAGCAGCATCGCCTCGGCCTGCCTACCAGGAGTCATCACTCGCCCCGGCTCGACGCTCTGCCTTCAACCATCGGGTGGCACCCTGTCGGATGAACATCGTGGGGGGATGTTGGCCAGGAACTTCACTAGGTAGCAGCACGGATGGGGCCACGGCCCCGCGGGCACTTGAAAACGTCCTGACTCGCGTGTCTCAAAAGGTATAGGCGCGTCGTGGGAGCCGACTACTCCCGCCTGTGAGCGGGCGTGACGCGGTCGAAACTACAAGCGGGCGCCGAAACTTCCACCGTCGGCCGCTACGTCGGGAACCGGATCACCATCGTCGTGCCTTCGTCTGGGGCCGAATGCCGGATGCCGATCCGGCCCGCATGGTACTCCTCGACCACACGGCGCGCCAGCGCCAGCCCCAGTCCCCAACCGCGCCGCTTCGTGCTGAAGCCGGCGTCGAACGCGCGCTTCTGCTGGTCCTTGGTCATGCCGCGGCCGTTGTCGCTGACGCTGATCTCGACCTCTTCGGTCTGGCCACGGCGCTCGACCACGATCTCGATCAGACCCTGCGGCTTGTCGAGCGCGCTGAGCGCGTTACTGAGCAGGTTCTCGAGCACCCACTCGAGCAGCTCGCGGTTCAGGTTGATGGGCGGCACTTCCTCGTAGCGCTCGCGGATCTCGACCGCACCCTGTCCCTGCGGCACGCGGCGGCGGATGTACTGCACCGCCTCGCGCACGACGGGGCCCACGTCCTGTAGCACGAGTTGCGGCGCCGAGCCGATGTGGCTGAAACGCTGCGCGACCTTGGACAGGCGGTCGATATCGCCTTCCATGTCGGAGAGTGTCTCCGTGAGTTCGGACTTGGGGATCACCACCTCGCCGTCGGGTGGCACGCCGTCGGAGTGGGCACGCAGCAGCTCGACCCAGCCCATGAGGCTCGACAGGGGCGTGCCGAGCTGGTGCGCGGTCTCCTTCGCCATGCCCACCCAGATGACGCGCTTCTCGGCCTGCCGGATGCCGGTCAGGCCCGACAGCCCGAGCAGCAGCAGCAGTCCGGTGCCGGCCACCGCCACCAGCGGCATCCAGCGTAGTTGTTGCAGGACGGGCGGGTTGCCGTAGTGCAGGTAGCCCATCGCGGGCGAGTTCGGCGTCTCTCGTACCGGGACCGGCTTGTGCGCACGGTCGAGCGCCGGCACGGCGGCTTTCACCCGCGCCAGGCGTTCGCGGTGGACCACCGAGATCTCGAAGCCCGCGGCGAGACTGTCGATCGACTCGGCTGGCACGTCCTCGTTGCGCACGGGCAGCCGGCTCCATGCGCGTGGCGTGCCGGTCGTGTCGGTGATGACGATGGGGAAACTGATGCCGGCTTGCATCTCGCTCAATACCCGGCGCAGCTGCGGGTTCATCGTCGATGGGAACGTGGCCTGCGCGGCGACGCGCGCCAGCAGTTCGCTGGTCGTCGAGACTTCGCGCGTGAGCCGGGTCACCGCCGTCTGCGTGAAGATGAACACCGCGACCACGAGCAAACTGCCGCCCACGAACAGCGCGGTCTTCAAGAGTGCCTTGCCGCGACTCGATGTCGTGGTGGGACGGATCATGCGGGGGCTCCCTCCCGTGACGGCGCGCGCACGGCGGCGGAACATTCCGCCGCGCGGGTCACTCGCCCGGCTTCAGCACCTCGAGACCACCCAGGTACGGCCGCAACGCCTTCGGGATCACCACTGAGCCATCGGCTTGCTGGTGGTTCTCGAGCAGCGTGGCGAACGTGCGCGGCAGCGCCACACCCGACGCATTGAGCGTGTGCGGGAACTCGACCTTGGCCCCCGCCTCGCGGCGGAAGCGCATCCCCATGCGGCGCGACTGGAAGTCTTCGAAGTTGGAGCACGAGCTGCACTCGAGCCACGTCTGCTGGCCCGGCGACCAGACCTCGAAGTCATAGCACTTGGCCGCTGCGAAGCTCATGTCGCCGCTGCACAGCAGCAGCACGCGGTAAGGCAACTCGAGTGCCTCGAAGATATCGGCCACGTCGCGCGCCAGCTTCTCGTGCTCGTCGTAACTCGTCTCGGGCGCGACGATCTTGACCAACTCGACCTTGTCGAACTGGTGCACGCGCACCATGCCGCGTGTGTCGCGACCCGCCGCGCCCGCTTCGCGCCGGTACGACGCGCAGTGGGCCGTCAGATAGCGCGGCATCATGCTCGGCTCGAGGATCTCGTCGCGGTAGATGTTCGTGACCGGCACTTCAGCGGTGGGGTTCAGGAACAGGTCGTCCTCACCGATGTGATACATGTCGCCTTCGAGTTTGGGCAGCTGCCCGGTGCCGAACAGCGCGGCGCGCCGGATGACGTGCGGAGTCGACACTTCGGTGTAGCCGTGCTTCGTGGTGTGGAAGTCGAGCATGAAGTTGATGAGCGCGCGTTCCAGCCGCGCCCCACGGCCCGTGAACAGCAGGAATCCGGCGCCGGAGATCTTCACGGCGCGCTCGAAGTCGAGCAGGCCCAGATCGGTGGCCAGGTCCCAGTGCACTTTGGGCTCGAAGTCGAACTTCCGGATCTCGCCCCAGGTGCGGTGCACCACGTTCGCCGTCGCGTCCGAGCCCGGCGGCACCGACGGGTGCGGCAATTGCGGGATCCATGCGGCGAGGTTGGTGGACTCTTCCTCGAGCAGGCGCAGTTCCTGGTCCAGTTCCTTGACCTTGTCGCGCAGCTCGCGCATCTCGGCGATCGGCGCGGTGGCATCGGCGCCGGACTTCTTCATTCTCGCGATCGCCTCGCTGGCCGCGTTGCCCTTGGCCTTGAGCGTCTCGGTCTCGTGCAGCAGGCCCAAGCGCCGCTCCTCGATCTGATAGAAGCGCGTGAGGTCCAGTTGGGCGCCCTTCAAGGCGATGCCGGCTTCGACTTTGTCGCGATGGCTGCGCAGGAACTTGAGGTCGTGCATGGCGGATCCAGACGTGAGGGTATGAGCACGCGCATGGCGCGGGAGTTCGCCGGACATGAAACGCGAATCGCGCGCGCTGCGCAAGGCTGGGGCGTCCGCCTCCAGGCACCATGGGCCCAGCACTTGAGCCACACTCGGCCCACACCCGGCCGACACCCGACCGGAGGCCGGGTCAGCGACATCCTTAAGGATGCACGGTCCGCCGGTACTTGATCTCGTGCGGCATCTCGTCCGTCTCGGGGGCCGCGCCACGCGACAGTTCGCGTGACTTGGCGTAGGCCACGCGCGCGTCGTCGTCGCGGCCCAACTTCGCGAGCGCCATGCCGAGTCCGTAGTAGGCCGCCGGATCTTCGGGACTCACGACCACCGCACTGGCGTAGCGCTTGGCCGCCACCGAGTAGTCGCCGGCCCGGAATGCCGCGCCGCCGGCATCGAGGAGTGCCTGAGCGCGGGCCCTGGCGACCGCGGCAGGGTCGGCCACGGCAGCCGGTTTGGGCGTGGAGCACCCCGTCATCACCGGCAGTCCCAGCACGCACAGCAGCGCCAGCACAACTGGCACGCGCACCGCCCCGATCAGCCTCACGCCGGCGCCCCGGCATCCGCGCTGTCGTGTGGCCCGGCCAGCTTGCCGTGCACCGCAAGGTCGTAGACGCGCGCCGCTTCGCCGGCCGACGCCGCGCTCACGAGCAGATCGCGCAGCCGGCCGTCGCGCAGCCGGTAGATCCAACCATGCACCGTGACGTCCTGCCCGCGCGCCCACGCATCGCGCATGACCGTGGTCTGCGTCACATGCAGTGCTTGCTCGATGACGTTCAGCTCCGCCAGCCGGTCCCACCTCGCCTCATCGTCGCTCAACGCGGCCAGTTGCGCGGCGTGCGCATCGCGGATGTCTTCCACATGACGCAGCCAGTTGTCGATGAGCCCCAGCCGCTGGCCTTCGAGCGCCGCCTTCACACCGCCGCAACCATAGTGACCACACACGATGATGTGCCGGACCTGCAGGACGTCGACCGCGAACTGCGTGACCGACAGGCAGTTGAGATCGGTGTGCACGACCACGTTCGCGACGTTGCGATGCACGAACACCTCACCCGGTTCCTGCCCGGTGATCTGGTTCGCGGGCACGCGGCTGTCGGAGCAGCCGATCCACAGGATGCGCGGGGTCTGGATCGCGGCGAGCCGCTCGAAGAACTGCGGGTCCTGGGCGCGCATGCTCTCGGCCCAGAGCCGGTTGTTCTCGAGTACTTCGCGCAGTTCCGCCATGGCTCCCTCCCGGCTTCACATTCGTGATCGAACGGGTGCTGCCCCGGCAGCGTTCGGCACAGGCCGACCGCCGGCTGCTCCGGAACGGCCCGCGCTCCGGATGTGACTCGGCCCGCCGGGCGAAAGCCACCACGCGCTTCCCGTCGGGACGTGCGTGGCGGCTCCGCCGCATGCGGGCCGTTTGTGGCTTACGCCTTCGCGGCGGCGGCGGCCTTCTTGCCGGCCTTCTTCTTCGCGCGCGTGGCCTTCGCCCGCGTCTTGCGCTCGGTCACCTTCACCGGACGCTTGCGCTTGACGGTGGCCTTCTTCTTGGAACCCGCCTCGGCCTTCTTCTTGGTCGACTTGGTCGGACGCGCGGCGATGATGCCGGCCTTCCGGAACAGCGAGGCGGCCTGCGTCGACGGCTGCGCACCTTCCGCGATCCAGCCCTTCACCTTCTCTTCGTCCATCTTCACGACGAACGGCTTCGCCATGGGGTCGTAGTAACCCAGGATCTCGATGAAACGACCATCGCGCTGACGGCGCGAATCCGCCACCACGATCTTGTAGAAGGGCCGCTTCTTCGCTCCGGCCCGCATCATGCGAATGACGACCGCCATGCTGAGGATTCTCCTTGTGGGTTCTTGGGGCCGCTCGTGGCGGCCCGGGGGGTCAGCCTAGTCTAGCTCAGCAACCAGTTTCCGGACATGTGAGTGCCCAGCATCCTAGCGCATCCGGCCGCGCAAGGCCGCAAGGCCGCGCGGGCCCTGTTTCAGCATCTTCATCATGGCCTTGGCCTGCTCGTAGTCCTTGAGCAGGCGGTTGACCTCGGTCACCGTGGTGCCGCTACCGGCCGCGATGCGGCGCCGGCGGCTGCCGTCCAGTAACCGCGCGTTCCGCCGCTCCTTGAGCGTCATGCTCAGGAGGATGGCCTCGTGGCGTTTGACCGTGTCCTTGGCCGGCCCCAGTTGCTCGAGGGCCTTCTTGGGCGCCCCGGGCAGCATCTTCAAGATGTCCTCGAGCGGCCCCATCTTGCGCACGCTGCGGAGCTGCTCGAGGAAGTCCTCGAGCGTGAAATCCGCTTTGCGCATCCGCGCCGCCATCTTCTCGGCATCGGACTGTGACACGGCCTGCTGGGCTTTCTCGACCAAGCCGACCACGTCGCCCATGCCAAGAATGCGGCCGGCGAGCCTGCTGGCGTCGAACACTTCCAGTCCGTCGAGCTTCTCGCCCACGCCCAGAAACAGGATGGGCTTGCCCGTGACCTGGCGCAGCGACAGGGCGGCACCGCCGCGTGCGTCACCGTCCATCTTGGACAGCACCACGCCATCGACACCGATGCGCTCGCTGAACGCCTGCCCGACGCGCACGGACTCCTGGCCGATCATGCCATCCACCACCAACAGCACTTGATGCGCGCGCACGGTGCGCTTGAGATCGTCCAGTTCGCTCATGAGCGCGTCGTCGATGTGCAACCGGCCCGCGGTGTCGAGGATCAGGAAGTCGAAGCCGCGCGTGCGTGCCTGCTCGAGCGCGCCCGCGGCGATGTCGTGCGGTGACGTGCCGTCCGGAGCGCGCCAGAAGCCACAGTCGGCGGTCTTGGCGACGCGCTCCAACTGGTCGATGGCAGCCGGGCGGTAGATGTCGGCCGAGACGAGCAGCGTGCGCTTGGAACGCGCTTTCAGCCACAGCGCCAGCTTGCCCGCGAACGTCGTCTTGCCCGAGCCCTGGAGCCCCGCAAGCAGGATGGTCGTGGGCAGGTGCTGCGAGCCCGCGAGCGTCACACGCGAGTCGCCCAACATGCGCACCATCTCCTCGTGCACGATGCCGACGACCTGCTGGCCTGGCGACAGGCTCTTCAGGACGTCTTCGCCCACCGCGCGCTCTTCCACCTTGGCCACGAACTCCTTGGCCACGGCGACCGGGACGTCCGCCTCGAGCAAGGCTCGGCGCACGTCACGGAGACTGTCGCGGATGTTGTCCGGCGTGATGCGGGCCTGCCCGCTCAGTGAACGGAAGATGCCCTGCAGCCGGTCGGCAAGCGAATCGAACATGAGAGCCTTGAAAAAGGGCGCCTCAGAAGGGGGTCAGAACCGAGGAAAGTAGCATATTCCCTTGCGGTTCCGACAGCACGCCCGAGGCGCGCCGGGCGCGGGTGGAACGCGTCGCCCCCGCCGGTTCGTGGCGTTCAGCGGTAGCGGTTCAGGGGCAGGTGCTGGCGCACGATGTGCTCTGCGCGCCCGAGCCGTAGGCCGAGAGCCACAGCGAGAGGTCGTTGATGTTCACCCCGCCATTGCAGTCGTAGTCCGATCGACCGAACGGCTGCGTGGAGCCGAAGTCGCTGAGCCACACACTCAGGTCGTTCACGCTGACGCCGTTCGAACCATCGAGGTCGAACGCGCTCACGGTCGGCGCGCCCAGAAGCAAGCCGTCACCGAAGATCTTGCCGCCATTCAGGAACGTCACCGCGTTGCCGGCGCCGTTGCTCCCGCCGAGGAGCGTGAAGTGAACGGTCCCACTCTGGTCGGTGCGCTTGGTGACCGTCCTGTGCGCGCAATCCACGGTGGCGGCCGGATCCAATTGATCCGCGCACAGGTGCAGGTCTGGGCAGCCCGAGAGGTCGATCGTGATGGCCACGTTTGGCACCGGGTTGTTCGCGAGGTCAAGGTAGACGACTTGGAAATCGCCGAAGGCCGTCGCGGGCACAGCGCCCGCGCTACCGACGAGCGTGATGCACGCCGGCACGATGGCGTTGCCGATCGGAGGGAGTGAGGCCTGAGCCCGGCCCGCGATGGTGGTCGCGAGCAGGAAGAACACGACGAGCGCGAAGTGGGTGTGATGCATGAGTGACCTCTCAGGGCGTGGTGATGATCGCGCGGGCGCCGCGGACGGGCGCGCTCATCACAAGTCTTGGAAATCAATAGTCCCGCCGTCCGCGCCAGCCGCCAAGCGGAATCTGCCTCGGCCTCCCAGAGGAGCCCACCCACTCCCCGGTCCCCGCCCGCAACCGCTTTCGGCAGCCTGCACTACCCGGCGATCGCCGCCCGCAGCCCCGCCAGTGCAGCGGCCGGGTCGCTGGCCTTGAACACCGCGTTCCCCGCCACGAACACGTCGGCGCCCGCGGCACGCGCCACTTTCGCCGTGTCGGGCGCGATGCCGCCGTCGACCTCGATCACGAACTCGAGCTTCTTGCGCGCACGTTCGGCCCGTGCGGCCGAGACCTTCGTCATCATGTCGGCCATGAACGCCTGCCCGCCGAAGCCGGGCTCGACCGTCATCACCAGCAGCAGGTCCAGATCGGGCAGATAGGGCGCAACTGCGGCGTACGCCGTGCCGGGCTTGATCGCGAGCCCGGCCTTGGCCCCCGTGGCGCGGATCTGACGCAGCACCTCGCGCGTCTGCGGTGCGGCCTCGATGTGCACGGTGATCAGGTCGGCGCCCGCCGCACGGAAGCCGTCGACCATGAGCCACGGCCGTTCGACCATCAGGTGCACGTCGAGGAGCGCGGTCGTGAGCTTGCGTGCCGCCGCGACGATGAGCGGGCCGAACGTCAGGTTCGGCACGAACTGGTGGTCCATGACATCGCAATGCAGCCAGTCCCGCGCCGGATCGACGATGCGCAACTCGTCAGCGAGGCGCGAGAAATCGGCGGACAGGATGCTGGGGGCGGCGGTCGGCGGTCGGGCGGTCATCGGATCTCCGTGGGTGAGCACCCATGGTGTCTGCTCGCAGGGCCGCATGCAAGGTCGCGACAGCAGCCGTCAGGGCCCTGCCCCGGGCCTCATTTCGTCCGGCATGACGCACGTCATACGCGCCACCGCGCGGGAGGCCGAGTCTGCATGCAGTGGCGGTCGGGCGGCTCCAGGGGGAGCCGGCATCCCGTCGCCCGGAGGTCCACATGGAAGACAAGAATCGCGAGCCCGGGAAGATCCCCCTCGGGCAGAGGCTGTACGAGCGGCCCTTCCTGCTGCTGATCGCCGGCATCGTCGTGATGCTGGCGTTCTACACCATCTGGGGCCTGGTCGAGATCATGTCGCTCAAGTCCGCGCCGCTGCCCTGAGCCGGAGGAGGAACCCGTGGCCGAGCAAGAGTTCCATTCCGCGCTGGTCCCACCGCAGGGCATCTGGTGGACGCCGGCGCACAAGCAGGAGAAGACCTGGATCATCATCGCGTTCGCGTGGTGCATGGTGCTGTTCACGATGATGCCGCTGTGGCACTTCCGCGGCGGCCAGAATCCCGCCGGCATCCGTTACCGCGTGAAGCCGGATGACTACGTCGCTCGTGTCGATCGGTTCGTGGCGGACTACAAGATCGGCGAAGAGAGCGGGATCCCGATCGTCGAACCGCCGCCCGGCTCCGACGTGTACCTGCTCGGACGCATGTGGCAGTGGTACCCGGCGCTCAAGCTGAAGAAAGGCGTGCAGTACACGCTGCATCTGTCGGCCGCGGACGTGAACCACGGCTTCAGCCTGTACCCCGTCAACCTGAACTTCCAGGTGGTGCCCGGCTACGACTACGGGCTGCGTGTGGTCCCCAACAAGTCGGGCGACTTCCGCATCATCTGCAACGAGTTCTGTGGCATCGGACACCACCTGATGGTGGGGAAAGTCCTCGTCGAGGACTAGAGGAGGAACCATGAGCGCGACGCTCGCGTCTCTCGCTGGGCGGTTCCGCACCTGTCCGGTGACGGGACTGAAGGTGAACCGGGATTCCGAACTCCTGATCA
Organism: bacterium; assembly: GCA_031408715.1. Lineage (GTDB taxonomy): Bacteria > Eisenbacteria > RBG-16-71-46 > RBG-16-71-46 > RBG-16-71-46 > JAIOPA01. The sequence continues at coordinate 17,192 of JANNWR010000240.1, forward strand.
TGGCCAATGCCGTGGTCGCGGTCGTGGCCATGCTGGTCGGCGCACTCGCCGCCATCGGGCTCGTGCTGACGCGCTGGCAGGCCATCCATCTGCTGCCGGCCGAGATGTACTACCGCTTCCTCACGGCACATGGCCTCAATATGCTGATCTTCTGGGTCATCTTCTTCGAGATGGCCATCCTGTACTTCGCGGGGCCGGTCGTACTGAACTGCCGACAACCGGCACCCCGACTCGCCTGGTTCGCATTCGCGCTCATGGTCGTGGGCGCGGTCCTGGTCGACGTCATGGTGATCAGCGGGCGCGCCGACGTGCTGTTCACTTCGTATCCGCCACTGCGGGCCGACTCCAACTACTATCTGGGTGTCATCCTGTTCGCGGTGGGCGCGCTGATCGCCGTGTCGTTGTTCTTCGCCGCACTGGTCGTGGCGAAGCGCGAGAAGACGTATTCCGGCTCGCTGCCACTGGTGTCGTTCGGGGGGCTCACAGCCGCGGTCATCGCGGTCATCACGTTGCTGCACGGTGCGGCGGTGTACATCCCGACGTGGCTGTGGTCGATGAACATCGGCAACATCGACCCCGAGGTCTACCGCATGCTGTGGTGGGGCCTCGGCCATTCGTCGCAGCAGATCAACGTCGCCGCGATGGTGTCGGTGTGGTATCTGCTCGCGGGCCTGACCGTGGGTGGCGTGGTGGTGAACGAGAAGATCAGCCGCACGGCGTTCGTGCTGTACGTGCTGTTCATCTCCATGGCCTCGGCGCATCACCTGCTCGTGGATCCGGGCTTCAGCCCGGCGTGGAAGATCTGGAACACGAGCTATGCGATGTACCTGGCCGTGCTCGCCAGCATGATCCACGGCTTCACGGTACCGGCGGGCATCGAGGCTGGGCAGCGGCTCCGCGGCTACACGAACGGCACGTTCGAGTGGTTGCGCAAGGCTCCATGGGATGACCCAGGGTTCTCGGGCATGTGGCTGTCGCTGATCATTTTCGGATTCCTGGGCGGCATCACCGGCGTGACGCTCGGCACCGAGCAGATCAACATCCTCGCCCACAACACGCTGCGTGTGCCGGGGCACTTCCACGCCACGGTCGTCGGCGGCACCACGCTGGCGTTCATGGCGGTCACCTACTACGTGCTGCCGCTCATCTTTCGCAGGCGTGTCGCGTTCTGGGGCATGGCGAAACTGCAGCCGTATGTGTTCGGAGGCGGCATCACGATGATGGCCATGGGTATGATCTTCATGGGCATCCTCGGCACACCGCGCCGGCACTGGGACTCGTCGTTCGCGGGCGCGCCATTCCCGGTCGAGATCCATCCGGCTTCCGAACTGGTGCAGGTGATGTTCGGCGTCGGCGGGCTGCTGGCCGCAGTCGGCGCGCTCATGTTCATCGCCATCGCCGTGGTCACGGTGTTCTTCGGAAAATCAGTCACCGCCGAGGCCATCGCAGCGGGAGCGTCCGGCATCCCACAGGGCGTGCTGCGCCTGCCGGCGCAGTCGCACACCGGCCCCGCCGCCGAGAACCTGCACAAGAATGGCGTCAAGGGCACGGTCGTGCTCGTGGCGATCTTCTTCGTGTGCTTCATCCTGTACTACTTCACCAACTGGATGATGCTGTCGTTCCTGTGGAAGGTCGGGTGAGGACTCTGCCATGAACATCACCACCGAGCCGGAGCCGCAGCCACGCACCGGTGCATGGCTGCTCGGCCTGTGGGGTGTGTCGCTGACGGTGTGGTGGGGATTCGCGTTCTTCCCCACCACGCCGGGCGACGAATCCTGGATCGCGCTGGCGCAGTACGCGTGTTTCGGCTCGCGGCCCGGTGGACTGCCGGCGGCACAAGGCTGGATGATGTTGGTGCTGGCACCGCTCATGCTGCTCGGCACGCTGTTCGTCGTTCAGGGCGCCCAACTCCGGCGATCGCTCGCGGTGCTCGTGCGCTCGCGCGGCACCTGGGCGGTGACCATCGCACTGGCGGTGACATTCGCCGTCGAGGCCAACTGGGCGGCCGCACGGTTCGGGCGTGAGGCTCGCGAGCAGGCCGTGTCGTTCGAATCGACGATCACCGAATCGCTGCCCGCTGATTTCCCGCGCACCGCTATTCCGGTACCGGCGTTCGCGCTGATCGATCAGCGTGGCGAGTCGTGTGATGCCTCGATCCTGGCCGGCCAGCCGACCGTCCTGAGCTTCGTGTTCGCGAACTGCCAGACCGTTTGCCCCGTACTGGTGCGCAACGTCACGCGCGCAGCCCGCACGCTCGGCCCCGGAACCGTGAACATCGCGCTGGTGACACTCGACCCGTGGCGGGACACACCGGCGGCACTCCCCGAACTGGCCGCGCGCTGGACGCTGCCCGAAGCCTCCCGGCTGTTGTCGGGTGAGCCCGCGGATGTCTGCCGCCTGCTCGACACTCTTCAGGTGGCGCGCGAACGCGACCTGAAGAATGGCGATGTCTCGCATGTGCCGCTGGTGATGATCGTGGATGCACGCGGGCGCATCGTGTACCGCTTCAGCAACCCGCCGGCGGAGTGGATCATCGAGGGCGTACGCCGCATCCGGAGCGGCCCGTGAGCGCCGGACCGCAGCAACCGCCGCTCACCGTGCTACCTGCGTCGCGGCTGGCGCGTCCCGGCGCTGCACCTCCCGAGACCGCGCCAGGGGCGGCCCGGCCCTTGCGCTGGATCGTGGCCACGCTCGACTCCGTGCTCGATCGCGCCTACGGCTCGCGCTGGAACCCCGCGCACCAGAGCGGTTCGCTCGCCATCGCGCTCATGCTGGTGGCGATCGCGACCGGCATCTACCTGACGGTGTTCTACCGCATCGGTGCCCCAT
>JANNWR010000241.1:0-3211 GCA_031408715.1 bacterium
AGCGCCCGGCTACCGGTTCTACCTGCTGTACGACAAGGTGTACCGCGAGGACGTGCTGGCCCACGCGTACCGACGCTGCCGTGTGAACGGTGGCGCGGCGGGTGTGGACGGCGAACGCTTCGAGGACATCGAATCGTCCGGGGTGGAGCGATGGCTGAGTGAGAGGGCGGACGAACTCAGGCAGAAGACCTATCGCCCGCAGGCGGTGCGTCGGGTGCACATCCCCAAGCCGGACGGGAAGCAACGCCCGCTGGGGATCCCGACGATCCGGGATCGCGTGGTGCAGATGGCGGTGGTGCTGGTCCTGGAGCCGATCTTCGAGGCCGACCTGCTGCCGGAGCAGTACGCGTATCGACCGGGGCGCAACGCGCTGGATGCCGTGAAACAGGTCCACACGCTGCTGGTCTCGGGTTACACGGAGGTGGTGGACGCGGACCTGTCCGCATACTTGGAACCCTCGTCACAATGCACCCCCGTCTGTAGGCGACTGATCGAAAAGGTCGGGAACGACCTTCGCCACCTTGATTCTCAAGCCTTTTCTCCGCCCTCGGCACACGTGGACGGCCTCAAGCTCACCGCGCTTGACGCGCTGCAACACCGTTTGCCGGGAGACGCCGATGATGCGCGTCGCGTCGATCATGGGGACGTATCCCGCAGGGGGTTGCTGGACGAAGCGCGAACGCAACTCCTCGGTCATTCGGATGCGCCAAGGAGCACCCGGCGTGAGTTGCTCACCTGCGATGAAGCCGTCGTTGATCCAGCGGTGCACGGTGGAAGGCGCGACGCCGAGGATCTCGGCAGCTTTCCTGATGTTGACAGGTTCGCCCGCGGGCGACGCCATGGATGGCGTGAAGCAGTCAATGCTTCGGTGGTTGCGCAAGCTGGAGACCCGATTGCTGGTGAAGGGCAAGTCCGTCGCGGTCTTGCGTCCCTGTCGATTGAGGACTCCGGCGATGACGGCATCGGGATAGTGGCCGGCCAGGCGTCGCACCAGCGCGACGGTCTCCTCATCGGTGCGCATCGGCGAGGGAGCCGCGCCGCGCAGCGCCAGATCGATCTCGCTGAGAAGGCCACCGTGCCAGCGCAGCGTCAAATGCGCCTTCTGCTGCTCGCGATCTCGGGTGACGAGGACTTCCTCGAGCACGGTGCGCAGCAGTTCTTTGCGATCACGGTCGGTGGTTGTAGGCGCCGACCAGACCCGCGGCAGGTCCGCTCCCAGCGCGAGAATCGCGTCTCGTTCCTCGGCGCTCAGATGGCGGGGTCGCAGCTGCTCACGGCGGGTGAGGTCGGCTTCGGTGGCGGTCAGCGCGGTCAAGCACTTCTCCCACTCGGCCTCGAGGCCGCGAGCGACCAGACGGTTGTCGGGATCGACGGCTCGGTAGCGCCGCTCGGCGCGCTGCGCCTCGTAGCGGGCCCGTTCGACCTGCAGACGCCATTGCACGAGCGCCGCATCGTGATCGCCGTCGAGCTGCTCCATGGCGCGAAGCGACGCTTCGAGGCCGGCGCTGGCCAGGGTCGCCAGGAAGGCCGAAGCCACCGCGTCGTCGATCTGGCGGCCGCCCACCCGGAGACAGTATTCGCCGCGACCGTTGACGATGACACCGCCGGCGCAGTGGTAGCCGGGAGCCGAGTTGCGGCCGCTGTAGTAGACGCGCAATCCACGTCCGCAGCGTCCGCAGGTGGCAATGCCCTGCAGCAGTGCCGCGCCCTCTCTCACGGCGCCTCCGGGCTCGTGGGGGCCGGGCCGGGTGTTGCTGCCGATGCGTGCCTGGTTAGCTTCAAAGGTCTCCCAATCGATGAATCCCGCGTGGTGGTCGCGGATATTGACCGCCCACTCGGAACGCGGCAGCCGCCGTACTCGCTTGCGCACTCGCCCCTGCTCGTCGACGTAGTGCTGTCGTCGGGTCTTGCCGTACACATAGGCGCCCGCATACACCGGGTTGGTCAGGACGTTGTGGATCTTGGTGTACGTGGGCGTCACCCAGCGGATCTCATCGAGCGTGCTCGACTGCAGGGGGAAACGCAATCCCTGGGCGCGCAACCACAGCCACACCTGTCGCGCCGAGCCCAGCTCGGCGAAACGAGCGAACACCGTGCGGATCACGCCCGTGACCGCCTCGTCGGAGTGGAAGCGGATCTCGCCAGCTGCGTCGCCCCAGACCAAACCGACCGGCAATCCTCGCTCGAGCTCGCCGCGTGCCGCCTTGTTGCGGATCCCGCCCTCAAGACGCGCCCGCAGCACGTGCAGCTCGGCCTCGGACATGGTGCCCTTGAGCCCGAGCACCAGACGGTCGTTGAACAGGCTCGGATGATAGATCCCATCGGCGTCGCCGATGAGCGTGTCGGTGGCGCCACACAGGTCGAGCAGCCGGTACCAGTCGGCGTTGTTGCGGGCGAGCCGCGAGACCTCGAGTCCGAGCACGATCCCCACATGACCGAGAGCCACCTGGGCGGTCATGTGGGCGAAGCCGGAGCGCTCGGTGAGACCGGCACCGGAGACGCCGAGATCCTGGTCAACGAGGGTGACGTGCTCGCGCTTCCATCCCAGCTCCAGGGCCCGCTCGACCAGTCGGTATTGACGATCGGTCGACTCGCGATGGTGCTCGACCTGGGTGAGCGTCGACTGACGCACGTAGACGAAAGCGGCTCGATGCAGGTGGGCCGCGGTGATCTTGGAAGTCTCACTCATCGCCGAGGCCCTCCGCGGCGTGCGCGACCGCCTTGCTTGGAGCCCATGCGGCTTTGGCGAGCAGGTGTGCCAGCCTCGCAACCACCTCGATCTGCTTCTCGTGATCGAGCGTGGTCCACAACGGGGCGACTCCGGGTGTCGGGGTCTCCAGGAAGCTCATCAGCACTTGCAGTGGCACGGGCGGGCTCCTCTCCTTGGAGTTGCGGAGCCGGGTGGCCTGAGGCTCCGAGTCGAAGGAGGAGAGCATCCACAAGCGTGCGCGCGCGCAGCAACCGCGCGCTGGAGGCGAGTAGTGCGATCTGAGCGGTTGGCAGCTGGGAGGGTAGGTCAGTCCAGGCCGCCGGGATCAACGACCGGGTGCCGTCGGGCAGCACAAGCACCAGGAGCAGTACGCCGCGCCGACGCATCCATCCCAACACTCCGAGCGCCTGGCCTACGAAAGGATGGAGCGGGCGGACGATGGTCACCTTTTCGGGATAGCCGTCGAGGTGGTGGTGGGCAGTGTGTCGCGGCTTCTTTCGA
>JANNWR010000242.1:0-13073 GCA_031408715.1 bacterium
GCACGTTGCACGAGGGCGCGCCCGCGGCACGAGCCGCCGGCGGCACGGACCACTTGCACGCGCTCGCGCGTTCGCCCCTTGCCCGGCTCACGCTCACGCCGATGCAGGCGATGCGCGTGAACGCCGCGCTGGCCAACGGCACGGACGCACTCGACTGGCTGTCACCGCGTCAGCGTGAGCGCGCAGCGGCGCTCGGGCTGGCCTCCACCACGCGGCGCTGACGGCGCGCCGTCTGAAAGGCTAACGCGGGTTCCAGAACCTCAGGAGAACATCCGTGAGGCTTATCTGCCTGGTGGGCTGCGGAGCAAAGCCGCCGGTCTGCAGGGTCCCATCTTCGATGCGGCTGATCCACCAACGTGCGCTCGAAGCGGGCGGCGGCTCGCCGCTGGCTCCTTCGGGCAATACCGCGGCGTCCCCGCGCGTCAGGTAGAACAACACGTGCCCCGAAACCTCCAGAGAACTTCCATCATCGTGAATAACCGCAAGGTCGATCGAAGTCCGGATCGTCCGGTGTGTCTCCACCGCCGTCCCGGGCCGGGGGTCCGATGCGGACTGCATGTTGCGATCGAAGTTCAGGCTGATCTTTGCAGCGGGGGGTGTGGTCGGATCACCCTCGAACATCGTACGCAGCGTCCGCAGCAACCGCGCTCGATCCCAGACCGCCTCTTGCGTATTCCCGGCGCTGTCATCGACCGCGGTCACGAACAACAGATCCGAACTGAACAAGCCTTCGAGCTCGTTGGCGCCGCGGTTCACGAACGCCCACTCCAGTACACGTACCGCCTGCTCAGGTGATGTAGCCGCGGGCGGAGTGGCCACTGGCGCGATCACACGCCCTGCATGTCGCAGGAGCCGAGCACCAACACGGCCGTCAGGGCGAAGAGCATTCGGCTGAAACGGATCAAGCGGTCCCCATGTCACCGCGGATTCCAATATCGGCTCAGCACGCTGGCGACCGTTTCATTGGAAACCTCGCCGCCCCCCAGCACCGTCTCATCCATCAGGTCGCGGATCTTCCAGCGTGCGGAGGGCACGGTGCCCACTCCCCCTCCGCGCGTGAGGCCAATCTGGAAACGGCCCACGACGTCGGAGACCCCTCCTTCGGCGTGAGTCACTCGCAAATGGGCCATGACACGCACGACCCGATCGAGGCTCGGGTCCGATCCGAAACGTGGATCCGGAAGGGCGATGAGTTCCGGCTCCAGGTCGAGCTCGATCGAGTGCGCGGCCTGAGCCCCCGTGGGTGTGCCCGCGAAGAGCCCTCCGACCGACATCAGCAGACGATCCCGGCTCCAGACCTCCTCGATCGGGCCGTCGGTGCCGTTCACGAGGGCGGTGAACTCCGCTTGCGGGGTGAGCAGCGCGCCGAGCATGCGCGCATCGCGATGATCGAACGCCCACTCGAGGCGGCGAACGGCGGCTTGCGGTGTGTTCGCCACGGGGGCGGTGTTCAGCGGGCCGGTCAGCCGGTCGGACCTGGAACACGAGCCGAGCGCGATCGCGGCGGCCAGGACGATGCACGACAGGGTGACACGGGACAAGGCACGGAACGAGGTGCGGGACATCGGACTCCTCCTCGACATCGAACTGCGTTGCAGGCGCCCCGGTCCAGGGTGCACTCATCATAGTCCCAGGACGGCACGTGGTTCCAAGTTCTTGAGGGGGTATCGGGGTGCCCAGCTTCGCGGCCAACCTCGACCGCCGGTGGCGGGCGGCATGCCACGGTCGTCTGGCCCCGGTGCTCCACGTGCCGACAGCGGCAACCTCATGGGAACGCCAACCTTCGTGTGGTTCTGGCTCTCGGACCGACGAACGCGGCTCCGGCGGGTGTCCGGCGCGGCGGCGCGCATCGCCAAGGCCGGAACCTGCGGGTACATTCGTTCGTCCCTACCCGGTCAGCGCCCCCCATCCGAGGACATCCGTCCATGCGTCCTGGTGCACTCCTGCGTTCAGTCCTGCTTGCTGCCTCGATCCTGCTGCCGAGCCTCGCGCTGGCCCAGGCTCAGCCCCCGATCACGAGCCTCAAGGGCAAGTTCGTCGACCCCACCATCAACGCTCCGGTCTCGGGCGTGCAGGTGAAGCTCACGAGCTTCGCGGACACCGCGGACGTCCGGAAGGTCACCGCCAGGGATGACGGCACCTTCGAGATCCCCGGGCTGGGCGTGCACAGCTATCGCCTCGAGGCGTCGCGTCTCGGGTACGCGACACTCAAGCAGGTCATCCGCGTCAGCCAGAAGGACCAGAACGCCGGCGTGCTGCAGATGGTGCCCGAAGCCGTGAACATCGCCGGCGTGACCGTGACCGAGTCACCGGCGCCGGCGATCCAGAAGGCCGACACGACCGAGTTCCGCGCCAGTGCGGTCAAGACCTCCAAGGACGCCACGGCCGAAGACCTGGTGCAGAAGATGCCCGGCGTGACGCTCGAGAACGGTCAGGTGAAAGCTCATGGCGAGAACGTGCAGAACGTGCTCGTCAATGGCCGGCCGTTCTTCGGCAGCGATCCTGCTGCCGCCATGCGCAATCTGCCGGCCGAAGTGGTCGACCGCATCCAGGTCTATGACCGTTCCAGCGATCAGGCCGAGTTCAGCGGCTTCGACGACGGTGGCCAGCAGAAGACCATGAACTTCATCCTGCGCGACCAGAAGGCGCGCTTCGGGAAGGTGTATGGCGGCTACGGCGACGACGACCGTTATCAGGGCGGCGGCAATGCCACGTGGCTCAAGGGCCCGAACCGGGTCACGCTGATCGGGCTGTCCAACAACATCAACCAGCGCAACTTCTCGCCGCAGGACCTGTTCGGTTCGCTGTCCGGCGGTGCCGGTGGCGGCGGTGGCCCGCGCATGATGATGGGCAGCGGCTTCCGCTCGCCCGGCGGCGGCGGTGGCGGCGGCATGCAGATGATGCGCATGGGCGGCGGCTTCGGCGGCGGTGGCTTCGACCCGAGCAGCTTCTTCGTGAACCAGCAGGGCGGCATCAGCACCACGCACTCGGGCGGCCTGAACTACGCCGGGCAGTGGACCCGCAAGCTGGCCGTGTCGGCGAGCACGTTCATCAACGACACCGACAACGACAACCTGCAGTTCGTGTCGCGCCAGTTCCTGCCGCCGCAGGACTCGCTGGCGTTCTACGACCAGAACACCACGACCTCGAACCGCAACGGCAACCAGCGCTTCGATGCGCGCTTCGAATGGACGATCGACTCGCTCAACTCGATCATCGTGCAGCCGCGGCTTTACTTCCAGAACAACCGCAGCAGCAACGGCGTGCTGGCGCAGAACACCACGCTCGGCGGCGGGGCGCTCAACAGCAGCAACAGTGACACGCGCAACCGCACGACCGGCAACAACCTGTCGAACCGCGTCACGATCCGGCACCGGTTCGGCAAGCGGGGCCGCAATGTCTCGGCCGACGTGCAGATGGGGCACAGCGAGCGCGACGGCGACCGCACGCAGCTCTCGGACAACCGGTTCGTGCGCGGCCCCCTGCCCGACACGATCATCACGTCGGACCAGCAGACCGCCTCCAACAGCACCACGAACTCGGTCTCGACGCGCATCGCCTTCACCGAACCGCTCGGCACGGGCTGGCAGGGCCAGCTCACCTATAACCCGCAGTACACGCGCAGCGTTTCCGACGCGCGCAGCCTCGGTCGGGACCTCGCGGGCGGCTACAGCCTGCTCGACAGCGCCCAGAGCAACGACTTCACCAACCGCAACGTGGTCCAGAACGGTGGTGCTTCGGTGCTGTTCACGAGGGGACCGTGGCGCTGGCTGACGCAGACCTCCGTCCAGCGTACCGAGCTCAAGAGCGAACAGGACTTCCCGCGCACGAACTCGTTCCGGCACACGTTCAGCAACGTGCTGCCGTCCATGACACTGTCGGCGACGTTCGCGAACCGGCGCAATGTCCGGCTCAACTGGAACACCAGTGCGAACGCACCCACGATCAGCCAGTTGCAGAACGTGGTCGACAATTCGAACTCGCTGTCGCTGGCCGCTGGCAACCCCGACCTGCGGCAGACCTACAGTCACAATCTGTCGCTGCGACTGTCGGAAGCCGACCCGATGCGTTCGAAGAGCAAGTTCCTGTTCATGAACATGTCCCGCACGTCGGATCCGATCGCGAACGCCACGTTCACCGCCCCGCGCGACACCGCGGTCGACGGCATCTTCCTGGCGCGCGGCACGCAGCTGACCCGCCCGGCGAATCTCGATGTCGCATGGAGCGCCAACGCCTATGCCGTCTACAGCCGGCCGGCCAAGTTCCTGAAGAGCATCATCAGCGTGAACGGCGGCGGCTCGTTCAATCAGACGCCGTCACGCACCAACGCCGGCGACAACGTCAACAAGACCTGGGCGATGCGTTACGGCAGCGTGCTCGCCAGCAACATCAGCCCGAACCTCGATTTCACGGTGAGCTACCAGGGCAGCTACAACCTGTCGCGCAGTTCGCTCACCACGGCGACGACCGGGGATTACTACGCGCATACCATCGGCCTGCGGCTGAACGCGGTGACGAAGCACCGCATCGTGCTGCGCCAGGAGGCCAGTCACAACCTGCAGAGTGGTGTGGCCGCGGGCTACGACCAGAACGTCGTGCTGTGGAACACGACGCTGGGCAGGAAGTTCCTCAAGGGTGACGCCGGCGAGTTGCGGGTGACGCTGACCGACGTCCTCAAGCAGGATCGCAGCGTCGCGCGCAGCTTCACCGAGAGCTACATCCAGGATTCGCGCGACCGCGCACTCGGGCAGTTCGTGCAGGCCGTGTTCACCTACAACTTCAAGTGACCGCGCCTGGCCGCGAGTTGTCGCGGACCGACAGCGCCGGTCTGCTGCGGCCGCGCGGTAACTGAGCGGGCGTTCCTTCAGTGACCAGTACCCGGCTGCGGCCGGGCGGTGCTGTCCTTCGCGGCCGGCAGCGCCTGCTTCATCGCCGCCCACATCTCGGGGCTCACGAGCTCGACCGGGTGCTCCGTCACTCGGACGTCGCGGATCGAGGCCGCGATGCGCTCGAGCCGCTGGCGCGGTGCCGGGTGCGTCGACAGGAATCCGGGCAACGCACCCGCAGCAGGCGCCGAACGCATGATGCTTTCGAGCGCCCGGGACATCGCATCCGGCCGCCAGCCCTCCTGCGCCAGCAGTCGTAACGCGTCGTCGTCCGCCTCCTGCTCGAGCTCGCGGCTGTAACGCAGCCCGCCGAGCTGCCCCGCGATCTGGATGCCTCCGGACAGCGTCGAGGCATCGCCAGCGAGCAATCCGACCAGAGCCTGCAAGGAGAGCTGCCGCATCATCCCGTGCATGGCGTGGCGGCGCCGGACGTGGCCGAGTTCGTGCGCGAGCACCGCGGCGAGTTCGTCCGGCGTGCGCAACGCCCGCAACAGCCCGGTCGTGACGACGACGATCCCGCCCGGGGCCGCGAAAGCATTCACCTGATCGCCGCGCACGACGACCAACCGGGACTCCGCCGCCACTCCGGCCGCCGCAGCAGCCAGATGTTCGTGAAGCCGCACGACAGGTGCGATCACCACAGGGTCGGTCGCGCGTGCGCCTTCTGGCGCGAAGTCGCGGACCACGGCCTCGCCGAACTCGCGCTCCCACGCGGGTGGCACCCGATCGGCCACCGTGTCGGCCAGCATCGGCACCCCGAATCGATAGCCCAGGACGGCGACGGCGACCAAGGCGAATGCCAGTGCGAGGAGCCAGCGTCCGGTCACGCCGCCGCCACGGGATTCGAGGGTCCTGCCGGCCGGCAGATGCTCGCGCAACTGCCCCAGCAGCCCGCGTTCGGCGACGATCACGACCTCGACGGCAGGGCCATGGCGCTCGATCTGCACGGGCTCGCCCGCCCGGGATCCACGCATGAGCCGGAGTTCGGCGAACGGCCACACCTGCGCGGCGCCGTCGGGGCCCGTGATCCGCAGCCCCCCCGGACCGACGGACACGCTCACCGTCCGCGGCACCGAGGTGCCGGGCGGGAAGTGCTGACCGGGGAATCCCGGTGGTGGCTCAGGCAGATCGCTCATGCCGGGAAGCCTAGGTGAGCTGGCGCAGTCACGCCAGAAGCGCCCTGGACGCGTGCCACAGAACCAGCTGAGGCTGCCGAGCGGCGGGCCTATGTGATTTATGTGTCGCTGCATTGCCGCATAAGTAACGGTCAGCCACTCGTCTTATTAACACATCAACCCATGACGCCGCTCCACCCGACCGACCCTGCCGCGGGGGGCGCGACCGGGATCTGGCAACCTGCCGCGCGGCGCGCACGGACTCCCTCCACGGCATACTACTTTCGTCTACCCCATGATTGGAGCGGCTCCAAGGCACTATCCGATAGTCTACCTTGCACCCGGCGAACGCACCCGTGCTTCCACTTTTGTCTACCCTCAAGGGGGTGTTCGGGTTTAGTGCAATGCGACACTTGGCGTCAACGTGTCAAATCAGTAGCCATGATAACCATAGTCTTTGAACTTTCGGTGAACTTCTATTTATACTTGCAGCGCAGGACCTCCTCTCCGGTCTCCCCTGCGTCGGCCGGATGGGATTCGCGCCGCCCGTCCTCTCAACGGGTATCGCATGATCCGCGACGCGGTTTCATGCCGGGGCCTTCCGTGCTGGGGGTCTTGGTACCGTAGGAGGATCAGCACATGCGTCTCTCCTCTCTCCACATGAGCCTCGCGCTGCTTCTTTCGGCGGGCCTGACGCTGGGTCTCGCCGGTCTGGCGACGGCGGCCCCCCGGCCGGCGTTCGTGAGCCAGCAGACGTCCTCGATCGATGGGATCGGCGACTACACGTCCGCCGCGCTCGATGTGATGGGACGTACACACGTCGCCTATTTCGACATCTCGCGCGACGCACTCGTCTACGCGTTCCAGACCCAGTCGGGCTGGCGCACCGAACTTGTCGACAATGAAGGCATGGTGGGCTGGTACGCCTCGCTCGTGCTCGATGCACGCGGGGACGCGCACGTGGCCTACTACGACGCCACCAAGGGCGTGCTCAAGTACGCCCGCCGCACCGGCGGTGCCTGGGCCACGCAAGTCGTGGACGGTTCCCAGGAAGGCGTCGGGCACTACTGCTCGCTCGCACTGGATGCCGACGGCAACCCGAGCATCAGCTACTACGACAGCCAGAACCTGAGTCTGCGCTTCGCCACACTGGGCGCGGGTGGCTGGACACTCGAGACCGTCGACGGCGCGGGCAATGCCGCCGACGCCGAAGTGGCGTTGAACCGTCCGGACCGCGCGGCCAAGCAGCCGGCGCTGTCGCAGGACGTGCCGAACGTCGGCCACTACTCCGCGCTGGCGATCGACGCGAAGGGCGTCGCGCACATCGCCTACCAGGACATCACGAACGCCGACTTGAAGGTGGCGACCAAGGTGGCGGGCGCATGGGTCACCGAGACGGTGGATGCACGCGGCGACGTCGGCGAACACACGTCGATCGCGGTGGACGCGGCCGGCCGGACGCACGTGAGTTATTACGACCTGCAGAACGGCGCGCTTAAGTACGCCGCCCAGCAGGCGGATGGTGGATGGGCCGCGCAGCAGATCGATGCCACCGGCGACGTGGGCGCGTACTCGTCGCTCGAGCTGGATGCGCAGGGTGAACCGCACATCAGCTACATGGATGCCGAGCAGCAGACGCTCAAGTATGCCACCGCCGAGGGTGCCATCTGGATGACCGAGACGCTCGATGCCAGTGGCGCGACCGGACGCAACACGTCGCTCGCGCTCGACCGTGACGGCGCACCCGTGATCGCCTACACGGCACGCAACGGCAAGGGCTCGTTCCGAGTGGTCTCGGCCAGCGTGCAGTTCAGCGGCAAGCCGGCGGGCAATGGCGGCAGTGTGCTGGCCGCACGTTCGCTCTCGGCCTGGCCGCTGCCCTACAAGGGCGGTGCGCTGAGCGTCTCGTTCCTGATCCCCTCTCGCGGGGGTGCTGCCGAGGTCCGCATGATCGACCTGGCCGGACGCCATGTGCGCACGCTGATGCGCGGCACGGCCGCGGCGGGCCGCCAGGTGATCGCCTGGGATGGCCGTGACGACGCGGGACGCAACGTCGCCAACGGCGTGTACTTCCTGGTCAGCCGCACCGGCGGTCAGGAGTCCAAGCTCAAGCTGGTCGTGCTGCGGTAGTCCCTGCTGCGCTCACTCACGCAGCTTTCCACGCATCTTTCGGGCGCCGCCACAGGCGCGTCCGTGACACTTTCGAAAGGGGTTCACACCATGGCTGGATGGAAGCAGCAGATGACCGAGACCGCGCGCAAGAACCGTGTGGAACTTGTCGATGCGAAGTTGTCGCGCCGGGACCTGTTCAAGATGGGCTTGCTGACGAGCTCCGGATTCCTGGTCGCGAAGATGGGACTGTCGTCGCGCTCCGTGGGTGCCGCCGGCTCGGTGGTGAGCCCGCCGACGACGCCGTGGATCGAGGAGTTGCCGATCCCTCAGGTCGCCAGGCCCTGTGGTGCCGCCGGCCTGGGCGTCGCCCCGACGCAGGCGTGCAACACGGCCGCCGGCGAGATGGGCCGGCCGGTCCCGCATCAGTATTGGGAGCAGTTCGACCCGGCGAACGTGGACTGCTACCTGAACGTCAACGCACCCGCCAAGGCGAGCTGGCATCGCGAGCTGCCGTTGGACGACGTCTGGCTGTTCAACGGCCTGTTCCCCGGGCCGCGCATCCACGCCAAGGTCGACCGTCCGGTCCTGCTCCGTTTCCGCAGCGAGCTGCCGACGCTGGCGGATCACAAGGGCTACGGCCGGCCGACGCCGACGACGCACTTGCACAACGGCCACAGCGAGTCCGATTCCGACGGCAACCCGCTCGACATGCTCGATGCGGGGTGCTGGAAGGACCACTTCTACCTCAACAAGCGTGCCGGCTTCACGGATCCCAAGTACGGGCCGAAGGGCGATATCCGCGAGACCATGAGCACGATGTGGTACCACGACCACTGCCTCGACTTCACGTCGCAGAACGTGTATCGCGGCAACATGGGCCTGTACTACATGTTCAACGAGTTCGACACCGGCGACGAGAACGACACGAACCCGGCGGCCTGGCGCCTGCCGAGCGGTGCGTTCGACGTGCCGCTGGTGTTCCACGATCGCGTGTTCGATCCGGCGGGCAAGGGCTACTTCGACCTGTTCAACCTGGACGGCATCATCGGCGACAAGTACACGGTCAACGGCAAGATCCAGCCGTTCATGCGTGTGGCCCGCCGCAAGTACCGCTTCCGGATGCAGAACATCGGCACCAGCCGCTTCTACAACTTCTTCCTGTCGAACGGCCAGACGATGGTGCAGTGCTCGCACGACGGCAACATGCTCCCGAAGCCGCTGACGGTGAAGAACGTGCGCTTCGCGGTCGCCCAGCGCGCCGACATGATCATCGACTTCAGCAGGCTGGCGAGCGGCACGGTGCTGTATCTGGTCAACTGCCAGGAACAGAACGACGGCCGCGGGCCGACGGGCAAGATCCTGCCCCTGCAGCTCGGCACCAAGATCCTCAAGTTCATCGTCGACGGCACGCTGCCTGCCACGGACAACAGCCGCATTCCCGAGAAGTTCTTCGATCTGCCGCCCGTGCCGCGCGCCGAGGCTGTCACCGAGCGGACGTTCGTGTTCGACCGCACCAACGGCGGCTGGAGCATCAACGGCAAACAGTTCGACGAGCACGTCATCACGGCCAGCCCGCGACTGGGCACCGCTGAGATCTGGAACATCGTCAACAACTCGGGCGGCTGGATGCATCCGATCCACATCCACTTCGAGGAGCACCAGATCCTGTCTCGCAATGGCAGGACGCCGCCGGCGGACGAGATCGCACGCGAGGACGTCATCTGGCTTGGCCACGGCGAGACGGTCAAGACGTTCCGTCGCTTCCGTGACTTCACCGGCCGGTACGTGACCCACTGCCACAACGTGGTGCACGAGGATCACGCCATGATGTTCCAGTGGAAGATCGTGCCCTGATTCACTGATCCCGGGGCACGAACCGCGATGAGAGTGAGCCGGGGCGATTTCGGGCCCCGGCCACCCTCTCACCGACATCATGGAGGCTCATATGAATCGCCGACAGATGCTGGGCCTGCTGAGCCTGATCCCGGTGGCCGCCACGGCGGTCCCGGTGATCCAGTACTTCGAGGAAAAGAACCGCCCTCGCAAGATCCGCCCCACCGAGGGCTACCACGCCGAGTACTTCCCGAACGTCACGCTGCGTGATCAGGACGGCCGGAAGGTGCGGCTTTACGACGATCTGCTCAAGGGCAAGAACGTCCTCATCAACTTCTTCTACGCGAACTGTAAAGACGGAGTCTGCCCGGTCACGACGGAGAACCTGGTGAAGTTCCAGAGGTTGCTGGGGGAACGCTGCGGCAAGGACGTGTTCATGTACTCGTTCTCGCTCGCACCGGAGCAGGACACGCCGGCCCGCCTCAAGCACTATCAGCAGATGCACGGTGCGGGGCCGGGCTGGACGTTCCTGACCGGGTCGCCGCGGGATCTCGAGATGTGCCGGGTGCGCTTCGGGTTCGTCGATCCCGATCCGGAGTTGGATCGGGCCAAGACGCAGCATACGAACGTGGTGCTGATGGGCAACGAGCCGCACCAGCGCTGGATGGCCTCGCCGGCCATGACGAATCCAGAGTTCCTGCTGACCCAGATGAACCGCGTGGCGGGACTCAGCGTCTGACCGCCCCCGCGCCAAGCAGATCTCCTCACGACAGGCCGCCCCCCCGGGCGGCCTGTCGCTTTTCAGCGGGGCGCGCTGGACCGGCCGCACGGACAGCCGCACCAGAGTCCTGCGGTTCTACACGTGTTCAGTGCCCTCGCGGACGCCCGCAACGAACAGGGATCGCGATCGCAACTCCGCGGAACGGGCCACAAAGCGGCGAGTCACCAGTACCACTTGTTTCGTCAGGGAGATCGCGTGTGAGGTGCTGCCACGCCCTGCCGGAATGCGTGCGAAATCACGCGAACGCGTTCTCAAGAATTGATGGCAACGAAACGGACGTTTTCTGGCCGCATGCCCGAGGACTCGCAGGCGAATTGCACGAATCACTCGAGTCCTCACCCATGTGGCACCAGGATCCACCCCACCCGGACCGGTTTGCCACGCCCACAGTTGAGCAATACGCAACAGCCGCGCGTGCTATGTCAAATGATGAACCTATTTCGCGATGGGAGTTGCCATGCGTCACACGTTCTAACCCATACTCATAAGGTACCACTGCTCGTCGGGTCTCTCCTGCGTCGGCCCGGCGTGTATGGCGCGTCACCGTCCTCTCTCGACGGCCGCACCATCCCTGCGACGCGGTCGTATACCGGGGTCCCTCGTGCTGGGGGGCGTCGGTTCCGTAGGAGGATCAGCACATGCGTCCTCTCTCCCGTGGCATGTTTCATCTTCTGGCCCTCGCGGCGGTGGCTTCGGTCCTCGCGGGTCCGGCTTCGGCGGCGGTCCCCCGGCCGGCGTTCGTGAGCCAGCAGACGTCCTCGATCGATGGCTTGGGCGACTACACGTCGGCCGACCTCGACGCGATGGGCCGCACGCACGTCGCCTACTTCGATCCGTCGCGCGACGCGCTCGTGTACGCGTTCCAGACCCAGTCGGGCTGGCGCACCGAACTCGTCGATGGCGACGGCATGGTGGGTTGGTACGCCTCGCTCGCGTTGGATTCCCGCGGGGATGCGCACGTCGCCTACTACGATGCCTCGAAGGGCGTGCTCAAGTACGCCAGCCGCACCGGTGGGGCCTGGAGCACGCAGGTCGTCGACGGTTCCGGCGAAGGCATCGGCCACTACTGTGCGCTGGCGCTCGACGGCAACGACAATCCCAGCGTCAGCTACTACGACAGCCAGAACCTGAGCCTGCGTTTCGCCACGTTGGGTGCCGGCGGCTGGACGATCGAGACGGTCGACGGCGCGGGCAATGCCGCCGAGACCGAACAGGCGATCAATCGCGTGGACCGCGCGGCCAAGCAGCCGGTGATATCGCAGGATGTCCCGAACGTCGGCCACTACACGTCGCTGGCGATCGACAAGCAGGGCATCGCACACATCGCCTACCAGGACATCACGAACGCCGACTTGAAGGTGGCGGCGAAGGTGGATGGCCAGTGGGTGACCGAGACGGTCGACGCCCGTGGCGATGTCGGTGAGTACACCTCGATCGCGCTCGACGCTTCGGGTGCGGCCCGGGTCAGCTACTACGACCTGCAGAACGGCGCGCTCAAGTTCGCCGCGCAGCAGGCGGACGGCTCGTGGAAGACCTCGGTGGTCGATGCCTCCGGCGACGTGGGGGCTTACTCCTCGCTCGAACTCGACGCGCAGGGTGATGCCCACATCAGCTACATGGATGCCAAGCAGCAGACGCTCAAGTACGCCGCCGCTCAGGGCAGCATCTGGATGACCGAGACGTTGGACGCCAATGGCGCCACCGGCCGGAACACCTCGCTCGCCCTGGATCGTACGGGTGCTCCGGTCATCGCCTACACGGCGCGTGCCGGCAAGGGCTCGTTCCGCGTCGTGTCGGCCAGTGTCCAGTTCGGCGGCAAGCCGGCGGGCAACGGTGGCACGGTGCTGCCGGCGCGTTCGCTGGCGGCGTGGCCGCTGCCCTACAAGGGTGGCGCGATGAACGTCTCGTTCGTGATCCCCAGCCGCGGTGGCGCTGCCGAGATCAACATGATCGATCTCGCCGGCCGTCACGTGCGCACGCTGCTCCGTGGCACGGCCGATGCCGGCCGCCAGGTGATCAGCTGGGACGGTCACGATGACGCGGGCCGCAACGTCGCGAACGGTGTGTACTTCCTCGTCTCCCGAGTGGGCGGCCAGGAGTCCAAGCTGAAGCTGGTCGTCCTGCGGTAACGCGCGCCCGCCAGGGCTGTGCGAATCGCAACCGACCCTCACTCACGCATCCTTCGAGCACGCCACCGCGCGTGTTCCTGACAACGCCGAAAGGGGTACATCCGATGGCTGGATGGAAGCAGCAGATGACCGAGACCGCGCGCAAGAACCGCGTGGAGCTCGTGGACGCGAAGCTGTCACGCCGCGACCTGTTCAAGATGGGACTGCTCACGAGCTC
>JANNWR010000243.1:0-11069 GCA_031408715.1 bacterium
TGCTGCGTGCCGTGCACCTGCGTGCCAGCGATGTGCACATCGAGCCGTTCGAAGGCCGCGTCCGGGTACGCGTCCGTGTCGACGGCGTGCTGCAGAACCTCACCGATCTGCCGGCGACGTTCGGGCCCCAGGTCGTATCCCGGATCAAAGTGCTCGCCGGGGCGGACATCGCGGAACGGCGCCTGCACCAGGACGGCCGGTTCTTCGTCAAGGTCGACGGACGCGAGGTCGACGTGCGCGTGTCGTGCTATGTCTCGGTGTTCGGCGAGACCATCGTCATGCGCCTGCTCGACCGGCAGCGCGGCCTACTGGCGCTCGAACACCTTGGACTGGAGCCGCGCACCTTGCAGGCGATGCGCGAAGGCGCGCTCCGCACGTCATCGGGGTTGTTGCTGGTGGTCGGCCCCACGAGCAGCGGCAAGACCACGACCTTGTACTCCTTCGTCGATTTCGTGAACGGCCCGAACGTCAAGGCGATCTCGTGCGAAGATCCAGTCGAGTACGTGCTGCAGGGGGTGACGCAGTGCTCGGTCAATAGCAAGACGGGTCCGACGTTCGCGGACTCGCTGCGCGCCATCGTGCGTCAAGACCCCGACATCATCGTGGTCGGCGAGATCCGCGACAAGATCACCGCTGGCATGGCCGTCGAGGCCGCGCTCACCGGGCACAAGGTGTTCTCGACGTTCCACGCCGACGACACGGTCGGTTCCACGGTGCGACTGAACGAGATGGGCGTCGAACCGTTCCTGGTCGCTTCGACGGTGTGCGGCACGGTCGCACAGCGGCTCGTGCGCCGCGTCTGCCAGGTCTGCCGGAAGCCGGTGACGGTGTCGCGAGAGGACCTGCGCTTCCTGGGGCTCGAACGCTCCGACCTCGAGGGTGTGACGTTCCACGAGGGGGCAGGTTGCACGGCCTGCCAGGGGACGGGCTACAAGGGCCGAACGGGCATCCACGAGGTGCTGCTCCCGGATGATGACTTCCGCGACGCCATCCTGCGTCGTTCATCGTCGCGAGAACTGCGCGTTCTGGCACGCACGCTGCCGGCGTTCCTCACGCTCGAGGAGGCCGGCCTGCTCAAAGCCACCACGGGTCAGACCACACTTGCCGAGATCGTCGCCAACGCCCCGCACAGCACGGGGACACGCAAACCAGCAGAGCTCCGCGAGATCGCCGGGCAGCTCCGCACGACTGGAGTCCTGTGATGATCCCGCCGACCAAGTCGCAGTCGCTGGCCGATACGCTTCGCTCCTATGTCCAGCGGGGCGAAGTGCACCTGCCCGCAGTGCCAGGCGTGACGCTGCAACTCCAGGAGTTGCTGGCGGACGAGGACCGGGCGGATTCGCACTCGCTGGCCGCGATCATCGCCACCGAGCCGGCGATCGCCGTTTCGACGCTGCGGCTCGCCAATTCCGTCGCCTACGGCGGGCTCAAGCAGGTGGTCGAGCTTGATGAAGCCGTGGGCCGAGTCGGCATGCGGCAAGTCGCCAGTCTGGCGACCACGATCGCGACACGCGGCGCGTTCGTCTCCAAGAACCCGTTGCGGGCACAGCGCCTGAACGAGTTGTGGAGCACGTCGCTGACCGCCGCGATCGCGACGCGCCGGCTCGCGCTCGGCCAGACCAATCCCGAGGAAGCCTATCTGGCGGGCCTGCTGCATGACATCGGCAAGCCGCTCGTGTTGAAACTGCTCGACCAGTGCGAGAAGAACCTGCTCGAACCGTTGACGCCGACTGCGGTGGAGGAGCTGTTCGAGGCGCTGCATGTCGAGTTGGGTCACAAACTGCTGCAGTTGTGGCGCATCCCGGAGCCGGTGTGTGAGGTCACGCTGCGTCATCATCATCCCAAGCCCGGTTCGAGCGAGATCCTGCTGGCACGTGTCCAGGCCGGTGATGCCGTGGCGAACTACTTGGCGCTGAGCGATGCCGAGCGCATGGCGCAGCCGATCATGGAGCAAGAGGCCATCGAGCGACTCAACTTCACGGAGTTGGAACTGGCGGATCTGTTGATCGAGATCGAGGACCAGGTCGCGATCTTGCGGCAGTTCGCCTGAAAGCAGCCGACCACCCGAGTGTGCGCTTTCACTGCCGTGGGTTCAGGCTGCCTCTGCCAGCGGCTCCGAAGCGTCGCCGGTTTCGCCACTCTCCGGGGTGGAGTCCGCGCTCATCAGCATCGTGACGCGTTCGGCCAGCACTCCGGGATCGAGTGGCTTGAGCAGGAACGCGCCGCAACCGAGCGCACGCAGCGATTCGACCTCGGCCCTCGAGACGCGCGTCCCGGTGACGATGAGCCGGCCCTCGGCGCAGGCCTTGTCACGCAACTCGGCGAGCCACTCCCAGCCTTGGCTCGAGCTGAGATCGCGATCGATGACGACGAGCTCGAATCCCGTCTCGCAGGCCGCCAGGGCCTCCTCGAGCGAGCATGCGGACACGATGTCGGTGGCTGCGGCGCGCCGGAGGACATGTGTCATCATCGCCCTCGACGTGGCGGAGCGGTCCGCCACCAGGCAGCGCATGACTCAGCCCTCCGAGCCCGGTCCGTCGATCTCGGCCTGCAGCTTTCGCGCGACCTGGTCGAGGACCTCGGGCCGGTCGTAGTGGCCGGTCCGGAGACGGTCGAGCACGGCCTTGGCGCGCGCGGGCGAGAGTTGGGGGGCTTCGGCAGAGGTCTCACCGACGCGCTCGAGCAGTTGGTCGGCCGCACTCGAGACCACGACTTGGTCTGCAGCCGATGGCTTGGGTGTGGTGATCTCGGCGGATCTCGACTCGCGCTGGATCGCAGGCGGTGCCGGCGAGGCTTCGGTGCCCGGAGCCGGGAGCCGACGCGATGGCTCTGGATCCGAAGGGCGGATGACCATGGTCCCTCACATTCCGCGAGGCAACCCCACGCTGTCTCGCTACACGGATTCTCGGGCGGGCGGAACATAACATGAGCCCGCGAGCAGCTTTCCGGAAGAATCTGCCGGTCGGTCTCGGGGACCGTGCGCTCTGTGCGTTCGCTCGGCTCCGATTCTCCCTGGGGAGTATCCCGAAGCGCTCAAGTCCTTCCAGAACCACCCGATACTGACCCTGGACCCTGAAGACCGAGGAGGCTGCCGATGCGGATCTCCGACCGCATGATCCAGACGAACACGATGGCTGGACTGCGCGGCAACATGTCGCGTCTCGCCGAGGCGCAGCGCCACGCCGCCAGCGGCAGGCGCATCGAGCGCATCAGCGACGACCCGGTCGATGCCGAGCAGGCCATGCATATGCAGGGTCAGATCGCGAACCTGGAGCAGTTCAAACGCAATGCCATCTCGGCGACCACGCGAATGTCCACCGAGGCAACCGTGCTCGAGTCGGCGCGCGAACTGCTGGCTCGCGCCCGCAAGCTCGCCATCGGGGTGAATGCCGACGATCCTGCCGACCCGACGCGCTCCGCGGCATTCCAGGAGTTGCGCTACATCAAGGACCAGTTGGTGTCGCTGGCGAACACGCGCATCGGTGGCGAGCGCATCTTCGGCGGTGGGCTGTCGACTCCGCCGTTCCAAGCCAATGGCCAGTATGTCGGCGGTCAGGTCGTGCACGATGTGCAGATCGACGAGAGCATGCGGATCACGACGTCTCACCCCGGGACGATCTTCGCGGCCGCGTTCTCGGGTCTCGACCAGCTCATCGTGGCGATGCAGTCTGGTACACCGGCTCAGATCGCGGCCGGGATCGCTCCTCTGGCGGCGGCTGAGGAGGAACTCCTCGCTGGCCAGGCCGAGACGGGCTCGCGTCAGCGCCAGATCGACGACACCGTGGCGCAACTCGGTAGCCGCCAGCGACTCCTGCTCGATCGCGCGTCGAAACTCACAGATGCGGACCCGGCTGAGGCACTGCTCAAGGTGCAGGCGGCCACGCAGGCCTTGGAGCGCGCTTACGTCGTCGCCCAACGCACCCTGTCACTCAATATCGTCGACTACATGCGCTGAGCCGACGCTCGCGCGTGCGAACACAGCACGGCCACTCCTCCCGGGGTGGCCGTTGTGTTTGGGCGCCCCAGTCTGGGCGCTCGGAACCTGCCGCTTCCCGCCCCAAGCGAATCGAGTGCGTTGGAGAAGCCATGTCGACTCACGATCCGTGCCCAGTGCCATGCATATCGCATCGCTTCGCCGGACACTGGGGGGGCAGTCCGCTGCTTGTCCGGCCGACGGACCGCGCACGACGCCGGCTTCCGGGTAGCGCGAGCCTCACGGGAGTTGCGATTCGCACGCGCTGCTTTGGCCTGCCCCTCGCCGGCGGCGATCGGACGCCCAGACCCACTCAAGTTTCGCAGGCGGGGCACGACGATAGTCCTGCCGGCAAGTGGCCGGACCCGGGCAGAAGTCCGGATCAAGAAGACGGACCCTAGGAGGGGGAACTGCAATGGGCGTCAACGATATCAACCTCGCCGGCGGCATGCGCCAGAACCTTTCGAATCTGCAGGTGACCGCCATGCTGCAGGCGCGCACCTCGCAGCGTCTCGCCACGGGTCTGCGTGTCAACAGTGCTGTCGACGATCCGTCGGCGTTCTTCGCTGCGGCGAACCACCGCAGCCGGGCGAACGATCTCGCGGGTCGCAAGGACTCGATGGGTGAGGCGATCCAGACGGTGAAGGCGGCGGATGCCGGTATCAAGGCGATCACGTCGCTCATCGAGCAGGCGAAGGGTCTCGCGGCGTCGGCTCGTAGCGCCGGTGTCACGGATCGCGCCACGCTGGCGACGCAGTTCGACGATCTGATGACCCAGATCGACAACATCGCGGCCGACTCGGGCTACAAGGGCAAGAACCTGTTGGCGTCGGACACGCTGACGGTCGAGTTCAACGAGAGCGGCAGCTCCACGCTGGACATCGTGGGCTTCGATGGCACGGCCACGGCTGGTCTCGGAATCGCCGCTGCGCCTTCGGCGTGGGCCGCCACGGCGAATGTCGATACCTCGGTGGCGCAGCTCGACGCGGCGCTGACCACGATGCGTGCAAGCGCCAAGACGCTGGCGTCGAACCTGGGCGTCGTCACGGCCCGCCAGGAGTTCACGAGCAACATGGTGAACGCTCTGACGGAAGGTGCCGACAACCTGACGGCAGCGGACACCAACGAGGAAGGCGCGAACATGCTGGCGCTGCAGACGCGTCAGCAGCTCGGCATCACGTCGCTGAGCCTCGCCTCGCAGGCGAACCAGGGCATCCTCCGTCTCTTCTAGAAGTTTCACGAAGAGCGGGAAGTCCAAGGCGACGGGGGCGGGTGAGAGCCCGCCCCCGACCGTCTCGCTCACAGGCACGGACGCCCAGGATGGGCGCTGCGCCACTGTGGAGGTGCCCGATGGCGTTGAGACTCAAGCTGAAGGCGGGAGAGCGCGTCATCATCGGCGGTGCGGTGATCCGGAATGGATCCAGTCGCACCGAGTTGTTCGTCGAGAACGACACGCCGGTGCTGCGCGAGCCCGATGTGCTGCGGCCGGAGGATGTCCGCACGCCGTGCGAGCGGATCTACCTCACGCTCCAGCTCATGTATGTGGATGACCGTGCTCCGGGCTGGTACGCCGAGGCCTATCGCGAACTCAAGGAAGAGGTGGTGGCCGCGGCTCCAAGTTGCCGGCCGCTGCTGAGCGCCATCGACGATCTGGTGGAGTCGGGCCGCCTGTTCCAGGCCCTGCGCCATGCTCGCCGACTCATCGAACACGAACGGGAGCTTGTGTCTCATGCGACATGATCCGGGCAATGCCTACGAGGCCGGTGCCAAGACGGCCGTCACCAACCGCGAACTCGAAGCGACCGCACTGTTCAAGGCGGCGCGCAAACTCGAGGCGTGCGTGCAGTCCTGGGACGGTCCGGAACACGCGGTCCAGCTCGATGAGGCCCTGCGTTACAACCTTCGCCTGTGGACCCTGTTCCAGTGCGAGCTGTCGCAGCCGGATCACGAGATGGTCCCGGAACTGCGCCGCGACCTGCTCCGGTTGTCGGGGTTCGTCGACAAGCGGACTTTCGAGATCATGGCCGAGCCCGCACCCGACAAGCTCAAGCCGCTGATCGACCTCAACCGCAACATCGCGATGGGACTGTCGACAGCGGTCAACGCCGCAGCCTGATTCGACGTCGAGAACGAAGCCCCGGTGGGTCGAGAGACCTGCCGGGGCCGTTTCGTTCCGGATCCCGTGCTTCCGGGCTTCCCCGGGAGCGGTGGTGCGCGCTACGATGCGCCGCCTACGCTGGGGTGATCCCGATGCAGCGCCGGTCACGCCGCGCCGATGTGAGCCGCAAAGCGTGGATGAATCCACCATGCGCGGGCATCGGCGCGACGGGTGGTGTTGCCGGGTTCGCCCGCAAGGGGCATCGACGATGGAGCGATTCGCCGGACGCTACGCTTTGGTTCGGCCGCTCGGTCAGGGCGGCATGGGGCATGTGTGGCTCGCGCTCGACCTGACCACCGGGGTCGAGTGCGCACTCAAGCGGCTCGCCGTGAGGCTCGCGGCGGCTGAACTCGAGTCGTTGCGGAGCGAGTTCGAAGTCCTGGCGCGACTGCGCCATCCCGCGATCGTGGGTGTGCACGAGCTCGGCTCGGCTCGGGGCGACCAGCCCTACTACACCATGGACTACGTGCCCGGTCTGGCCGCCGATGCCGCGCTCGTGGGCGCCGGTCTAACGGCGTTGTTCGAGGTTGCCGCCCGAGTGAGCGAGGGGCTCGAGGCGTTGCACGGCGCGGGCATCGTACACGGGGACATCAAGCCCTCGAACCTGCTCGTACTTCCCAGCGGTCCGAGTGGGTCGGCGCCGGCAGGGGTGCGGCTCGTGGATTTCGGACTGTCGGCCCTGCTCGATCGTGAGCGCGCCGGGCACCGCGGCACGGCCGGGTTCGCGGCCCCCGAAGTGGTGCAGGGTCAGCCACTCTCGGTTGCTTCGGACCTCTACAGCTTCGGCGCCACGCTGTACGTGCTTGCGGTCACTGTGGCGCGAGGACCGGGATCTCCGTCGAATGTTCGTCCGCCGCGCGATGCGCAGTGGGCGGCGCTGTCGCTCCAGGAGCACGGCATCGCACCCGCGTTCGCCGAGCTCGTGGTGCGGCTGCTGGCGCGTGCCCCCGAATCGAGGCCCGAAAGCGCCCACGACGTGTCGCGCTGGCTCGCCGAGTTCGCCCCGCAGAGCCGGCGCTCGCTCACGGACCGGCTGGATAGCGAGCAGATCATCGGCCGGGGTCGCGAACTCGCCCGGCTTGAGCACTGGCTCGCTTCGGGAAGCGTGGGAGTGCCGCTCGTGCTGCTCACGGGTGAGTCCGGCGTCGGCAAGAGCACCCTGCTCCGGGAACTCACCGTGCGCGCCCAACTCGCTGGGCGTCCCGTGATCTCGCTGACGTGTCGTCAGGGAATCGCGCACGGTGAAGTCGCTCGGACCCTGCTCCTGCGTCTTGCAGCCGCGGCGGAGGCCGTGCAGGGCCCGCATGTCCCGCATGCCGAACTGCGTGCGCGACTCGAACGCGGCGAACTGCCGACCGACGTCGAGCTCGTCGCACGGGCCGGACTGGAGTGGGGTTCGATCGTGCGTGAGCACGCGACCCATGTGCTGGTGATGCTCGACGACCTGGAACAGCTCGACGGCCAGTCCTTCGCGCTCGTGAAGCGGTGGGTGACGGCCGAGGGGCCGTTCCGCTGGATGTGGGCCACGGCCGCCGCCACGCTGCACGAGGAGCACGCGGTGTGGATCGAGTCCGGGCTCGCGGAATCCATGCTGCTCGGTGCACTCGCGAACGACGGAGCGAGCGAACTGATCGCCGCACGGCTGCGCGCAGCCCCCCCGCCGGGTCTGGCGCAAGCACTCTGGTCGCATTGTGGCGGTCATCCGGGGCTCACGGTCGAGGCCCTGCGCTTGGCGGCGAGCTCCGGCGCACTGGAGGAGTCGGGATCCGGGATCACGCTGGACCGTGACGTCCTGGATCGCCTGCACCTGCCCACCGACTTCACCGCGGCATGCTCGCGCCGGATCGAGGGGCTGAGCGTGGACGCCTTGGCGGCGGCCGCGGTCCTGGCCGTGTGGGGCGAACCCGTGTCGCACGAGCACGCCCTGCGGCTCGGCACACGCGTGCGTCCGGACGCGCTCGATGCGCTCGTCGCCTCGGGCATCCTCGCGGTCGATGATGCCTGCCGACTCGCGTTCCAGGCTCCCGCTCTTGCCCGTGCCGTCCTCGATCGGCTGCCCGAGGCCGAACGGGAGGCGCTCCATCGTCAGGCCGCCGGGATGCCCGGGCTGTCCGCTCACTCGAGCTTCCGTCTGTGGCGCGGAGCCGGCGAGCCGGTGCGCGCCCTGGATGCCGCCGACAGGTCACTACGCGAACACGTGGATCTGCGCCTGACCGAGGAGGCGGCTGTCCTGGCGGCGCAGGCTGTGCCCGAGCAGGCCCCGGACTGGGCGGCGCGCGCGGGCCTGCTCCTGATGGAACGCGGGCGCTATCGCGAGGCCCGGTCGTTCCTCCGACAGGCGATCGAGTGGTCGCCCCTGGATCCGCGCGCGTCCTACTGGAAGACGATGTTGGCCGGCGCGTTGTTCCGCACGGGCGAGCACGCCGAACTCGAAGTGTTGTTGAGCACGACGCTCGCTCAGGCCATGTCCGACCGTGAACGCTCGATGCTCATCCAGAGCGTGGCGTCGCTGCACGTCGCGCGCGGCGAGATGGACGAGAACCTGGCAGTGCTCGAGGAGTCCTTCATGCTCGCGGAGCGCTCGGCGGATCCCGAGGCGCTCGGCCTGGCGTTGTTCGGGCGCGCGAGTGGTTTGCGTTGGCAGAACCGCCATATCGATCGCGCGCTCGAGGACATCCAACGCGCGATTCGCGAACTCGAACGCACCCCTCGCGATGGCGTGAGGCTGCGGGCCGTGGCCGTGCACGCCCAGATCCTGCTCGCCACTCACCGTTCGGTCGAAGCCGAGACGGTCGCGAGTTCCGCGCTTGCGGAAGCACGTTCGCTGCAAGCGCGCCTGGCCGAGTTCGAGCTTTGCGAAACGCTCATCCAGATCCGCAGCGAGCTCGGGCACTGGCAGGAGGCTCGCGGCCTCGCGCAGCACCTGCTTCGCATCGCTCTCGAAGAAGGCCTGCCGGGGCAAGCCGCCCTGGGACAGCTCCACCTCGACGTCATCAACGTCCTGATGGGGGATCATCGCCATCTGCTGGCGCGTGCCCGCCCGACCCTGGACCGGGTGCGGCGTCACCAACGCGTGCTCGAACCGACCTTGTGCCGGATGTTCGGGATCCTCCACCGCGACCGTGGCCGTCTGCAGCTGGCGATGCGCTGGCTGCGCCGTGGAGCGGCAGGGGCAGCGCGCAACCGCAGCGAATACGAACAGCGCTGGTCCGCGATCGAGCGTGGTGCATTGCTCGCGCGTGCCGGCCGCTGGAAACAGGCGGCGGCGATCTGGCGGGTGGCTTGGCAGCTGCATGCCGAACTCGATTCCCCGACCGTTTGCGTGCTGCGCGTGCTCATCGCTCGTGCCCGCCTTCGGCTGGGCGACTTGCCCGGCGCCCAGCAGGACGCCACCGAGATCGCGGCGTGGCTCGCCGCGCGTCACGGCGAGTATGCGAAGGCGCACCTGTTGGTCCTGCGTGCCGAACTCGGTTTCATGGCTGCGGATCTCACCGCCGCCACGGCCCTCGTCCGCGAGGCGCTCGCGAACTTCGCGAGCTTGCCGGCTCCGGCAGAACGGGCATGGGCGGCGGCCGAATGCAGCCGGCTCGCCATCCAGCGCGGACTCGACGGCCAGCTGCCCGTGCACGACTGGCTCCGCGAGGCGGCCGAGGCCTACGACCTGACCGGAGACCGGCGCGGGCGTGAGCAGGCCTTGGCGCTGGCGGTCGATTGGTACCGTCGCCATTCGCCGGCCACCGTGCGCATGCACCGGGACCGCGATCTGCTGCAGGCCGTCAACCGACTGCTCGATTCCATGAGCGACTTCGAACAGCTGACCCGCGAGGCCATGCGCCTGGCCGTCGAGCAGTTGGACGCCGAGCGCGGCGTGCTGTTGCTCGTGAGCAGCGACGGAGATGAAGACGTGGACGTGACACTACAGCCGGTCGTCGAGTTCGGTGCAGTCGATGCCGAGACCCGCGATCACGCGCTCACCTATAGCCGCGATGTCGTGCACCGGGTGCGCGAGACTGGTGGTTCGCTGGTGCTGCGGGATGCCCGCACCGAGGGCGATAGGCTGTCGCACAGCATGGTCACGCTGGGGTTGCGTTCCGTGCTGTGCGTGCCGCTGTTCGTGAGTTCCCGCCTTGTCGGTGCCGTGTACCTGGACGACTCCCGGCGTGCCGAAGCGTTCGGGGACTCCGAACGGACATTGCTCGAGGGCTTCGCCGAGCTGCTCGCCGTCGCGATCGAGAACAGCCGCGGCCAGGCGCGCGCCCGTCGCGACTATGAACAGCTCTTCGACGAGAATCTTTCGTTGCGCCGCGACGCGAGCGTGCGATACCGCCCCCACAACATCATCGGTGGCAGTCTGGCGCTGCAACGCGTGATGTCCGTCGTGGAGCGCGCCGCGGCCACCGACGCGACCGTGCTCATCTCGGGCGAGAACGGCACGGGCAAGGAACTGGTCGCGCGCATGCTGCATCATGCCGGCGCGCGGACGCTCAAGCCGTTCGTGGCCGTCAACTGCGGCGCGTTGACCTCGACTTTGCTCGAGAGTGAGTTGTTCGGGATCCTGTCCGACGTCGCATCCGGCGTGAAGGCGCGACCGGGACGGTTCGTCGAAGCGGACGGCGGTACGCTGTTCCTGGACGAGATCGGGGAGATGCCCGTGCAACAGCAGGTCGCCCTGCTGCGCGTGCTGTCCACGGGGACCGTCACACCCGTGGGCGGAGGGCGGCCCATCGCGGTGAGCGTGCGAGTCATCGCCGCCACGAACCGCGACCTCATGCAGGACATCGAGGACGGCCGATTCCGACAGGACCTGTGGTACCGGCTCAACGTGATCCCGGTCGAGATCCCGCCTCTGCGAGAGCGGCGCGCGGACATCCCCGCGCTCGCGCAGCACTTCGTGGCGGTGTTCGCGAATCAGCAGGGGCGCGAGATTCCCGAACTGTC
>JANNWR010000244.1:0-5448 GCA_031408715.1 bacterium
TACTTGTGTTGCCGGCGTGGCCGGCGTTGCCGCCGACGTGGCCGGCGTTGCCGCCGACGTGGCCGGCGTTGCCGCCGACGTGGCCGGCGTTGCCACCGGCGCGGCTTCGCGTCGGATCGGGCGTGCCGGTGTGACCACACCATCGGCATCGGCCATGCGATTGGAGCCGAAGTCAGCGTACTCCTGCGGCGAGTAAGTGGTCGGCGGCGCGCTGCCCACGCGCACACCCTTGCCGCCGAAGCGCGCCAGCCACTCCTGCACGCGCGGGTCGTCGGAGCCCGGATAGGCGCCGATGCTGCCCGGGTCATGCGCGGGCATGCTCATGGGGCGTGCGTGGATGCCGGACGGCTTGCTGGCTGCGGGCGGGCTCACGTTCGCTACCGAAGTGTTGGGCGCAGGACCGTTTGCCCGCGCGTCGGGTGCGCCGGCGGGTGTGCTGGCACTTGGCGGCGCGCTCGACGCGGCCGTGCTCGCGGGGACAACCGGCGGCGCCGCGTTCGCGGGCCTCGCGTTCGCAGCCGCGAGTGCTTGGGCACGTTTGTCGGGGCGCGATGTCCTGCTGTGCTTGTCATCGCGAGCGTGCTGGGGCTGAGGTTCCGCGACGTGCTCTGGAACTGCGGCGTTGCCGGGCTTGTTCGCGACGGGCGTCGCGGCTGCGGGCATAGAGGCTGGCGCCGCCGGCTTCGCCGGTGATGCCGAGTGCCCCATCGGCCGTGTGCCCTGGCTCGGCGCATGCCGCGGTTCGGCCACGCTAGGCACGCTGCGCGTGTTCGCCGCCATGTCGACCGCCGCCGCGCGCACCTGACTGGGTGGCGGCGCGTCGTTCGCATCGCTCGGCCGGCCCGTGCGCAGCGCGTGGTCCGCCGCACGCACGTGCTCGGGCGATACCGTGCCGCTGCCTGCGCGCGTGGCGCGTCGCAGCGATTCGGCCGCGAGCGCTTCGACCAACCGCACCGTGCCCACGGTGATCTGATGAATATCGCGCGACGCCTTGCGCGAGAACATGCCCGTGCAGGGCACGCCGGCGGCATTCAAACGCGATTGCAGATACTCGCGCGTATCGTTGGGCGAGAAGCGCGTCAGCGCCGAACGCACCGAGATGCGCTGTCGCACGAGCGCCATGTGCGGCGCGTCAAAGCGGTCTGGCAGTTTGGGGCCGCCCACCAGCAGGAGCTCGAACGGGCATTGACGCTTGGCGGCTGTGTCAGCAATGCGATGCAACTCCAGAAAATGCTCGTCGGTGAGGCGCTCGGCGTCGTCGATGAGCGCCACGGCCACGCGGCCCGCGGTCGTGACATTGGCGAGCGTGTCCATGAGCCGCTCTGTGAGCGCGAACGCCATCGCCCCGGGCTTGGGCGGCCCGCCGCCGAATAGCACGAGCAACGTGCCGAGCAACTCCGCCGGTGGCGGTGCAGGATCCGGGAACAGGATCGGGGAGATGCGATCCCCGCGCCGGCGCAGTGCTTCACGCGCCAGCATGCTGCGACCTGTACCCGGGTCGCCCGTCAGCAACACGAACGGTGCGCGCGCGCCGAGGCCATGCTCCAGCGGCACCAGGGCTGCGCGCGCGGGAGCGGTGGCGATGAAGAACAAGCGCCGTGGAGCGTTGGGTTCAGGTTCGACGGACAAGGCGGAGTGGTCCCAGGTAGATGGTGACTTGGGCCCCAGGGAATCACACACCCGGGCCCACCCGGGTTATCGGCGCGAGGGGGGCGAGGGTTGAGGGGATGTGGCGTCACCGGAAGGGCAGAAGAAGGCTGGAAGCCGAGCGCTCCGCCGGTGCGCTCGCGCGGGAGCGAGGACTCGTGTGTGGTGTTGCGTTTTGCATGCTCAGGGTGTGACTGGAGCTCGCTGCGCGAGCTTGCATGCGCGGCTCGCGGATGCCCCGGGCGACATGATCGGGCGCCGAATGCGCGTTTGGCTTGGCGTTGGTCAGGTTGTCAGGACCCACGCGCGGTGGTGCGTTGTCTTGCTGAGCTCGCTGCGCGAGCTTGGATGCGCGACTCGTGGATCTTTCGGGCGACATGATCGGCACCGAATGCGCGTTCGGCTTCGAGTTCGTTATGAGGCCGGCAGAGCAAGCGCAGGTTCTCGATCGACGTCGCGCCTCCGGCTGCGAGGGGACGCACATGATCGAACTCGAGTGCACGCTTTTCGTCGCACCTCGTGCCGTCGGCACTTCGGAACGTGCACTGGTAGTTGTCGCGTTCCGAGACCGCGCGCTGGATGTGGGCGGGGATGTGACGGCCGTGGGATTGGCCCGTCCGCGACCGGGGGTTGGCGACCTGAGCGAACTTCTGCTTGCGGCATTCGGCGACGTAGCAACGCAGCGCGTTCTTGAGCGCCTCTTGCGCAGCCGCCGCGGTTCCGACGGCGGTCGAGAAGCACATGGCCTGTTCCAGGAGGTCCTGCGATTCCTGATCGACCGTGAACTGCCAGCACCAACGATCTCGTGCGAGCGGCGAGAGGTCGGCACGCGCCATCGCGTCGAGTTCGGACTGTGTGCCGGAGGCCGAGACCGCTTGCGAGAGAACTTGTGAGACGGCGAGCAGGACGGCTTGCGGAGGCACGACGGGGGCATCGGTCGAACTGAGCGTTGCGACGATCTGGGAGGCGATGTGCGTGGCGGCGCTGGCCACAGAGTCTGTGGGCATGTCGGCAACCGCGTCGTGCGAGTGAAGTGGTCCCATCGCATCGCCGTCGAGCTGCGAATCCGTTGGGACTAGTGTTTTCGAAAACACTTCCGTGACAGGTCCTTTGCATTCGCCGTGGAGGTCCATGTTCTGTATCCCGTCGAGTGTCGTGTCGGCGCCGGCGACGCTCAGGGACGCTGCGGGTGGCAGCGAGTTCGATGCGACCGCGAGGATGATCGCCCGCATGACCGTGGGCCGGTCCGCTCTCGGGAAGCGCTCCGCCAGTAGGAGCTTGAGGTCCTTGATGGATCGGTGCGAAGCGGCTTCGGTCAACTCGCGAGCGTTCGCGCTCTTGATATGCGGGGCCAGCATCGCGATCGCCGTGAGGCTCAGCCTTCCCGCCGCGATCGCTTCGAGAACGAACGGGAATCGCCGCCCGACCCGGGCCGCGCGGATCCTCCAGAACGCCTCGGACTTGCTCATCTGGAGATGTCGGATGCAGTAGACGTACATCGATGAGCACGCCGTCGTCCGATGGAGCCCGCGCCGCTGGACCTCGATGATGTGCACGAGTTCTTCGGCGGTGTTCACCTGCCCCTGCGCGTGAATGACGCTGAGCCGATGGAGGAGCTGGCTGTCGGCGAGCTGACACACGGCAGCAGGCTGCGACTCCGGGGGCAGACCGGCGATGCAGGGGAGAACGGTCCAGGACCGTGAAACCAAGCTCACGCTCATGCGGGACTCCGCGACGGGGGCAGGGTCGCGGGGGCGGAGTGAACGTTACACGTGAGGGCGGGGCGGGGTGTTTGGAGGTTGCGAAACTTGATGGCGAGGTCTGTTCAAGGAAGCGCGGGTCCGTGAGGCTGCGGCGCCTATCGGCGCGATGGGCCCTACACCTTCATCTGCGCCGCATAGTGTGTTCTTGCCCACTCGACCATCGCGCGTGCGCCGTCGTCGAGTGACGTCGCCGTGCCCTTGAACACTCTGCGAAACGCGCGGTCGTCGGCGACGAACGGTTCGCTCCACTGATAGCCCATCTCGCCGAGTTCGCGAAGTACAGGCATGAAGAGCGACAGGCCCTTGATGGCAACACTCGGCATGCTCTGAACTTTCAGCTCGTGACCCATCGCGGATCCCAGGCGATCGATCATGGCCTGCGTGCTCTCGGCCTCGGCGGCGGGCAGCATCCACCAGCGGCCGTAGGCGTCGTCGCCGGCTTCGCCGAGTGTGGCGAGGCCTTCGGCTATGTCATGGGTGTAGTGATAAGTATGCGGCGTGTCGAGACGCGTGAGCGTCATCGCGACATGGCTACCCAATGCCTTGGGCATGAACGAGTCGCCAAAATACGATTGCGTCGCGCCCGGACCATAGAAGTCCGAGCCTCGGCCACACGTGACGCGCACGTCGCCCGCGCGGTGCGCGTCGAGCCATGCTTGCCATTCGCGCGCGCGGATCTCGCCCTTCTTGCTGCACGGGTCGATCGGCGAGGTTTCGCTCAAGAGCGTGCCGCGCGGGCGGCCGAGCATGTACAGGTTGTCGAGCAGGACGATACGTGCGCCGTGCTGGGCGGCCGCCGTGCGCATGGACTCGCGCAAGCGCGGCAGTTCGCGCGCCCAGGCGGCGGTCGAGTACTCCGGGTTCATGCAGTGATACAACACGCTGGCGCCGCTGGTGGCTTCGGCGACGAACGTGGCATCACCGGCATCGCCGGTGCGCAGTTGTACGCCGTGCGGCGCGGTGCCGGGCGAGCGGCGGATCATGCGGACGTTGTGGCCGCGCTTGGCGAGCATCTGGGCCAACGGCGCGCCGATCTGGCCGGCGCCGAAGACGACGTGGGTCTGGGAGGTAGGGGGCATGCGGGGAATATGGCGCAGGAGTGAGTGGTTGGGCTAGTGGCATGGCCGCGCTGCGCGCGGCTGGGGTTTTTCAGGGCCGCGCTTCGCGCGGCTGGCCCTTCGGGCGACTGGCGCTGACGCGCGGTGGGCCCTTCGGGCTACTGGCGCTTCGCGCGGCCAGCGTTCGGCAGTATCTCCACCAG
Organism: bacterium; assembly: GCA_031408715.1. Taxonomy (GTDB): domain Bacteria; phylum Eisenbacteria; class RBG-16-71-46; order RBG-16-71-46; family RBG-16-71-46; genus JAIOPA01. The sequence goes on from JANNWR010000244.1 coordinate 4,672, forward strand.
CGCTTCGGTCACGAGGCCGCGGCCCAGGAGGCGGTCGGCGGCGCGCTCGGCTTCGGATTCGGTGGCGAACCCGCCGATCAGGATGCGATACGAGTTCGAGCCGTCGGCCCTTGTCGTCTCGACCCATGCCTTCATGCGCGTGCGCTTCGTGAGCTGCTTGGCTTTGACGTGCGCGCGATCGCTGAACAGGTATGTGCCTACGGCAAGGCAATATTTTGCTGGGGCTGCTGGCGCAGCGACCGGCGCCTGTGGCGCCGGTGACGGCGCCGTTGGCGCCGTATATGAGGACTCCGGCACCACCGGTGTGATGCCGGCAGACTGTGTGCGCGGACGGTTCTGCTCGAAGCCCGTGCGCGTGCTGGCGAAGATCGCCACGGCGGCCACGCCGACCATGAGCATCAGTGGCACGGCGGCCTGCACGAACTTGTTGGTGTGGCGCGGGGAACGCGGGCCGCTGTTCCAGGTGCTCGGCGCGGGGGCGCCAGACGCTGGCGTGACCGGCTGCTGCGCGGCGGCCGCGTCGGGCGCCATCGCACGGCGCTCGTTCTTGGTAGGAACGGGCGGACTGACACTCGCGGGAGCCGGCGTCGGCTGCGCAGGTGCGGAAGGCGTGTGCAGAGGCTTGGCAGCGCTGGCGCTCGGCGCGACGGTGCTGGAGGCGCCTGCCTGCTGGGCGGCACGCGCCTGGCGTTCGCGCTCGCGCTTCTGCTTTTTCTTGCTGCGCTTGTCCGAGGGTCCCTGGGAGGGCGTCGCGACAGGCGAGTGCGCTGGGCGTGA
>JANNWR010000245.1:0-5169 GCA_031408715.1 bacterium
CGTGGCACCCAGCACGCCGCGCGACATGACCTCGGCCGACGACGCCCACGCACTGGCGGCACTGAACACGTCGCGCGACGCGAACGAGTCCGTGTGCGCCGACATCATCGCAGCGCTCCGCACGCTGCGCTTCTCACTCGCCGAAGCACGCCGAGGCGTCGAGATCACCGCGCACATGCCCGGCGCGAGTGCCAAAGATCGCGTCCGCGCCGCGCTCCAGAAGCTGGGACGCGCACCCGCGCATCGCATGCTGCCTGTGCAAGCTGAGAGCTGAAGCTGCACGACCCGTCTCGTGCCCGGGCCGTCCGGAACGCAACGCCGTCCGGAACGCAATGCCGTCGCAGTCGCACGCCACTCGAAACCCGCCCTGGACGCGACCAATCGCAATCGCCCGGATCAGGCCGCCAGCAGCTGCTCGGTATTCGTCTTGTGTTCCTCGGGCGGAAGCACCTTCACCACGGACTCCGTGGCGGGCATGGGCTCCCACAAGTCGGCGGTGCCCTCGGCGGGGGCGCTGCCGTCGGGCCCGAGCAGGACCCGGCAGCTCGGACGCGTGACGTCGTCGGGGTTCGGAGTCATCGCGAGCACGACGTGGCCGCTGGTGGTCTGCATCACCGTGCCCGCGGGATACAAACCGACCGTCTTGATGAGCGCCCACAGCACCGCGGGATCGAAGTTCACGCGGTTCGGGCCCATCAGGACTTGCAGCCCCTCGAACGCCGTGCGCGGACGCGTGTAGTACGCACGATGCGCGGTGATGGCGTCGAAGCAATCGGCCATCGCCACGATGCGCGACAGCGTCGCCTGGCCCCAGTCCACGGACGTGTCGGGGTATCCGGTGCGGTTGTAGTTCATGTGGTGCTCGAGACAGGCGCGCATCGAGTCGATCATGACCTGCGACAGACCGGGCATGCGCGCCACCATCTTGGCACCCTCGATCGGGTGGCGGCGCATCTGCATCCACTCGTCACTGGTCAGTGCGCCGGCCTTGCGCAACACGGCGCCACTCACGAGCATCTTGCCGAGGTCGTGCAGCAACCCTGACACGCCGAGATCCGCGAGTGCCTGACGCGGCAGGCCGATCGCCTGCCCCATGCCCACCGACAGCACCGCCACATTCACACAATGCGCATAAGTGTATTCGTCGTGGTCCTTGAGCGCGGTGAGCCCGACCAGCGAGTACTCACTCTTGAGGACGCTGTCGACGATCGGCTGCACGACACGCTTGGCGTGCCGCAGATCGGGCCGGCCGGTCTGCCGTGCGCGCAACACGATCTTGCGCGTACCGACCATGGCGCGCCAGAACACCTGACGGGACTTGGCGCGCTCCGCCTGCGGCTTGGGCAGGCCGTCCAGTTCGCGCGCGAGATCCTCCGGATCCATATGCGCGGCGGGCAGCGGCACGATGTTGTGTACCGAGGCGGCGTCGACCGTTTCAGGCAATGTGGGCGCGAGCGCAGGATCCTCGGCGGCCAGGAAGATCTGGAAGAAACGCTCGACCTCGGCTTCATTGACGCCCTGCAGGAAGCGCAGCCCGCCGGTCTGACGACGCTCGAAGTCGGCGAGCAGTGTGTGGTACGGACCCATGAGCGCGGTGCTGACCTTCACGCGTACGCCATTCAGGTAGAAATAGTCGGCGACCGCGACCAGCGTGACTTCGTCCTCTTCGTCGAGCAACTGGCGCAGCACGCCGATGAACTCCTGCATCTGACGCTGGAATGCCATGTTCGACACATCGTAGGTGCGCGCGGTGCGCATGAGCGCGACGATGCGCTGCACGAGCGATGCTCCAAGCTCGGACAGTTTCTGCGCGTCGCCGCGTTCGTTGGGAGTGAGCTCGCTCACCGCGGTCTCCGTTCGGCGGTGGCCGCCGTGCCGTGATGCATGCGGCCCGCGCTCATGCTGCCATCCGTGACTGCAGCGCCGCGACACACGCCTGGCGCACCGGTGCGCGACGCGATTGCGTGCCGGCTTCCAGTGCCCGCAATGCCGCGGGCGTGCCGATGCGCGCCAGGCAGCGCGCCACCGCGTGGCGATGCACCTCCTGCTCGCGATCGAACCAGTTGCCGCCGTTCATGGCGGCGTCCAGTTCGGGCACCACCTCCTCGCCGCCGGTGCTGGCGATGGCGGCGTAGATCGAACGGCGCTCTTCGATGTGGCGCTGCAGGAACTTGTCCTGCGCGATGAACGCCGTCACGTAGCGCGCCACGGCCGGGTCCCGGGCGGCTGACAGCTGTTGCAGGATCTGGCAGAACAACTTGGTGTCCGCGCTCTCGAGTGCCCGGATCAGTACCGGCCGCGCCAACCGCAACTCGACGCCCTGCAGCGACGTCACAACTTCGGCCGTCACGCGCGGGTCGGGGTAGCGCACCGCGATCTGCAGCAGCGGCACCACGGCGGGCCCGCTGATCCAGCCCAGGATGTGCACGACGTTGCGCACCACGTACCAGCGCGGATCGTTGAGCCATGGCGACAACTTTGTCGGATCGTCCTGCACGCGCAGCGCGATGGCTTCCGCGACCAACTGGCGCGTCATGCGCGCCTGGCTCTCCGACAGCGTCAGCGTGAGCCAATCGAGCGTGGCCGCACCCAGATCGTGCGCGAGCGCCAGGAACTCCGCCACCGAGGCCGGACCCTGGGTGTCGAGCTTCTCGACCGTGCGCGTGATGCTCACCGGCTGCAGCACTTCTTGTGTGAACGTCTCTTCCGACCATTCGCCCGTGTTCGCATCGCGCACCAATCGCAGCGCTTCGCGTGCGTCCGCCCATGCACCGGACGTCATGGCGGCGCGCAGGATGCGCGGCAGGAAGCGCGCCATCTCCTTGCGGTCGTCATCGGTGATCTCGGTGTGCAGGCAGGCATGTGCGATCGCTAGAGCGGCGGTGGCGGGTGGCACGCGGCGTTCGGCGGCGTATTCGTCGAGGAAGCGGCGCGCCTCGGTGGGCGCCATGAAATCGAGCTCCGCGAACGTGGCCTCGACCTCCTGAGTGACTTCGCCAAGCGCCCAGTCCTCGGAACGCTCCGGGCCCGGTGACACGTCGCTGGCTCCCGCGCCCGTGGCGGTCGTACCCGGCTCGTCCTTGGCGGCATCCGTCGTCGGCCATGGCAAGAGCGGGCCGGCGCCGTCCTCGGGCTGACTCGTGGCCGCGTCATCGCCGCTACCGGTCTCGCCCTCGGCGGGGATGTAGTCGATGTCGATGTGCCGGAGGTTGGCTTCCCACAGCAGCGTCACCAGGTCATCGCCATCGAGGTTCTGGCCGGTCACACTGAGCATGGCATCGGTCAGGGCGTTCAACTCGCGTTCATCCGCACCGGGTTGGAACGTCAGTCCGCGCACGCCATCGCGATAGAAGGCGAACGCCAGATTGTCCTCGCGCGTGCGCGCGCTGTAGACCGACTGGCCCTCGCACGTCACATCGTCGGCCGAGAAGCGATACGTCACGGTGCCGTGCGTCGCCAGCAGGCGGTCGAGGGCGCCCGCCAACTCCTCGCGGAACCGGCTCACCGTGGGATTGCTGGCGTCGTAGAGCCGGCAGGTCTTGAGCGTGCGCGAGAACATCGACAGCCAGATCCCGGCCTCCTTGAGCGCGGGGTCGACAGCGCGCAGCGAATCGGATCCTGGTCCACCCTCGCCCGATTCGGGATCCGGGTCGCTCAGCGAGGCGAACGACAGCGAGTCCTGATCGGCGCCGGGGGGCGGGAGCACGCGGAGGTCCGCCGGATCGCGCCGTTGCGCAGCATCGCGCAGCTGCGCCGGCTTCTCCATCAAGGGGTCGTCCCAGCCCGGGGACGATGCCGCCCAGGGCGCGTCATCGCGCCGCGCCGCGGCGCCGTCTCCGCGGGAATCATCGTGCATGCTGCAAGGCCCTCCGTGGCAGGGCTCGACCAGGCCCCATGCGCGCGGTTATCGGCCTTTGCCGGCAAGCACTTGAGGCATTCGACCCACCCGCCCGGGAGCTGTTCCACGGCACTGGGAACGCAGTGCTTGACCGGCCCCACGACACTCCCGAGACTGCGGCGCTCGCAAACTCACCCCGACCCCTGCACGGAGGCTGCACACTCATGATCCCCCGCTCGATCCGCCGCACCTTCGCCCGACTGGCTGCCTGCGCTGCCTGTTTCACGCTGGCCGGAGCGCTGCCCTCACCGGCTGCCGCGCTCGAGGAATGCCGGCTCATGCGCATGCCCGACATCCAGGGCGACCGCATCGTGTTCGTGTATGCCGGCGACCTGTGGACGGTCACCCGCACGGGCGGCACCGCGCAGCGGCTGACCTCACACGAGGGGCTCGAGGTGTTCCCCAAGCTGTCGCCCGATGGCAACACGGTGGCGTTCACGGGTGAGTACGATGGCAACACCGACGCGTACACGATCCCGGTCAGCGGCGGCGAACCCAAGCGACTGACGTTCCACCCGGGAAACGACCTCGTGGCCGAGTGGTACCCGGACGGCAAGTCGGTACTCATGCGTTCGTCGCGCGCGTCCAACATGCAGCGCTACGACCGCTTCTTCAAGCTGCCCGCGGCCGGCGGGCTCGAAGACCTGCTGCCATTGCCGACCGCCGGCTACGCCAGCCTGTCGGCCGATGCCGGGCAGATCGCGTTCGTGTCGCCGTCCTACGACCGGCGCACATGGAAGCGCTACAAGGGCGGTAACGCACCGAACATCTGGGTCTATGACTGGAAGGCGAACAAGTCCGAGAACATCACCAAGGACTGGGACGGCGCCGACGAGTGGCCCATGTTCCACGGGCGCACGGTGTATTACTGCTCGGATCGCAACGGCAAGACGGCGAATCTGTGGGCGTATGATCTCGATACGAAAACCCAGCGCCAGATCACGAAGTTCACCGACTACGATGTGAAGTGGCCGAGCATCGGCTCGGACGCCATCGTGTTCGAGAACGGCGGCTGGCTGTGGGTGCTCGACCTGGCGTCCGGGAGCATGACGAAGCTGTCGGTGCTCGTGCCGGACGACAAGCCCGCGGCGCGCGCGGAATACCGCAGTGTCGCCGACTGGATGGGTGCGATGGACCTGTCGCCTTCCGCCAAGCGCGCGGTCATCGAGGCGCGCGGCGACCTGTTCAGCGTGCCGGCCGAGAAGGGCGACGTGCGCAACCTCACGAACACGCCCGGTGTGCGCGAGCGCGATCCGGCATGGTCGCCGGAC
>JANNWR010000246.1:0-14675 GCA_031408715.1 bacterium
GGAAGCAGGATCCGAGGTGGTGTCGATCTGCACGTAGCGCAGGAAGCGCTCGAGCACAGAAGTCTGTTGGCTGGTGGCTGGCATGCGTGGCCTCCCGGGCGGGGGTGATCAGGTGGGCATCGTCCCCGCAAAGCTACATGCCCGCTGGCTCCGTTGCCATGCCGGACGCCCTCTCGGGGTTCGGCGCCCGGCCCCCGGAACACCCCCGTCCGGCGTCTGGGCCATATTCCGGCATGGCTTCCGTGGCCCGGGCACGGCTATGCTGCGCAACGCTTCGTGATGTGACCCCTGTCCTCTGGAGGCCTGTTCGATGTCGACTGCGACCCCGACCGCGCGTGGCGGTCCCATGGATGAGGTGCTGTTCGGCCATCCCAAGGGACTCTTCGTCCTGTTCCTGACCGAGATGTGGGAACGCTTCTCCTACTACGGCATGCGCGCGCTGCTCGTGCTGTACATGGTGAACTACCTGTTCGTGCATCCCGAAGTCACCGACAAGGTCTTCGGATTCAAGTTCGTGGTCATGTGCTACGAAGCGGTCACTCACAAGCCGTGGACGGCCCAGCCGCTGTCGAGCTGGATCTATGGCTGTTACACGAGCTTGGTCTACGGCACGCCCATTCTTGGCGGGCTCATCGCCGACCGGTTGCTCGGCCAGCGTCGCACGGTCGTGGTCGGCGGCATCCTCATGGCCATCGGCCACTTCCTCATGGCCGTCGAGACGATGTTCTTCCCCGCCATGCTGTTCCTGATCGCGGGCAATGGCTGCTTCAAGCCGAACATCTCCACGCAAGTCGGGCTGTTGTACCCGCCCGGCGACAAGCGGCGCGACAGCGCGTTCTCGATCTTCTATGTGGGCGTCAACCTGGGCGCGTTCCTGGCGCCGCTGGTGTGTGGCACGCTCGGGCAGACGAAGGGCTGGCATTACGGTTTTGCCGCCGCCGGCGTCGGCATGGTGCTGGGCCTGATCTTCTACATCATGAACCAGAAGTACCTCGCCCCCGACGTGCTCGCGCAGCGCCGCGCGCAGGCCGTGCAGGTGAAGGAGAAGATGACGCGCGAGGAGTGGCTGCGCGTCGGTGCGATCGCCGCGGCCTGCTTCGTCGTCGCGGCGTTCTGGGCCGTGTACGAACAGCAGGGCAACACACTGCAGTTGTGGGCGGACCAGAACACGCGCTGGACGTTCCTCGGCTGGACGATGCCGTCCACGTGGTACCAGTCGTTCAACCCGTTCATGATCTTCCTGTTCACTCCGCTGCTCACCGGCTTGTGGGCCTGGCAGGCGGCACGCAACCGCGAGCCGTCGAGCTTGGCGAAGATGGCGTTCGGCTGCGTGCTCCTCGGCATCGGCTTCATCGTGATGATCGTGGCCGCACAGGGACTCGCTACACCGGACACCAAGCGCAGCGTCATGTGGCTGACGGGGAGCACGCTGATCTTCACGTTCGGCGAGCTCTACCTGTCACCCATCGGGCTGTCGTTCGTCACCAAGGTCGCGCCCGTTCGCATGGTCTCGATGATGATGGGCGTGTGGTACCTGGCCAACATGATGGGCAACTACATGACCGGCTATCTGGGCACGTTCTACGAGATATGGCCCAAGGCACAGTTCTTCACGCTCATGACCGCGATCGGCGTCGTCGCAGGCCTGGTGCTGTTCATCATCGGCAAGCCGCTCGACAAGATCGTCTCCAAGCACGACTCGCATCAGGCGCACTGAGCCGCACCCTTATAGTTACGCAGAGGGCCGCTCCCATCACAGGGAGCGGCCCGCTGGCGTTGAACCGCGCTCGACACTGCCCGGCTCGGTCAGGCCCGCAGGTGGTCGGCCCGCCAGTCCTTGATGGCGCTCTTGATGTCGGCGGGCTTCACGAGTCTGCCGTCGAGCACTTGGCGCGCGAGCGCGGGGAACTCGGCATCGCTCGCAAACCGCAGCGCGGTCCACTGCGCCGGTGTGATCTTGCCCGAAGCGGGAGCCAGATCGGGCGCCAGTGCCTGCAGCCGCAGGCGCTCCTCCAGCCGGATGACACGGTCCTGCACTGTGAGCGGGAACGCGCGCGTGTACCAGCACAGGAGCACCAGTCCGACGGCGAGCCCGGTATCGTAGAACGACGCCCTCGTCACGGGCAGGAACACCCACAGCGCGCGAATCAGGTTCATCACGAGCAAGCCGAACGTGACGAAGTGGAACAGTGGCACGAACTGCCGGTGATTCTGGAGGTTCTGGGACATGTCGAGTCTCCGATCAGGTGCTGGCGGGACGACAGTGGCGAAGGCTCAGGCTTGCTTGCGGCCGCTGAGCAGCTTCTCGCGGCCCACGAGCCACAGGATGTATGTCAGGACGGCAAACGGGATCAGAGCCAGCAGGTCCGAACGCTCGCCGGCGAAGAACGGATTGGCGGCCTCGGCCCAATGCGCCACCTTGTTGTCGAAGTCCGTGAGCACTCCGGCCAGGAACGCGATGATGATGCCGGCGATCGCGCCACCGGCGATGTAGCCGGAGGCCATGAGCACGCCCGGACTCTTGTCGCCCTCGGCCGCGAGCTGTTCTTCCGACATCTGCTTGTGTTCGAGCGCCTTGCGCCGCGCGCGATCGACGAGCCAGCGGATGACGCCGCCCACGAAGATCGGCGTCGACGACGAGATCGGCAGGTAGACACCGACGGCGAACGCCAGCGACGGGATGCCGACCAGCTCGAGCATCACCGCGATCATGACGCCGAACAACACCAGCGCCCACGGCAGCTTGCGGTCGAGGATGCCACGGATGATGTAGCTCATGAGCGTGGCCTTGGGTGCGTCGAATTTCTTGACTGTGCTGCCGTCGGGACGCTGCGTGTAGATGCCGTTGATACCCGGATCGACGAACCACTTGGCATCGCCATTGGCGTCGACCAGGTACTTGCCGGACGGCGCGCCCTCGGCGTCGGTCTTGTGAAACACCGAATACTCCGCGGCATCGTCGCGCGCCTGCACGCCACGGATGTGCTCGCGCTTGGCCTGGGTGAGTGAGGCCGGGTCGACATGCATGCCCGCGGGCGCGACCTGGCCCACCGGCAGGTAGACCGTGGCCGTGTCGTTCAGGCTCAGCAGGATCGGGCCCAGCAGCACCGCCGACAGCAATGAGCCGAACAGGATGGCGACCTGCTGGTGGCGCGGCGTGGCACCCAGCAGGTAGCCGGTCTTCAGATCCTGTGACGTGGTGCCGCCGTTGGAGGCCGCGATGCAGACGATGCCGCCCACCGACAGCGCCGTGACGTACCACGACGCACCCACCCAGCCGATCATCAGGAAGATCAAGCATGTCAGCAGCAGCGTCGCGACGGTCATTCCCGAGATCGGGTTCGACGACGAACCGATCTCGCCAGTGAGCCGGCTCGACACCGTGACGAACAGGAAGCCGAACACCACGATGAGCAGCGCGCCCAACAGGTTCATGTGCAGCGTCGGCGACAGCAGGATCGCCACCACGAGAAGCGCGACGCCGCCGAACACGAAACGCGAGTCGAGATCCCGATCGGTGCGGTTGGCCGTGATCGCGCTGGCGGTGCCCCGGGCATCGCGCAGGCCTTCCTTAAGCCCATGCACGATGAGCGGCAGCGAGCGGAACAGGCTGATGATGCCGGCCGCCGCCACCGCGCCCGCGCCGATGTACAGCACGTACGCGCCACGGATCTTGCCCGGGCTCATCTCGGAGATCGGGATCGTTCCGGGAGGCAGTACGCCGGTCATGCCTTCGCCGAAGAACTTGATCATCGGGATCAGGACCAGATAGGCGAGGATGCCGCCGCCGACCATGAGTGCCGAGACCTGGGGCCCGATGATGTAACCGACACCCAGCAGTTCGGGCGAGATCTCGGCCGAGATGCTGCCGGCCTTGAACGGGGCACTGAAGATCTTCTCGGGCGTGTCCTTCCACAGCCGGAACGCCGACATCGCGGTCTTGTACACGAGGCCCAGACCGAAGCCCGTGAAGATGGTGCGTGCCGACACACCCTGCGCGCCCATCGCGAGCGCTTCGGCTTTGGCCTCGGCTGAGGAAGCGGCGGCAGACTCGACCGATGCGCCAGCCTTCAGTACTTCGGCGCAAGCGGTGCCTTCCGGGTACTTGAGCTTGCCGTGCTGCGCGACGATGAGCGCGCGGCGCAGCGGGATCATCATCAGGATGCCGAGCAGCGCTCCCATCACCGAGACCAGCGCGACGCGCATGAGTTCCAGGTCGAAGCCGAGGATCATGATCGCCGGCATGGTGACGCCGACACCGAACGCGATCGACTCGCCCGCGGAACCGGCGGTCTGCGCGATGTTGTTCTCGAGGATGCTGGCGTCCTTGACCCCGAACACCTTCAGCATCTTGAACAGCGTCATCGAGATGACCGCGACCGGGATCGACGCACTCACCGTGAGTCCGACCTTGAGCACCAGGTAGAGAGAAGACGCGCCGAAGATGGCGCCGAGGATCGTGCCCATGAGCACGGCGCGCCACGTGAACTCGGGCAGCACGGTGCTGGCTGCGATGTAGGGAACGAACGGGCGCCCGCTCGCGGCAGCGGACGGCTTCGGCTCAGCTTGGCTCATGCGGGCCTCCAGGATGACGAGCGGCAGGACCTCCACATCGTGCCGACTGTAGCCCCACCTCAAAGCCCTTCGCCACCCCGCATGCTGGGACTACCCCAGCCCCGGGCCGCTCAGCGCGTCATCGCATCGAACATGCGGCGCCAGATGCCGACGCCTTCGTAGGTGCGGATCGCGGCGTTCACCGCTGCATCCGCGTCGTCGCCCGTGAAGTCATGGACATCGATCCACTCGGCCAGTCGGTCGAGATGCGCGCGCGCTTCGAGCCCATGCCGGCCCAGATAGCTCGCGCCATGATCGCGCGTGAAGCCGAGGTTGTGTTCGACCGCGGCGGCGATCACCGGGGCGCCCTCGCGCGAACCCAGACGCACGTACTCGGTGCCGACCCATTCGGGCAGGGTGCGGATGACGGGCAAAGAGGGCATGCGCACCGCACGGCGGGCGACCGGCTCACCGAACGCAGCCGTCAGGTCGGCGCGCAGCAGGATGGTCGAAGGCGGATCCTCGAGCGGATAGCCCATGTGCGCGCGTGCGGTCGCATCAACCGGGCTCTCCTTCAAGCTCGCCAGCACCGATGCTTCGAAGGCGAAAGTGGCGAGCAGGAACTTGCGATACGTGTCGCGATAGTCCGCGCGGGCGCGCGTGTACTGGCGCTGCTGCGCGGCGGTCGCGGAGTCCGGCAGCGGATCCAGGCGCATGAGGATCAAGCGGTTGAACGACGCCACGCTCTCGATGATGTCGTGCATGGCACGCGTCTCGAGCCGCAGTCGTTCGCCGAGCGGCAGGAGCACGGGCTCGGGGCCGAGTTCGAGTCCCGGTTCGTACTCGATGTCGTCCGGATCGCCGAATCTGTTCGGCTCGCTCGGATTCACCGGATCCTTCGGGTCGATCCCAGTCACGCGCGCACCACTCCGGCCGCGGCCCCGTGAAGATCGGCATGGCGCCAGTGCGCGCCCGCGCCACGACGGTGCATGAACGAAGACGCGACAACGGTGCAAGGCATTCGATGCACTCCCATGGCGCCGTCCCGAGGAAGTCGGGTGACCTGACCGCCGTGAGCGACGATGGGCCCGTGGGCCGCACAGGTCAAACCTCGCCGCATGGTAGCTTCCGCTTCCCAGACCGCGCCGGGGATGATTCCATGGCTGGAGGAGCGGCCTGACCGCCATCCCGATCGCACGCCGCCACGAGACCGGAGACCCCACGCGCATGAGGCCGAAGCGGAACACGCCTGCACCGGCTTCGCGTCCGCGCGCCATCATCGCAACTGCCCCTGCGGGCCCGTGGCGCACCCCGGAACGCATCGCCATCGCCATCGCGTTCGCGGTCGTGATCGTGTCGGTGACGTTCCAGATGTACGAGTACGACTTCTGGCAGCACCTCACGTTCGGCAAGGCGCTGTGGATGTTGCACCGCATCCCGATGACCCAGATCTGGACATGGCCCGACCACGGCGTGCCAGTCGACAATCCGTCATGGGGATTCAGTGCGCTGATCTGGCCGTTCTGGGTGTTCGGCGGCACATCGGGCCTGGTCGTCTGGCGCTGGCTCAGCGTGATCACGGTGTTCGTGTTCCTGTGGAAGTCGGCGCGCGCGCTCGGCGTGCGGAGCGTCGTGCCGCTCGTCGTGCTGGTGCTGTGCGCGCTGGTCTACCGCCAGCGTTCGCAGGTCCGTCCCGAGACACTTGCGGCCATGCTGCTGGCGTTCGAGATCTGGCTGCTCACGACCCGGCGCGGCCCGGGCTGGCGCGATCTCGCACTGGTCGCGACCGCGCTGGTGTGGGCGAACGTGCACCTGTCGTGGTACTTGGGGCTCGCGGTGCTGCTACTGCACACGTTCGCGCCGCGATTCGGCGGCGATCCGGCGAGCCGTGCGCGCGCAGCCGGCCTCGAACGCGTCGTGCTGGCCGCCCTCGCGGTGTCGTTCGTGAATCCGTTCGGCTGGCGCACGCTGTGGCGGCCGTTCTCGTTCGCACTGTTCGGCCGTCACGACCCGCTGTTGTCCGGCATCTCGGAACTTCAGCCACTCGACTGGCGTGCCAACTGGTCGAATGGCCTGCCCCTGCTCATGGCCAGCTGGCCTGCCCTGCTGATCTGGCGCTGGCGTCGTGCCGGGCGCGACCCGGTGGAACTCGGGACGGCCTTGCTCGCCACGACGCTGGCATTCATGGGTACGCGCTTCGTGGCCACCTATGCCGTGCTCGCCGCACCGTGGATCGCGCGCGACTTCGACGACTGGTGGCGCGCGCGCCGAGCCGTGCCGACCGCCGCCTCCGCGTGGCCCGCCGCACTGGTGACCAGCGCGTTGTGCATCTTGCTCCCGCTCTATGAATGGCAGCACTTCGAGCACAAGCTCGGCTTCGGGTTCGATACTACCCGTTATCCGGTGGCGGCTTGCGACTTCATGGAGCAGCACGATGTGCGCGGACACGGCATCAACGATTTCTATCTGGGCGGCTACCTGTTATGGCGCTTCTGGCCGGACTCCACGCGGCTGCCGTTCATCGATATCCATCCCGAGGACAAGGCCGCGCCCGTGCGCCTTGCCTATCAGAAGGCATTCACCAGTGCTTCGGGCTGGGCAGCGCTCGATGGGCAATACCGCTTCGATTACGCGCTCCTCAGCCGCAGCTACCTGCGCACCTACGGGCTGCTCGACCTGCTCGACATGCACCCGGACTGGGCGCTCGTGTTCGTGGACGACGTCGCGGCGCTGTACGTGAAGCGCACCGGGGCGCTGGGCCTTCTGGCGGACACTCAAGGCTACGCGATCCTGTCCGGGGGCCGCATGAAACAGGAGCGCGTGGCGCTCGAGATCACCCAGGACCCGACGCTCGCCACCGGCCTGGCGCGCGAGCTCGAACGCCAGGCGGGCAGCTCGCCGTGGTCTCGCACGATGGCGCCCCTGCGCGAGCTGTGCGCAGCGAGTGGTGTGGTGGTGCCCGTACCGGCCAGCGCGGCGGCCGGCGCCCACTGACTGCCGCGCCGCGCTGGGGGCTACTTGAACTCCGGACGCAGGATCTCGACACGCACGGTCTTCTTGGCGGCCTCCACCCAGGCGTCGAAATCACGCTTCAGGAGTTCCTGCGATAGTGCGGTCTCCGCAGCTGCGTAGGCGCGCGCATCGGGCTGCTCGCGTTTCACGGCTTCGAACCACACCACGCCCTGCGCGGTCTGCACGGTATCGCTCACGCTGCCCTCGCGTGCCGCGAACGCCCGTTCGACGAGCCCAGGCTCGAGGCCGAGACCGGGAATGAACCCGTAGTCCCGACGAACCGGCCCGCTGTCCTTGAGTCCGCCATACGGGGCGGCCAGCGAATCCAGGGTGGCGCCCGCAGCGAGTCCCGCACGCAGTGCGGCGACCTTGATGGCAAGCTTCTCGCGCCGGCGCGCGTTCTTCGCGTCCTCGATCGCACGCCCGCGTACCTCATCGAACTCCGAGACGCGAGGCGGTTCGGTGCGCAGCGGGCGCACCACGACATAGCTGTTCGCGGCGCGATACACCTTGCCCGCCCAGCGACCGGCGGGCATCACCGGCAGGTTCTCCGCGAGCCCCGGCACGGCACCTGGGGCCCCGATCGACTCCCCGGTCGCGAACGGAGCGGACGTCTTCACACCACCGAGAGCCGCAGCCAATGGTGCGGGGTCCCCGGTCGCCGCGAGCTTGCGACGCATGGCCTCGGCCGCGCGACGCGCTAGAGTGTCCGCACGCGCCGTGGCCAGCGAGGCGCGCAGGTCGGCGCGCACTTCGTCGAAGGGCTTCACGCGCTCCGCCCTGCGCTCCACCATCATGATGATGTGGTAGCCGAACTGCGTCTTGACCACGGGACTGATCTCGCCCGGCTTCAATGCGAATGCGGCGCGCTCGAACTCCGGCACCATACGGCCGCGCCCGAACCAGCCGAGGTCGCCACCCGAATTGTTCGCACCGGGCTCCTGTGAGAAACGCCGCGCCAGGTCGAAGAAATCCGCACCCTTCCGGATCGCAGCGAGCAACGAGTCGGCGCGTGCCGCCGCACGAGCGTCGCCGCCGGGTCCGCCCTCGCGAGTCGAGATGAGCAGGTGCCGCGCGTGCACTTGCTCGGCTTCCCGGTGGCGAGCCGGATCGCGTGCGTACTCCGCGCGCAACGATGCTTCGTCGAGGCGCACCGAGTCCGCTGGCGGCACCGGCACGTTCACGTACTCGACCACGTAACGTGTCGGGGCCGGATAGTCGTCGTGATGGCGGGCGTACCAGTCACGGCCGTCCGCTTCGTCCTTGCGCCGGTGTTCCGCGGCGAAATCGGGCTCGATCCGCGGCCGTGCGACCTCGAATGTGGGAGTGAAGGCCGTGTCGGCGGAGTCGACCCGCCACACCGCCGAGTACGCTCCCCACGCGCGCGGCCCCTGCACCTGGCGCACGCTCGCCGCGGCTGTGACACGAATGGAGTCCGCGACCACGGGCGGGAACAGTGAATCGGCCGGTGAACCGATCGCCAGCGACAAGGTCTCGGCGACCGCACCGTTCGCGCGCGCCAGTGCCGCGACATCACGCGACGATGCCAGACCGGCAGCCAGCTGGTTCATGGTCCGGGTGAGCCACGCATCGCGCTCCCCCTCGGCCAGCTTGCGTCCGGCCTCGCGCCGGCGCTCTTCGTTCAGCGGCGGCAGCCACGACTTGGAGCTGTCGGTGACCCCGAACAGGCTGCGGCCGTGCTCGCGGTACCAGGTCTCGATCTCGGCCGGCGGGATGGAGCGGCCTTGATACGAACCCATCTTGAGCGTCAGGCGTGTCAGTTTTGCGCGCGTACCGCGATAGCGTTCGCGGTGCGCATCGAACCACTCCCGCCGTTCGGCTTCTGCCGCCACACGGCGCTGCTCGATGTCCGCACGCCGTCTGGCTTCACCCACGACCTCGGAGAACGGCGGCAGGCGTTCCGCGCGCCGGCCCACCACTTTGCCCACCACGATGCCGTCGTCGAGTTCGAGCGGTCCGAACACGGACTCACCCGGAGCCGAGTCCGCGCGCGCGACCGCGGCGAGAAGCGGGAGCGCTCGCCCGAGCCCTGGCACGGGGGCGCCCCGCTCGATCCAGCCCGCGTCCTGTGTCAGGACCAGCGAGTCGACGACGGTACCTGCGCGCAGCGAGTCGGCCAGGAGCCGCGCCCGTGCGAGTGCGCGGTCCGAAGCCTCGGCGCGCGTGCTGTCGAGAGCGGGAGGCAATGGCAACCGCAGCCAGCGCAGGTGCAGGCGCGAGCGCTGCACGAAGTCGGCGTGATGCGTGTCGTAGTAGTGCCGCCAGTCCGCTTCGCTGGCTTCCGGCTCGAGCGCGATGTCGCGCGTCTGCAGCGCCAGGAAACGAAACCGCGCGGTGGTATTGCGCTTCTCGTACTCGGCGCGCAGCGTGGCACTCGACGGCTGGAAGCGCTCGCGCAGCTGTCGGTCGAGCCGGGCCACGGCTGCGGTCTCGCGCAATCGTGGCAGGATCTGCACGTAGTTGGACTGCGGACTCCGCTTGAACTCCCGCAGTTTGGCGGGATCGAAGCGCCCGTTGGTCTGCAACGAAGGATCGGACTGGAGCAGGGCCTCGGCCTCGTCATCGGACACTTGCAGCGCCGTTCGCTGCACCTCCAGTGCCAGCAACTCGCGCCGCACCAGCTCGTCGAAGACGTTCTTGCGCGCCAGTTTCTGGACGTCGGAGGTGAAGCCGGTGCCCATCTCGGAACGCAGCCGCGCGAAATAGGGCATCGCGATGGCATCGAACTGTGACTGTGTGATCTCGCGGCCGCCGACCCGGGCGATGACGATCGCGGCCGGCGCAGGACGCGCGGGCGCGGCGGGGCGCGCAGGCGCGGGGACGCCGGGGGCGGGCGCGCTGCCGAACGGTGCGCGGGCAGGCGGTGCGCCCGGCGCGGTCGAACCGAATGGCGAGGACGACTGGGCCGCGGCACAAAGCGCCAGCGACAACAGGGCGAGGGCAACCATGAGAAAGCGAAGCGCCGCGCGGGTGGAGGCGCTGCGCCGGGTCAGCATGCGCATGGGGCATCTCGGTCGGGTGGGAATGGAGGACGGCGGGCTTCGAGTGGGCAAGAATACCAGCGTGAGTACCGTACGGGGCAAGCGCGCCGGGCCCAGTCCCGCGGAAATGTCACGACCCCGGCGTCCAGCCCACCCGCGCGCACGATTATTGATGATGCAACAACGGCCCGGCTCTGCGAGTCTCTCTGCTCGCTGTTCGCCCACCCTTGCCGCACTTCCGTACCGGAGACCTGTGTTCGTGCGGTCGCCCCGACCGCCCCGGCACGCTGCCACGCCCGGAGAACTTTCATGAAACAGACGCGGCGCCCGGCTCCGGCCCCGCCCGAGCGCATGAGCGAGCCGGCCGAGTCCAAGCCGGCGTTCACACCGAGCCGCCCGCTCGCGATCCTGCTCGTGCTGTTCGCGTTCAGTGGGGCGGCTGCCCTCATCCACGAACTGCTGTGGTTCCAGATACTCGAACTCGTCGTCGGCTCCTCGGCGGTCTCGCTCGGCATCCTGCTCGGCACCTACATGGGCGGGATGGGCATCGGCAGCCTGCTGCTGCCACGGTGGGTCTCGCGCCAGCACCACCCTTTGCGCGTCTTCGCGCTGCTCGAACTCGGCGTCGGCGTCCTGTCGGCGCTGGTGTTCTTCGCGGTCCCGGTCGTGGGCCATCTGCTCAGGGGCAGCGGCGGCGCGGGCGCGGGCGGTCTCATCGTGCGCGGACTGGTCGCCTGCCTGTGCCTGCTGCCGCCCACGGCGCTCATGGGCGCCACGCTGCCGGCGATCGCGCGCTGGATCGAGGCTTCGCCGCGTGGTGCAGCGGGTCTGGGAGCGCTTTACACCAGCAATCTGCTGGGCGCGATCGCGGGTTGCCTGCTCGCTGGGTTCCACCTGCTGCGCTTCCACGACCTCGTGGTCGCGATGCTCGTCGCGGTCGGGCTCAACACCGTGGTCGGGGTGGTGTCGCTGGCGTTGGCGCGCCGCACCGCCTATACACCCGAACCCGGAATCATGCCCACGGACACGACGCCCGTGCGCTGGAGCACCGTGCATGTCGTCACCGCGATCTCGGGGCTGTGCTCACTCGGCGGTCAGGTGGTGTGGACGCGCGTCCTGGCATTGCTGCTGGGCGCGACGGTGTACACGTTCTCGATCATCCTGGCGGTGTTCCTGTTCGGGCTCGGGCTCGGCAGCAGCGCGGGTTCGATGCTGGCGCACTCGAGCCGTGACTCCCGGCGCGAGCTCGGCTACTGCCAGTTGCTGCTCGCCGCGGCCGTGGCATGGTCGGCGTACGCCGTGAACCGCTCGCTACCGTGGTGGCCGATCAACTTCAATCTGTCGAACGACCCGTGGATCACGTTCCAGCTCGACCTGGCGCGCTGTGCTTGGGCGCTCCTGCCACCCACCGTGCTGTGGGGGGCCTGCTTCCCGCTCGCCATCGCGGCTGCGACCCGCCGTGACACCGATCCGGGACGTGTCGTCGCGAGTGTCTACGCGGCGAACACGCTCGGCGCGATCATCGGCGCGCTGGCCTTCACGTTCCTGCTGCCGGTCTTCGGAAGTCATGGCGAGCAACGCCTGCTGGTCGTGCTCGCGGCGTTCGCGGGGGGCCTGCTATTGGCACCCGCCGCGTGGCGCGGCGGAGGTGGCGTCGCGCTCGCACGCTCGTCCGCGCTGGCCGGTGCGCTGGCGATCGCGGTGCTGCTGGCATGGCGGCTGCCGCCACTGCCCCAGGCGCTGGTCGCGCTCGGCCGCTTCGCCACGTTCCGGCTCAACTCGCCGGGCGCTCCGCGGGAGGCCGGCAAGGACCCTTTGATCCAGTTCATGGGCGAGGGTCTGACGGAGTCGGTGGCCGTGTCCGAGAAGGACGGGGTGCGCGTGTTCCACGTCAGCGGCAAGATCGAGGCTTCGAGCTCGTACATCGACATGCGACTCCAGCGCCTGCTCGGCCACCTGCCAGCGCTCGTGCATCCCGAGCCCAAGTCGGTGCTCATCGTGGGCTGCGGCGCGGGAGTGACCGCGGGATCGTTCGTCCCCTACCCGAGCATCCGGCGCATCGTCATCTGCGAGATCGAGCCGATGGTCCCGCAACACGTGACGCCGTATTTCTCGGAGGAGAATCATGCGGTGCTCAGCGACCCGCGCGTCGAAGTCGTCTACGACGACGCACGCCACTTCGTGCTCACCACGAAAGAGAAGTTCGACATCGTGACATCGGACCCCATCCATCCGTGGGTCGCGGGCTCGGCCGCGCTTTACAGCGCCGACTATTACCGTCTGGTGCGACGGATCCTCAACCCGGGCGGCGTCGTGTCGCAGTGGGTGCCCGTCTACCAGGCCAGCGAGGACGCCGTGAAGAGCGAGCTCGCGACGTTCTTCCAGGTGTTCCCGAACGGCACGGCGTGGGCGGGCATCAACCGTGGCGCGGGCTTCGACATGGTCATGCTCGGCACGGAACAGCCCACCCGGGTCGACCTCGCGGCACTGCGCGAGCGCACCGGACAACCCGGCATGGCGCAGGTGAACGAGTCGATGCTCGGGGTCGGCTACCGCTCGGCGCTCGAACTGTTGTCGAGCTATCTGGGCCGCGCTCAAGACCTCACTGCGTGGACGGATGGCGCGCACATCAACCGCGACCGCGAACCATGGCTGCAATACCGTGCCGGCTGGGATTCCTACACGCAGCAGCCCAACAACCTGTTCGATGCCATCGCGCGCTACCGCAAGTTCCCGCGCGAGTTGTTCGTGGGTTCTCCCGAACTGCAGCAGGCGCTGATCGACGCCGGAGCGGCGCAGGCCGCGGCGAATGCGTCACCGCCCGGCGGGCCGCCTCCGCCGCGCTGAAGCGAGCGCAGTCACGTTGCTGTCCCGGCGGATGGCAGGGCGAGCCGGAACTCATCAGGCCCTGAAGTGGTCGCGCCAGTGCCGTATTCCCGTGTGGTCACATTGACCGCATGACCGCGGGTGACGACCTCTTGGCGTGACATCGGATCGCGCGTGCGCCCCCAAAGTATGGCCACACTGTGCTCTCATTCAGTGCCATCAACATTCGTACACGCCGCCGCCTGCTGAGCAAGATTCTCCATGACTCGCGCGTGCTCCGTATGGATACTCCGCCTGAGTCGTACGAGCGTGCCGCTCTCGGATCTCTCAGGACGAGCGCGCACTCGAACGGGTCGAACTCATCAATCTGGCGCCCTTCTCTCTGCCCGGGGCCGGTGGGAACATCAGTGCTCCCGCCACCCTGGGTCACAGTGCGATGCGGTGCGGAAACATGGAGGACCTCCTCCTTGCTCCGTTCGGGGTCGCGCCATGAACTCGCTTCGTCACCCGCTCCCGCCGAGGGGCGTCCCCCACTCCTGAACCGCGGCACGAAGGACCGCGAAGCTGACCTCAGCACCCGCCAGCGGATCGGCACCGCCGGCGATGCCGCACTGGAACTCTCTCTCCAGTGGCAGGCCTCCCCACCCCGTGCGCAAGCACGGCTGGCCCTGCCAACTCTCTCTCCCGCCTCGGCTTGCCTGCCGGGGTGCTCATGAGGAATGCCATGCGAAGAATGCTGCCCGCTTTCGCGCTCGGATTGACCGTCCTGATCGCGCTCCAGGCCGTCTCCCTCAAGGTGACCGCCCAGCCGCCACCCCACCCCGCCCCCGTTCCGCCGCCCTCCCTGAAGTCGGTGAGCGTTCCGCTCCCACAGGACCTCGGGAAATATGTCGTCGACAAGGCCGCCGCGATCGCGCTCGGCAAGGCGCTGTTCTGGGACCTGCAGGTCGGCGGCGATGGCCAGACCGCGTGCGCGTCGTGCCACTTCCAGGCGGGTGCCGATACGCGCATCACCAACCAGTTGAATCCGGGCGCCAATGGCATGTTCGATGTCGGTGGCCCGAACCACACTTACGCCGCGAACGAGTTCCCGTTCCACCAGCTCGCGAATCCCGATGACCGTGGCTCCGCGCGCCTGCGCAGCAAGGACGACGTCTCCGGCTCGAATGGCGTGCACAACTCGGAGTTCCTCGACATCCTGCCGGGCGTCGGGCGCGACGACATCGTCGGCGTGCCGGATGGCACCTTCCAGGTGCACGGGCTCAACACGCGCCGCGTCAC
>JANNWR010000247.1:0-11868 GCA_031408715.1 bacterium
CGTGCCCTCGTGTCGCTCCACCGTCACGCCGTCGGCCAGTACTCCGGCCACGAGGTAGCGGCGGATCAGTCGTAGTGCGCGTCCGTCCGCGATCCGTCTCGACAGTCGTTCCATCAGCACGTCGTGGTTCACCCGGTCGAAGAACTTCGCCAGGTCCACGTCGGCCACCCAGCGCAGGTCCGACTGGATGTAGCGTTGCGCCGAACGCACTGCATCATGCGCGCTGCGCCCCGGTCGGAAGCCGTGGCTGTGCTCGGAGAACGTCGGGTCGAACTGCGGTTGCAGTACCTGAAGCAGGCACTGCTGGATGAACCGGTCCAGCACCGTCGGGATGCCGAGTTGCCTCGTCCCCCCGCCGGGCTTGGGGATGTCGTGTCGTCTCACCGGTTGCGGCTGGTAGGTGCCTGCGAGCAGTTGCTCGCGGATGCCTTCCCAGTGCGTCACCAGATATGCCGACAGTTCACCCACGGTCATCCCGTCCACACCGGGACCGCCCTTGTTCTGCTTCACACGCTTCAGCGCCGCGAGCGCGTTCGTGCGTTCGACCACCCGCTCCATCAACAGGCGGTCGCCTCCTGAGCCGCCGTCTCCGTGCGACGTCGTCGGGGCTTCGCCGCTGCGCTGGCCATGAGGGGATTCACCCCGTGCCTCCAGTGCGAGCTCCATCTGTTCGACGGTCTTCTGGCGCATGGCCCTTCCGTGTCTCACGTTCGTACTGCTCCTCCATCGTTCGGCCCTTCGCTCACCTCGCGGTGCGCTACTACGGCCTCGGCTGACTCCTCGCTCCGCGGCTCGCGGCCGCGTCGCCCTTTCAGGTGTGAGGCGAGGTCTCCCCAGATAAGTTCGCTGACCGTCCCGTCGCGACCGCCGGATTTACGCTGCCGAGTTTTGGTCACGAGAGTTTCGCGGTCACATGCCCGCTCACCCTGCTCGACACCGCCTCGTATCCGGTTTCTGTTCGTCGGCCCGCCAGTTCGTTTCCCGCTTCCTTCGGACGGTCGCTCGCGCTTCCGCCCTTGCGGTTCCCTTGAGTCCCTGTGACCAAGTCCTCGGAGGACTTCCACCTCCAAGTCAGCGCCCATGCTGGGCGTACATGCGAACGGGCCCGACGCCTTAACGGTGTCGGGCCCGTCACGCTTCGAGAATGCGGACGGCTCACGCACGAGTCACGGGGTCACTTCACCTCGGGCGCGGGGGCGGCTGCGGCAGCCGCCTTGATCATTCCGGCGATGCGCAGGAACCAGGCCGACAAGCGGTCGTAATAGCCCACGGTGTTCTCGACGCCGTCATGCGTGGCCTCGGGCAGTATCCAGCGGTCGATGCGCGACAGGCTTCGTCGCACGACGTCCTGCGTCACCACCGCCGGGGAGACTTCGTCCTTCCCCGCGATGATCACATGCAGCGGCACCATCAGGTTGCTGATCGCACTGCCCGGCTCGTCACTGGTCTCGACCAGGAAGCGGTGGCGTTCCGCGGCGCCGGTGACCTGTTGCAGGCCGCTGCTACGGAGCAGTTCGTTGAGCGTGCGGAACAACCCTTCGCACGCGACCGCGTCGGCATTCAAGCGATCGCGTGACGCAGCGGCCACCGCGACCGAGCCACCCAGATCCTGCCCCCAGGCGAACACCGGACGCTTGTTGGCCTTTGAGCGCGCGAACTGAAGTGCGCCCTCGGCGTCGTTGACCCAGCGCGAAGCGAACGCGAGCTGTTGCAATGAGTCCACGGCACCCGGACCCGCCGGGCCGAAGTCCCGGTAGTCGAAGGTCATGACGGTGAAGCCGCGCGCGGCGAACTCACCGACCACCGGGAGCAGATCGCCCATGCTGCCGCGGCCGCGATCGAACAATACGAGCACCGGCATGTCCGGCCGGCCCTCGAACCACCATCCGCTCAGGTCGGCGCCGTCGCGACTCGCGATGAACGAGACGGCCGACCACGGGAGCCCCGTGCTGGCAGGCATGGCCGCGTGCTTGTCCGCTGGCGACGCCGCGTGAACAGGCGAGGCGTTCAGGCTTGCGAGCAAGAGCAGGACGGTGACGAGTCCCTTCATGCCAGACCCAATCGGGGCCAGAGTTCCTCGCGAATCAGCGCCGGCGGAATCGTGCCGCTGGCGAGGAGGGCCGCATGGAAGTCGTGCAGATGGAAGCGTGCGCCCAGCTTCTGCTGGGCCTCCGAGCGCAGCTCGAGGATCTGGAGCTTCCCGATCAGGTAGCTCATGGGTTGCGTGGGGGTCATGCAGTAGCGCTGGACCTCGCTCTCCGCCACGGACGGTGTGAGCATGACTTCCTCGACCAGGTATTCGACCGCCTGTTCCGGAGTCATGCGTCCCGAGTGCAGTGCCGCGTCGAGCACGACCCGGCAGGCGCGGAACAGCAGGTCGCGCAACTGGAACAGCCGCGTCAGCGGATCGGCCGTGAAGTAGCCCTGCTCCCACATGAGTTCTTCGCAGTAGAGCGCCCAGCCTTCGGCGAACACGTCGCTGTGCACGATGCGGCGCAGGCGCGTGGCGGCCTTGTTGGCGTGCGTGAGTTGCAGGTGGTGTCCGGGATAGCCTTCATGCAGCGCGATGATGGGCAGCGCCGGCATGCAGTGCGCGCCCAACTGGGCTGCCTGTTCGTCCTTGGAACGGCGGATATCGATGGGCGTGACGTAGAACACGCCCGCGGGATCGGCATCGAATGGCGCCGGGCTGCGATAGACCGCGTACGGGCGCAAGGCGCGCTCGAACAATGGCGTGTCCAGCACCTCGAGCTTGTCGCCGGCCGGCAGTGGCGCGATGCGGCGTTCCTGCACGAAGCGGCGCGCGCGATCGAGTTCGGTGACGTACGCCTCGCGCAGCCAGTTGGCCTCCGGTGTGCGGCGCTTGCCCTCGACCACAAGCTCGCGCCACGACCGCTTGGAACCGTGCCGGCGCGCCTCGTCCTCGAGCAGCACGTGCGCATGGGCCACGTGTTCGCGGCCGATACGTTCGAGCTCGGTGCAGGTGTAGGGCAACATGTGCTCGCGCTCGAGCTTGTAGTTCATCCAGCGCTCGCCGATGGCGAACGTGCCGCCGGAGCGCGGCTTCAGCTCGCGCTCCATCCAGTCGTGGAAGCGCAGGAAACCCGAGCGCGCGCGGTTGCCGGCGTGCTCCAGGCGTTCGGCTTCACCCGGGAACTGGCGCAACAGCGTGCGCACGACTTCGTCGACGAACGTCGGTCCATGCGAAGCCATCTCGAGGCTCGCGGCCAGGAACACCGGCGGGACCTGCTGGAGATTCGGCTTCACGGAATCCAGATACTCGGGGATCGCCATCAGGCGGGCCACCGCAGCTTCCTTGCGCTCATCGAGCGGCGCGAACGACCGGGCCAGCAGCAGGTGCACGGCGTCGAAGGCGCGCTCCAGATACAGCGCCGGATTCTTCTGCGGCACCTTGATCTCCTCGAGATCGGCCCGCAGGGCGGCGATTCGCGAGCGCAGCAGCGCGAAATCCACGCGCGGCTCGAGCGGCAGCTCGTCCCAGGGCACGGCTGCGACCAGGCGTTGGTCCAGATCGCGCAACCACGCCGCACGGCCTTTCAGCCCGTCGGGTGAATCGTCGGGCATGAGGTGGTCGTAGTCGTGGATGCCCGCCTCCGTGGCGGCCACCGGATGGTGCTTCATGAAGAGTTCGACGAACTCCTCACTGAGCGCCGTGAAAGTGCGGATCGTCTCGATCATGCGGTCGTGGGCCCGGGTCCTGGAAGAGAGCGGCGCTGTGCTCGGGGGGGATGGAAGCCCCACCATCATATCGGCTTTGGCGCTCCGTGGCTTGATGGCGGCGGCCCCGACCGGTCCCGGCAGTCCAGCCCTGCGGATGGGCGTGGCCCGGTCCGAGGCCGGGCGGAGGGCCCGCCGCCATTGCCCACAACCCACACGGGCGGACCTCCGGGCACTGTTCGGACCCACCAAGACACTGCCGGAAACAACTCGGGCGAGCTCGGAACGCCCGGGCCCGCCCGTGGAGCTTGGCTTCGGGATCAGGCGCGAGAGACGTTCGCCGCCTGCTTGCCCTTGGGTCCCGGGACCAGGTCGAACTCGACGCGATCCCCTTCGGCCAGCGAACGGAAGCCGTCCGACGCGATCGCCGAGAAATGCACGAACACGTCTTCACCGGTATCCGATTCGATGAAGCCGAAGCCCTTGGCATCGTTGAACCACTTCACAGCACCCTGCACGCGGCCTTCGGATGGTCCGGTTGGAGCGGCCGCACGCGGTCGTCCGCCACCACCGCCCGATGGACGGCCGCCGCCATGGCCACCACCGCCATGCCCGCCGCCGTAGCCACCACCCCCGCCACCACCATAGCCGCGGTCGCCACCACCGCCACCACCGCCACCACCGCCGCCACCTTTCGCGGCCTGGAAGCAATCGCGGCACAGCACCGGTCGGCCCGATGTCGGCTGGAACGGGACCTGGGTATCGCGCCCGCACTGCGAGCACGTCGCCGGGAACATCGGCTTGTCGGATCGGCCACCACCACCACCGTGGCCACCGCCATACCCGCCGCCACCACCACCCCCACCACCGCCTCCTGGTCGGCTCGCCTTGCGCTTCTCGCGGCAGGCCTTGCACCGAGTGGGTTCGTTCGTCAATCCGCGTTCGCGATAGAACGCCTGCTCACCCGCGGTGAAGAGGAACTCCTCACCGCAGTCCACACACGTGATGCCCTTGTCGTCAGAGCTCGCCATGACGTCAGTGAACCTCCCGGTACTGGTGCTGTGGTGCTGCAGAGACAACGGGGCGCCCGAAACACGAACGCCCCAGCAGGCATGCCTGCCGAGGCGACTCATTCAGGAACGGACGAGCGACGCGGGCTTGCAACGGCGAACGGCGGCTGACAGACATGGTCACTGGAGAGCCCACTCGAACGGACGACCCACTGGGGACGAACTGCGCTAGAAGTATCCCGCCCGCGTCACAGCGGAGTCAACGACCGAAACCACCAGCGCCGCAGATTGGCCCCGCTGCGCACGGCTGCCGCGTGCGCTCGTGTGGACCCGCGCCATTCGCGGTCCCTCGCCGCACATGTGTGGCAACACGCAACACACGTTCAGTCCGCGTTCACCCGCCGGGACGGCTTGCACAGCGCGTGCAGGATGTCCGACATGGTCGTGACGTCGAGCAGGTTGTGGTGGAACACCGGCACCAATCGCCACGGATCCCCGTTCCGCACGTAGTCGTGATAGAGCGCGGGGATCTCACTGCCAGGGACATCTCCCGTGCGCCGGCGGCGGCAGATGCGTTGCTCGATCGTCGTGAGCCGACAGTCCGGCAGTTGGGTGCGCCAGCGCCGCCGCGCGTGATGTACCAGGTCGACATGATGCCGCGGCAGTTGCAGAGCAACGCCATGGGTCAGCGCGCGCGCGGCCAGGAATGGCGCGTCGTAGGACTTACCATTGAACGTGATGAGCACGTCGAACCCGCGGGCCTGTTCGGCGACCGCGGCCAGCAGCCCCGGCTCCTCGCCGTAGTGCCGCGCGAAATATTGACGCAGCACGAAGTCGCCACCGTTCCAGAACATGGTGCCCGCCAGGAACACCGGACTCGACGACAATCCGCACGTTTCAAGATCCAGGAACAGCGCCCGGTGGAGTCCGAGATGCCGAAGCGCCGACAGTTCGATCTCCCCCGTCGGCGGCTCGGAAAGCCGGCCCCAGTGGGACTTGTGCTTCTCGACGTCGGCGCGCAGGCGCTCGTGCACGTAGACCGCGCCATGTTGTTCATGCCGCCACTCGCCGCCGGGCAGGAACGCCCCGACCCCCGTGGTGCGCACATCGTCGGCACCCGTGCGGCGCTTGCGTGGCACTCGCGTGCGCGCCGGTGCGACGGCGGCGTCCGGCACGGCCAGCGCGACCGGTGCGCTGGCGCGCCGGCTGCGCACCAACTCACCGAGCCGTTCGCGCAGCGCGGTCATCCCCGGCGCTCCGCCACGATCGCGAGCCGGCGACTGTCGAGCCCGTAAGGCTCGCTGTCGGCCCCGCCGCTCACCGCGCGCACTTCGAAGCCGTGCCGGCGCAGCAACGCGCTCAACTCGGCACAGGTGTACGTACGCAAGGAATACGTCTTCGTCACCTGCGTGCCGCCCTGCGGGTCGATGAGAAGCTGGCGCGCCACGATGCGAGACGTCTCGAGTTCGACCGAGGTCTCCTCCATGAGCAACGCGCCGTCCTCGCGCTGCTTCCAGGTGCGCTGCTCGGGATGCGTCAGCAGATGGTCGCGATTCGCCATCTCGAGCAGGAAGCGGCCGCCGGGCTTGAGCACGCGTGCGATCTCGGCGAGCACCCGCTCGTTGTCGTCATCGCTGAAGTAGCCGAACGACGTGAAGTACGAGTACGCCGCATCGAACATGCGCACCTCTCCGAGAGCACGCATGTCGCCTTCGCGCCACGTCACCTGCACGCCCGCCTGAGCCGCATCAGCGGCAGCGATCTCGAGGTAGCGTGGGTTGAAGTCGATGCCCGTGACCCGATAGCCGCGCTTCGCCATGCCGATGGCATGCCGCCCGACGCCACACGCCAGGTCGAGCACTTCGGCGCCCTCGGGTGCGACGAGCGAAGCCGCGATGAATCGTGTTTCGGCCTCGGTGCGCTCGGGCGTGAACTGCGGGCGATAGATGCGCAGGTAGTCGTCGTCGAAGAACGCGACCGGCCATTCAGGTGTGGTAGCCATGCGGGCAAGGGTCCTTGATGTTCGGGAAGCACGATCCAGGGGCAGGCCATCATAGCGGATGTCCCGGCCCCCTCACTGTCCAGAGAGTGCGAAAACCGGCCCGCGGGTCAGCGCGACAACCAGTGCTTCAACAGAAATCGCGTCGCATCCTTCGTGGGGATCTCGCGTGTGTTCTTGATGCCATCCCAGTCCTGCTGCTGGGCGGGTCGCAGCACCGGCAGCCCGCTGCAGGCCGGACAACCGGTGCCACATGGGCAGCCTTCCAGATGCGCGAGGGAGGCTTCCGCCAGCTCGTCGAGCCTTGCCCAACCCTGCTCGGCGAAGCCGAGCCCGCCCGGGTAGCGGTCGAACATGAACAGCGTCGGCCGCCCGGTGTTGGACGAGTCCAACATGCCCCCCAGATCCATGGGATCGCACATCGACAGCAGCGGCAACAACTGCACGAACAGGTTGCGAACGCCGGACAGCGCTTCCCAGGGGTTCAGCCCGCGCATGCCGAGCTCGCGCGTGGTGGCCTCGTTGGGCGCCAGCCAGAAGCCCGCGGTCTCGAGCGTGAGACGCGGCAGCTCGAGCGGGTGGTAGCCGATGGCGTCGAGCGAGCGGTAGCGGATCTTCTTGAACGCGATCGTCTGCCAGCTGTAGGTGACCTCGCCGAACTTGGCGCACTCCGCGCGCCAGTCGCGCTCGCGCAGTTCGGTGCGCACGCGCACGTTCGAGTCGAGCACCGGCTGCGTGTAGTAGTCGACCGTTCGCGGTTCGACCGTGGCGACCTTCTGCTCGAGGTCGAGCTTGCGCACCCACCAGGTACCGCCCTCGTGCAGGTAGATGGCGTCGGGATACACCAGTTCGAGCCCGCTCACGGCGTCCACCGTGCCGATGACCGCGTTGTCGCGGGTCGCGTCGACGATCGTGTAGGTATCGTCGCTCATGGAGCGCAGCGACACCTTGGCGCCCGGGAAGTCGCTCTTGGCCCAATAGGCACGCCCGTCGATCACGCGCGTCTCGCCTGCTTCGTCGAGCGCGGTGAGCACGTCGCGCATCTGCTCGCCGAAAGCGCCTTCGTCGGCGTGGGACACCGGCAACTCGTAGGCCGCACACGCCAACTGCTGCGCCAGGATGTACGGATTGTGCGGATCGATGCAGGCCGCCTCGGTGGGCCGGCCGAACAGGTAACCGGGCCGGCGCATGAGGTACTGGTCCACGGTGTCGTTGTACGCCACCAGCACCACCAACGATGGCGCGCCGCTGCGCCCCGCACGCCCAGCCTGCTGCCAGATACTCGCGAGCGTCGGCGCCGCGCCCACGAGTACTGCGGCATCGAGCCCGCCCACATCGATGCCGAGTTCGAGCGCGTTGGTACTGACCACGCCGCGCAGCGCGCCCGAGAACAACGCCTGTTCGATCGCCCGGCGCTCCTCGGGCAGGTAGCCGCCGCGATAGGGCTTCACTCGTTCGTGCAACGGGGGCAGTGGCACGCCCAGTGGGTCGCGGATATCACCCGGCAATCGTGCGCGCGTGCGCTCGAGCTGTTCGCGCGTGTAGCGGTAGACCAATTCTGCGCTGACGCGCGACTTGGTGAACGCGATCGCCTGCGCCCCGCTCTCGATGATGCCGGCGAGCAACTGGCAGCCCTCGACATTGGAACTGCGCCGCTCGACCTGCGTGTCGTCGCGGAATGGCGGGTTCCAGAACACGAAGTGCTTTTCACCGCGCGGCGCGCCGTCGTCGTCGACGACGGCCACGTCCCGCCCGGTGAGTCCCCTGGCGAGTTCGCCGGGATTGCGGATGGTGGCGCTGCACATCACGTAGCGGAACTCACCGCCGTAGTGGCGCACCAGACGTTCCAACCGGCGCAGCACCAGCGCGACGTGGCTGCCGAAGATGCCGCGATAGGCGTGCATCTCGTCGATGACCACATAGCGCAGGTTGCGCAGGAAGCGCGCCCACTTGGCATGCTGCGGCAGGATGCCTGCGTGCAGCATGTCAGGGTTCGACAGGATGACGTTCGCGTCCTCGCGCAACTTTTTGCGTGTCGTCGCCGCGGTGTCGCCGTCGTACACGCCGGCGCGCAACACGCCTCCCAGTTCGATACCGGCGTTGGCCAACCGCGTCAGGCTCTTGAGCTGGTCCTGTGCGAGCGCCTTGGTCGGGAACAGGTAGAGCGCCGTGGCTTCCGGCTCCTCGAGCATGCGTTCGAGCGCCGGCAGGTGGAAGCACAGCGACTTGCCGCTCGCCGTGCCCGTGACCACCACGGTGTCGCGCCCGGCGCGCAGGGCTTCGATGGCGCACACCTGGTGCGTGTAGAGCCGCGTGATGCCGCGTGCTTCGAGTGCCAAGGCGATCGCCTGCGGGAGCGGCGGCTGCAGCTCGCCATAGCGCGCCGGCCGGCCCGCCAGTGTCTCCCAGTGCACCAGCGCGCCACGATTGTCGGGACGCTGTGCGAACTCCACCAACCAGCGCGCCAGCGAAGAATCCGCCGCCGACGGCGGCACCAGGAACCGACCCGCAGAAACCTGCACGAACACCTCGGAGCACCGGCGTGACTCGGCGCGAAAAAGTGATACGGGAGCCGCCCGTCTACTGCACAGACGGGCAGTATACCCCCAGACGGGCGGTAATCCAGTGCCTTTTTCCGCCCCATCCAGCGCGCTACCGGATGATCACGAACTTTCCGACCTGATGCCCCGACGGCGAATCCACCGTGAACAGGTACACACCTGACTCGATGTCCTGGCCGTTGCGTGAGATCAAGTTCCACGGTGCCTGCCCGTCGCCAGCCGTGCCGTCGTGCTGGAGGATCTGCACCAGATCTCCCGCCAGCGTGTAGATCTTGATCTGCGACTTCGCGCGAGGCAGCCCGAAGAAGTCGACATGCCGGGTGAACACGTCCCCCGGCACCGGGTCGCGTTCCCACGGAGCGTGGCCACGGAACGGGTTCGGCACCACCCACACCTTGCCATCGCGGTACGCCACTCCGGCCTCGGCACGCGGACGTACCACGCCCGTGAACAGTGCGCGGAACGGGCTCTCCAGGTACTCGATCAGCGCCGTGCCCGAGATGGTGTTCGTGCGCTGCGCCACGGTCGTCACCACGTAGTGGTAGTCGAACCCATCGAGGACCCGCCGGTCCGTGTAGCGATAGTGTCCGACCGGGTAGTGCTTGCGCTCGAATGCGATCGAATCGAAATCGACCGCCGGGTTCACGATCCCCGCCAGCGCGCCAGACCCGAGCGAAGTGTCGGGACCGAAGCTGGCGATCTGCTGCCAGCGCGAGGTCGGCGGCAGCAGCGATTCGCGGACCCAGCGGTCGAGCCGGTACACGCGATAGCCCGAGAACTTCCACGGCGCCCCCGGCATGATGCCCGCGTCGACGAGGATCTCGGGCAGGTTGTCCCATTCGAGCACCACCTCGCGATCGAGCGGCGTGGCCCGGAACAGTGGCTGCGGCGGGGCCGGCGCACTCACATACCAATGCGCCGGAGTGTCCGCACCGGTGAACCCTGTGCATGCGTCACAATCGAAGTCGGTCCACACGCAGCCTGCCCCCGCCCGATAGGTGACCTGGGAGCCGCCGAATGGCGGCGGAACCTGCGGCAGCGGACGATAGGCCGGGTCCAAGACAAACTTCTCGGGACAATGCGGGTCGTAATCGAACACCACGCCCGGCGGAGGCTCGTAACAGATCTCGTGACCGCCGATCCCGGAGTCGCCGTCGCGATAAGTGATGTTGTTGGGTTTGTCCGGCTGCAGGTTCAGCCCCGTGCCGCGCCAGGCCAGTCGCGCGGATTGCGCGGCGCGCACCAGACTGTCGGCGTTCTCGGCTGCGATGAAGCCGACCGAGAACTCCAGTGACTGCCCCGGCTCGAGGATGCGGAACGGTCCGCAGCGCACGAGTACCGCATAGTCCCTGGGTTCAGCGACGGGAGCGGTCGGGAACTCGCCGCGCAACGCGGCGAAGCGGTCGGCGTCGAGAGTCGGCGGTCCGCCTTGCCGCGCCGGTAGTGAGGGCGAGAACACACTGTAACTGAACGTCGTGTCGCGGCGCGGCGCACGCGCGGCCGCGAGCGCTGCGCGCTGGCCTTCGAACGCCACGTTCACGACGTAGCCGAGCGGGTCGGTCGTGTGCGACAGGCCGAGCACCGCTGCCCAGGGCGACGTCGAGCGGCCATCGGCATCGTGCACGGCAGGCCATTCGCCCGAGAGTGTCGTGAAGCACGACTTGCTCCAGACCGTGTTCACGATCGAGGTGCCTTCGGGGATGGTGAGCGAATCGCGCAGGACCGTGACCATGTCGTCGGTATACCCGCTACCACCGGTGCGCTCACGCGAATCGAGATCGGCGTACAGCCCCAGCCGCACGTCATGCAGCGCCTGCTGGCCGTGGTTCGTGATGGTGAACTGGATACCCGCGACCTTGTCGAAGCCCGGCAACGACCAGCTGTGTGCCTCCTGTTTCACCGTGAGCCCGAACGGCCGGTGTCGCTCGCCATTCTCGTACGCGAACTCGACCGCTTCCGGCCGGTCGTCCACGAACGTCGCCGCACAGGTCTCCTGGGCCGGGAAGCGCAGGTCCTCGTCGATCTCGCCATCCCCGTCGTTGTCGATGCCGTCCAGGAACTCCTCGTCGACCTTGCCGTCCCCGTCGTCATCGAACGTCGCGCGCGTGCCGCGGTCGCCCGCGTAGCGCCGCTGCACGATGTCGGCGGCATCGAGCGTGGGGCGCCATTCGAGCAATGGTCCGCCCGAAACGTTCGAGGTGCCGTCGTCACGCGTCGCGCCGATCCACAACTCGGCGTGTTCGAGGCACTCGTGACCGCTGCCCTTGGGAAACTCGAACGAAGGATCGAACGACAGCCCTTTATTGAAGTAGGGGTTGCCGATCGCGCCGATGTTCGTGATGCGCATCGCGAACCGGCCGGCGTCGAGCACCGGGCCATTGTTCCGGATGTCCGGCGTCGCGCGTGCCTGCGGAGCGAGCATGCCGAAAGCGGCAAGCGCGGCGGTGAACCACCACGAAATCGGGAGTCTGGAACGCAAGCGCAGTCCGGTCACACAAGGGTCCATGGGCATCAGGGGATGCCATCCGAAGGCGAGCGAACCTACCCTCTCGGGACCGCCGCGGGCCAGCAATTTCGGCGTCACGCCCGCGGCCGGACGACGAACGCGGGCGGACTCCGC
>JANNWR010000248.1:0-13808 GCA_031408715.1 bacterium
GCGGCGTCCAAGGTGCAGAGGACCCAGTGCCGAGTCCGCTTCTGGAGCGATCCTCACCCTCAACGACTGGAGAGAGAACATGATGCACCCACGCAAGTGGTTCACATGGGCGGGCCTCGCGGCTCTGTTCCTGATTCGAACTGCGGGAGCCGCAGGCTTCGAAGAGAAGCGCTTCTACGTGACGCCGATGGTGGGCGTGACGTTCTTCGACAACGAGCGGAAGTTCACGAATGGCCGTGACCTGCGCAACGACATGTACTTCGGCGGGCGTGCGGGAATTCGCATGACCGACCTGCTGTGGTTGGAGCTCGCCGGCGGTTACACCGGAACGAAGGATTGCTCCGACTGCACCGAGAATTGGGTTCATGGCTCGGGCAACCTCCTGATCAGCCCAGCGACGCTCCACACGATCAATCCGTTCCTGTCGCTCGGTGGGGGCACGTCGACCTACACCAACGCCAACAACGTCGAGACCAAGTCGGGGACATTCGAGGCGGCGACCGGTGTGCGGATCCGGCTCAATGAGACCCTCGGACTGCGGCTCGAAGTCCGTGACGTCCTGGCGGTCCCGAAGAAGAGCTGGAACAAGGCCCATATCAACGACATCGTGGCGGGCGTCGGGCTGACGTTCGCTTTCGGCGGAGTCGGCGCGGCGAGCGATCCCGACAGCGATGGCGACGGCGTCCCGGACAGCCGGGATGAGTGCCCGAATACGCCGCGCGGATGCACGGTCGATGTTCGCGGCTGCCCGATCGACTCGGACGGCGATGGGGTGTGCGACGGCGTCGACAAGTGCCCGAACACCCCAACGGGTGCGCACGTGGATGCGCGCGGCTGCCCGACCGACTCCGACGCGGACGGTGTCTTCAACGGCATCGATCAATGCCCGGACACGCCTCGCGGCTGCAAAGTCGATGCGCGCGGTTGCCCGATCGATTCGGACGGCGATGGCGTCTGTGACGGAATCGATCGTTGTCCGGACACACCGACTGGTGTCTCGGTCGATGCGTTCGGCTGTCCGCCCGCCGAGCGCGAGATGGAACTGCTCAACACCGGGATGATCATGCTGTCGAACGTCCACTTCGACTTCGACAAGTCCGAGATCCGCTCCGATGACTACGCGTTGATCGACACCGTCGGTCGCATCCTGACCAAGTGGCCGGGGCTCAACCTCGTGATCACGGGCTACGCCGATTCACGAGGCACCGAGGACTACAACGAGGCGCTCAGCCGCCGCCGTGCGGAGTCGGTGCGCAGCTACCTGCTCAAGCACTTCAAGGAGTTCGAGCCCAAGCAGCTGACCGCCAAGGCGTTTGGTGAGGCAAGGCCGCTGATGCCGAACACCACTGAAGCCAACATGCAGGAGAACCGCCGCGTGGTGTTCGTCGCACTCAACCGAGAGATCCTGCAGCAGCGCAAACCCTAGCGCGCGCTCACTCATTCGAAAGGAAGCAATCCATGTTCGGTATCAATCGTAAGCTTGCTCGCCGCGCGCTCCTGTTGTCGAGCGTCGCGCTTCTGGCCGGCACTTGGGGCTGTTTCAAGGACAATGGCCCCTGCCCGGTCATGACGCTCACGGTGACGCCCGATCCGTTGGTGATCGTGCGCAACACCAGCCGTCCGTTCACCGCCGTGGCGCGGGATTCCAAGGGTGACATCGTCCAGGTGTCGCCCGTCTGGAGCATCCAGGCCGGCGGTGGCACGATCAACTCCGCGGGTATGTTCACCGCCGGGGCGGCGTTGGGGACGTTCACGAACACGGTCCAGGCCGCCAGCGGTGGACTTTCGGACCGCGCGACGGTCACGGTCATCGCGGCATCTGGCGCCCCGGTCAGCCTCAGCGTCACACCCGATCCCGCGACGGTCGCGGTCGGTGCGACGCAGACCTTCGTGGCGAATGGCCTCGACATCGACGGCAATCCTGTCGTTGTGAGCCCGGTGTGGTCGGTGGTCGCCGGGGGCGGCACGATCAACGCCTCGAGTGGTGTGTTCACGGCGGGCTCGACCACGGGCACGTTCACGAACACGGTGAAAGCCACGAGTGGTGCATTGTCCGACGTCGCCACCGTCGTGGTGACGACGGGTGGTGGTGGTGGCTCGTCGATTCTCGGTTCGGCGGCGACGTTCGCAGTGCTCGGGGGCTCGACCGTGTCGAACACGGGCGGGACCACGACCATCGTCGGTGACGTCGGCCTGAGCCCGGGCAGCTCGGTGACCGGTCTGCCCACGGGGCAGCCGACGGGCGGATCCGTGCACATCTCGGACGCGGCTGCGGTCAACGCGCAGTCGAACCTCACGACCGCGTACAACGACCTGGCGGGCCGTCCTTGTGGCACGAACATGACCAGCCTGGACCTCGGCGGCCGCACGCTGCCGGCCGGCGTGTACTGCTTCAACTCGACCGCGGGTCTGACGGGTTCCGTGACGTTCGACGGTGGCGGGGATCCGAACGCGTTGTTCGTGATCCAGGTGGCCACCGCACTGACCACGGCCTCGAGCTCCGCGGTGACGCTGATCAACGGCGCGCAGGCGGGCAACGTCTACTGGCAGGTCGGCAGCAGCGCCACCATCGGCACCGGTTCCGCGTTCAAGGGCAACATCGTCGCGCTGTCGAGCATCACGCTGACGACGGGTGCGACGCTCGTCGGCCGTGCACTGGCGCGCAACGGCGCCGTGTCCATGTCGTCGAACGCGATCTCGCTGCCGTAGTCGTGCGGGCGGCGGACGACACCCGTCCGCCGCCCGGCTCGATGTACTCGATGGGAGGCCTCCGCAAATCGCAGGCGCGCTCCTCCGAGGACCGGTCGCATCGCCGCCGACTTGAGCAGGAAGGGGAGCGCTCAGCGCACGCCGACCGGAAGCCACATCCGCAGTGTCACAACTCGTTCACTCTTCGTGCTTGGTCGTCCCCGTTTCAATGGAGGTGAAGATGTATTCGTTCGCAAGTATCTCAGCTCGGACCTCCCGTCTGGCTGTGGTCGCGCTGTTGACGTGTCTGGCGCTCTCGGGCATGAGCTGTTCCAAGGTGAATCGCACGCCGACCAGCCCTGCGGGGCGTGCGACCATGGACCTGTCGGACGGCTCCCGCACGGCGCCTCCCCCAGTCACGGACCTGCCGGTCCTCGGCACGGCGGCCAACTTCGCCGTGCTCGGTGCTTCGACCGTGACCAGCACGGGGCTGACCGTGCTTTCCGGTGGCGACCTCGGTGTGAGCCCGGGGACGGCGATCACCGGCTTCGGTCCGGGCGTCGTCTCGGGTGCGATCCACGCGGGTGATCCCGTTGCCGCACAGGCGCAGCTCGATCTGGCTGCGGGTTACGGCCTGCTCACGGGCATGGCCTGCACCACCACGCTGTCCGGTCAGGATCTCGGCGGCATGACGCTGGCGCCGGGCGTGTACTGCTTCGCGTCATCCGCCCAGCTGACGGGCGGGCTCGTCCTGGATGCCCAGGGCAATCCGGACGCGGTGTTCGTGTTCCAGATCGGCAGCACGCTGACCACCGCCGTGGCCTCCTCCGTCGTGCTCATCAATGGCGGACGTCAGTGCAACGTGTTCTGGGCGGTCGGCAGTTCGGCCACGCTTGGCACGAACACGCACCTCGTCGGCAACGTGATCTCGGTGGCCAGCATCACGCTGACGCACGGCGTCGTGATCGCGGGCCGCGCGCTGGCGCGCGCGGGTGCCGTGACCATGGACGCGGATTCGGTCTCGAGCGCGAACTGCGGCGCGGGCCCGATCCCGCCGTGCCGGCAGCGCGCACATGGTGAAGGTTCCATCGCGGTCGCCGGCGGCATGGCGAACTTCAGTTTCAACGTTCATCAGAAGAGTGATGGCCGGCTCAGCGGTTCGCTGCAGTTCATGAACCGCGGCAAGGGTTCCAATCTGGCCATCAAGACGCTGACGTCCGTTGTGTTCTCAGGTTCGAGCGTGACGTTCGTCGGTACCGGCACGCGTAACGGCGTCGCCGGGACCTATACCGTCACGGCGACAAGCTCCTCGTCGCCGATGCTCTCGGACCGGTTCTCGATCTCGGGCCCGGGCGGGTTGTTGGAGTCGGGCAACGTCAAGTCGGGCAAGATCCGGATCGAGGCCAGGAAGTGCGGCCACGACGACGATGGGGATGACGATGACGAGGATGATGACGACGACGATCATGATGGCGGTCACGGACATGGGCATGGTGACGACGACGACGATGACCATGACGATGGCAAGGGCGACGGCCGCCACTAGCACGAGCAGCTTGTGAGCCGGGACACCGGGAGCCAGTGATCTCCGATTCGGGAGCCGGATCCGGTGGCCTCGGCGGCGGAGCACCGCTCTCGGTCCTGTCGTGCCCACCCGGGCGGCAGGGCCGGGAGACCGCTGCGGCAGGCATGGATGTGCCGCGGGAGTGACCCGAGCGTGAACCGGCTGGCGAGATACGATGCCCGTCGCGGCGGCGAGGGATGGCCCAACCTATAAGTACGGAGGAAGTGATCATGAACGATTCGATGCAGCCGCGAGCGGGGTCGGGTTTGGGATGGGCCGTGGTCGGAATCGCGATCGGTGCCGCGCTCGGTGCCGGGGTCGCGCTGCTGCTGGCGCCGGAGAGCGGAGCCCGTACGCGTGAGCGGCTGCGGAACGCGACGCGCGATCTGTCGCAGCGCGCGGTGGACACGTTCGAGGATGCCCGTGGCGCCGTGACGGCGCTGGGCGAGGACGCGCGCAGTGCCGTGCACGCAGGTCAGGATGCGTTCGCACACGATCGCGCCGCACGCGACACCCGAGCGGACGGGGTGATCGGTCGGGCGGCGAATCTGGTGGCGAAGGTCGTTCAGGGCGCCAAGGACGAAGCGGCGCGGTGAGTTCGCATGTGGCCGAGCACGCCCGGGCGCTGCGCACCGCGCTGGCGTCGTTCGGCGCCCACATACGGTCCGTGTTCCTTGGGGTCACGAGGTCGGAGGCGGACACCAGAGACGTCAGCCTCGACGGGTCGGGTGGTCCGGATGAGTGGTGGTGGAGGGTCGAGGTGCAGGTCCAGACGAAGCAGTAACGCGAACCGCTCGCGGTGCAAGGCTTGCCGCATCGTGCGGCTTCCATGAACACGCCCGGGCGCCAGCGCGGGCCCGGCTGCGGTGATGCCCGCGTTCCCATTCCGGTGATGCACGCTTCCCGTTGGGAGTGTGTGGCCCGGCAAGAAAGTGAGTGGTCATGTCGAATCGGAAGAGTCTGTTGGGGATGTGCCTGATATTGGGAACCATCGCCCTGGTCGGGACGATGGGTTGTGCGGCGATGAATCGCAGCGGCAAGGGAGCGGTGATCGGAGCCGCGACGGGCGGCGCCGTGGGTGCGGTGATCGGGAACAACACCGGGTCAACGACGCGCGGTGCGATCATCGGCGCCGTGGTGGGTGGCACCGCGGGCGCGATCATCGGCCACCAGATGGACAAGCGCGCCGAGGAGATCGCCCGGAACGTGCCGGCCGCGACCGTCGAGCGGGTCGGCGAGGGCATCAACATCACATTCCCGTCCGGGCTGTTGTTCGACTTCAACTCGGACGTACTGCGCGCGACCGCGGCCGCGAATCTCGACGAGCTGTCCCGCAACCTGAGCCAGTACGGCGACTCGAACCTCCTGATCGCCGGCCACACCGATGCGAAGGGTGGTGCGGGTTACAACCAGGCGCTCTCGGAGCGGCGCGCGAATGCCGCGGCCCGGTACATGACCGCGCAGGGGTTGAATCGTTACATCGCGACCGCGGGTCTCGGCGAGCGCGAACCCATCTCGTCCAATACGACCGAGGCCGGGCGGCAGCTCAACCGCCGGGTGGAGATCGCCATCTACGCCAGCGCGGCGCTCCAGGAAGAAGCTCGTCGTCAGGCCAGCGGCCGTTGAACACCGCGCGCCCAGACAAGGGCCCGGTGGGGCGGGTCTCCCCATCGGCTCGAAGCCGGATGCCGGGCGCGGCGGTCTCCAGTGAGACCGCCGTCTCGGCCCACGCACGTCCCACGTCACGCGCACTGACGCCGTGGCCACGGCTCGGTGGCACATGGCTCGTGCTGGCTCTGGGGGCCACTTTGCTCGCTGGCTGCTCGCGCGCCGAGCCGGCCGTGCAGGCAGCGACCTCGACACCCACCGCCGAGGCCGCGGTGAACCCGGTTGCACTGCGTGCCCCACTGCAGGCGTTGCTGGCCTCGGGGCGACATCCCGCGCTGCGCTGGCCGCGGTTCCGAGACCAGCGCACCGAACTCACGCGGCTCTATGACCGATCGGCCTGGCAGCCGCTGTGGCTCAGCGGCGGACGCCCGACACTGGCGGCCACCGGGCTGATCGCGCGCCTCGCGGCAGCTGACTCGCTCGGACTGGAGCCTGCCGACTATGACCCCGCATGGCTCGCAGGACAGGCCGCCGAGCTGAACGCCGCGCGTGGCGCCGCCGGTGCCGAAGCGCAGGCCGGTTTCGAAGTGGGGCTGTCGGTGGCGGCGGTGCGATTCGTGTCCGCACTGCATCGCGGCCGGGTCAGCCCGCGGCTCGTGCACGCCGCACTGTTCCTGGCGCGGCCACAGCTCGCCATCGAGATGGTCGTGGATTCCTTGCGCGACGCCGCCGCGCAGGGTTCGTTGCTGACTCGGTTGCAACCGCAGCTCGAGCACTACCAGTTTTTGAAGAACGGATTGGCGCACTATCGCGCGCTCGCCACGGACAGCACGCTCGTGCCGCTGCCAGCGATGCCACGAGTGGTCAAACCCGGCATGCGTTTGCGCTCGGCGGCTCGGCTGCGGCATCTGCTCGCGGCCACGGGGGATCTCTCGGCCAGCGCCGCGATCGCGACGGCGGCGGACTCGGTGTATGGCGCGGAGCTGGTGGCCGGCGTGAAGAACTTCCAGCGCCGGCAGGGTTTCGATGCCGACGGCGTCATCGGGCGTGCCACGGTGGCGCGGCTCAACCGGCCGTTTGCGCAACGCGTGCGCCAGATCGAGTTGGTGCTCGAGCGGTTCCGCTGGCTGCCGAAGACATTCTCTGCGCCACCCGTGGTGGTCAACATCCCCGCGTTCCGGCTGTACACGTTCCTGAGTGCGGTCGACCGCGAGCGGGACATGCTCGCCATGGACGTGGTCGTGGGCGGTTCGTTCGACCGTCGCACGCCGGTGTTCGCGGCCGACATGAAGTACCTGATCTTCCGGCCGTTCTGGGAGGTGCCGCAGAGCATCATGGACGCAGAGATCCGACCGAAGGCGCAGCGCGATCCGGATTACCTGGAGCGCGAGCACATGGTGCTGGTGAGCGACGAATCGGAGCGCGCCCCCGCGCTGCCCGCCACGGCCGCGAACATCGCTCGGATCGGGCGTGGCCTGCGCGTGCGTCAGACCCCGGGGCTCTGGAATGCGCTCGGGCTCGTGAAGTTCATCATGCCGAACTCCCAGAACATCTACCTGCACGACACGCCCGGCAAGACTGCGTTCGAGCGGATGAAGCGCGATCTCAGCCACGGATGTGTGCGCTTGAGCGACCCGAAGGCACTCGCTGTGCGGGTGTTGCGCGACCAGCACGAGTGGACGGAGTCAACCGTCCTCGAAGCCATGGATGGCGAGGACAATCACCGGGTGAACCTCAAGGCGCCCATTCCTGTCTGTATCATCTACGCGACCGCCATCGCGCGTGAGAACGGCGAAGTGCTGTTCTACGAGGATATCTATGGTCTCGACCGCGAACTCGAGACGCTGCTCACGAAGGGCTATCCGTATCCTTTGTGAGTATCGGAGCGGCGCAGGCATGCGAATTGCCGCCGAGGCGCACGCCGATCGCACCCCGAGAACGCGTGCAGGGCAGGTCTTACGCCAGTTCGCCTCGAATTGACCACCGCTCGGACCCCTTTGCATCCAATGTACTGCACGAGGACGCTCTGGCCGTGTGGTGATCCGCCGGGGTGTCTGCCTCACGTGGAGTCCCGGCGGCCGCAGCTTGCGGGTGGCGGACTTCGCGTCCCCCCGAACGGCAGGCCCGGCCGCGTGGCATGCGGTCGTCCCGCCGCAGGAGGTCGGATGCGCGCACGCCGTAGCCTGGTGAGTTTCACGCTCTGCATGATGCTCGGACTCGATGCTATGGCGGCGACACCCTCGGGGCACCGGTTCGTCCTGCCCGAGCAGCCTGGGCGAATGCTCGAGAGCATGACGTCGACCCTCGCGATGCACGGACCATTCGATGAGAGCGGATCCGTCCCTGCTTGGAGTGCCATGCTGGGCACCAGTGGGAACCTGCGTGCCGTGATCGGGACGCTGCTCGCGCTGCGCGGCGAATCTGCACTGCGATCATGGCTGTCCGATCCGGCCATCGAGGCTCCGGGCGTGCACGCGCTGGCGGTGCCCGCTCCCGATGGTGGGCCACTCGTGGTGGTGACGATGGTTCCGTTCACGCCCGGGGGCACGGACCGCTTGCACGGCTATCGGATCGGCCGCTGGCCAGCCGGCGGGCGCGGGCTGACGGACGCACGCTACGGCGCGCCCGCCGGCTACATCCCGGTCACGCAGGAGAACGCCACAACGGCGGTTTCGAAGCGATTCCAGTTGCGCGACTTCCTCACGCATGACCAGCAGGCCGTGTGGCCCAAGGTGCTGGTGTTGCGACCCGTGCTCGTCGACAAGCTCGAACTGATCGGTGACGAACTCGAGCGCTGTGGACTGCCCGGGAGACTGCACGTCATGTCGGGCTTCCGGACCCCGCAGTACAACGCTCAGGGCGTGGGTGCGAAGGGTGGCCGGGCCCGCGAGAGCCGCCACATGTATGGCGACGCGGCGGACATCTTCGTGGATGCCGATCACGATGGCCGGATGGATGACCTCGATGGTGACGGACGGGTGACGGTGCGCGACGCACAGGTGCTCTTCGCCGCAGCGGAGCGAGTCGAGTCGAGTCATCCCGCGATGCTGGGCGGACTTTCGGCATACGCAGCGACTTCGGCACACGGCCCGTTCGTGCACGTGGACGTGCGCGGGACGCGTGCGCGCTGGTAAGACAGCAGCCGGCGCGGCGGCTGGTGGTCGCGTCGAACCGGTCGTATGGCGTTGGCACGGAACTCGCGTGGGATCAGTGCCGTGGGCCCGAACCGGCCCGTCCGTGCACGCCCTCGCCAGGGGCGCACGTGCGCTCTCTCGATCCCAGGAGTGTTCCTTCCATGAACCATGTCACCCGCACCCTCTCCCGCGTCGCGCGTGTGTTGCTGCTGAGCACGTGCTGCGCCGGAGTCGCTATCGCAGGCGTCAAGTTGCCACTGGGCCGCAGCACCGAGGTTCCGGCCGCGCAGGGCGAACTCAAGCTCAAGGACACGCGCAACGGGAACGTCGAACTCAAGGTCACCGTGAAACACCTCGCACCTCCGGGCCGGGTCGTCGCTGGCACGAGCGTATTCGTGGTCTGGGCGCGCGGCCTGTCGGCCGGAACGGACGCCCAGAACCTCGGCGTGCTCAAGGTGAACTCCAATCTGACCGGGAAGTTCGTCGCCGTGACGCCCATGCAGTCGTTCGATTTC
This sequence comes from bacterium, assembly GCA_031408715.1. Classification (GTDB taxonomy): domain Bacteria; phylum Eisenbacteria; class RBG-16-71-46; order RBG-16-71-46; family RBG-16-71-46; genus JAIOPA01. Next base: position 9,510 of record JANNWR010000248.1, read on the forward strand.
TTCATGACCTGCGAGCAATCCCCCACGGTGCTGTTCCCAAGTGGGCCTCAGCTTCTGCCCGTGCACTACCAACACAAGTAGGGAGTTCGGCGCGAAGGCGCGCCCCCCCCGCGAGCACAGGGCCCGACTCGGCGTTCCCGCGGGAAGGGCCCTGTCGTCATCTCGGGCCACCTCGTGGCGGGCGGCGCTGGCCACGCCGGAGTGTCCGCGCGGAGTCGGAGCGGCGTGCGGGGCATTGCGAACGGGCGCCCTCGCGAAGGCGCCCGTTCGATGTGTTTCCCGTCAGTTACTTCTGGGTGTGCTGTGCCTGCCACTCGGTCTCGAAGTAGCGCGCGTCGTCATCGTGCCGCGGCTTGACGCCGAGTACGATGCCACCGGCCTTGAGATCGGTCTCGTACACGCGCGCACGCTCCTCGGGGATCCCCGCGCCGACGAGCATGCCCACCAGGCCACCCGCCGCCGCGCCAGCCGCGCCGCCCGCCAGTGCACCGGCCAACGGGCCGGCGATCAGCAGGCCGATGCCGGGAAGCGTCAACGTCGCCGCAGCCGCGAGGATGCCGACGAGTGTCGCGCCGACCGCACCGCCGACCGCACCACCGACGCCGGCGCCCTGCATCGCCTTGTTGCCCATATCGGTCTTCACGCCTTCGGCGACGAACAGTCGCTTGCGGGTGTCGTTCGACATCAGGACGTGGATCTCATCGCTCTTGTACCCACGCGCGGTGATGGCATCGTAGGCACGCTCGGCACTTTCCCGGTCACGGAACGAACTGGTCATGAGCGGGCGCTGCACGTCCGTCTGCTTGTTGGACATCCCATACCTCCTGAGGTGGGTGGTCCCGGGTCGGTCCTTTGACCTCCTCGGGTGCTGACTGCGGGTGCTGACCACGCGCGCCGAATCGCTCGCGCGCACGGCGCACCTCCGACCACGCAAGTGAGGGGCCACACCGGCGCTTGCACGGCGCGAGCGAGGGGCGCGGCGCGAGCGAGGTGGGGACGTGGGCTGCGGGCTGCGCGATCCCGGACATCTCGCCGCTATCTCATTGCTCGCGTGCACAGCGGCACGGGCTTGTGCGGCCCGCGCCGCGTCGCCGGTGCTGCCGACACTCCGCGAGACATTCGCTCCTGTCCCGCGTCCGCGCCGCCGATGGGGTCGGCCGAGGAATGATTTTCAATCGGTGGCACTTCCTACTGGCGCCAGGGGGCTGTGAACGCTCGTCCGCTGGGCTGCGCCCAGCGCCGAGCAACCAGGCTCCGAGTGCTTGCCGCTTGCAGGCCACTGCTCCGGGCCTCGAAGCGCTCGCCCCCTCCGGGGGCCCCGGTCGGGGGCGGGTGCGGCGTGGGTGGTGCGGGACCGGCGCGCCACGGTCGGCTACCGAGAGGGGATGAGCCACGAGCCGATCGAACGCACTCGAGTCGCCACGCAACAGGACACCGTCCTGCAGCGCTTCGCCCCTCAGGCTAGACTGCCTCTCCCATGCTCACGCTCGCCGACCACCTGCTCGCGTTCATCATCATCGTCGCGCTGCCGCTGCGCGCCTGGACCGGCATGCGCACGCTGCGTTCCGCCCCCACGGAGCGCGTGCCTGCGCTGCGTCGCCGGCTGTGGGTGCGCGCCATCGCCATGCAGTGGTCGCTCACTGCGATCGTGCTCGTGGTCTGGCTGCGGCACTACCGCAGTCCGATCACGCTCGGGCTCGGTCTCGAGCCGACCGCCGTCCTGGCAGGCGTGCTCGTCGGGCTCACCACGATCGTGTCGTTGGTCATCCGCCAGCGCGGCGCGTTGCTCTCGGACGAAATGCTGCGCGCCAAGGTGCGCGAACGGCTTGGCCCGGTGGAGCGCCTGATGCCGCACCACGCGAGTGAGTATCCGTTGTTCGCCGTGCTCGCGTGCACCGCCGGCTTGTGCGAGGAGTTGCTGTTCCGCGGGTATCTGCTCTGGTACCTCGGGCACGTCGTGACACAGCCGGTCGCGTGGGTGTTGCAGGCCGTGATCTTCGGCGTCGCGCACTTCTACCAAGGGATGCGTGGGATCGTCATGACGGGGATCGCAGGGCTGTTCTTCACCGGCGTCCGCCTGTTCACGGGCTCGCTGTGGCCCGCCATGGTGATCCATGCGCTCATGGACCTGCACGCCGGCGACCTCGCGCGCCGCGTCTTCCCGCCCGACGGTGCCGAACTCGTGCGCGACGGGTGAGTGAGCGGACTGCCCCTTCCGGACCAAACCCGCCCGCCTGACGGCGCTGGCCGGAGCCTCTACACTGAGCACTCGCAAGCACACCGGACCCCGAGGGATCGCATGCGCACCCGCTATTGCATCGTCGGCGGTGGAACGGCCGCTGCTGCCGCCATCGAGGGCATTCGTGCCCATGACAAGACCGGCCGCATCCTGCTGTTGTCGCGTGAGAATCACCGGCCCTATCACCGGCCGCTGCTCACCAAGGACCTGTGGTTCGGGACAGCCTCGCTCGAGCGGTTACCCCTGCATCCCGACGAGTGGTATGCCGAGCAGAACGTCGACGTCCAGCTTCGCCACGAGATCATCGAGCTCGATGCCGAGAAGCACCAGCTCTTCGACGAACTCGGGCACGTCGTCGAATACGACGACCTGCTGATCGCCACCGGATGCCGGCCGCGCCGCCTGCGCGCCGAGGGCAGCGAGTCGCAGGGCGTGCGCTACTTCCGCGACCTCGAGGATTACCTCGACCTGGAGTCCCGGCTCGACCGGCTGCAGCACCTGACGCTCGTCGGCGGCGGCTTCACCAGCATCGAGATGGCGGCCGCACTCCGCTCGCGCGGCAAGGAGATCACACTCTTGCTGTCGGAGGAGTATCCGCTGCACCGCATGCTGCCGCGCGAGCTCGGCTTGCCGCTGCTCGACTACCTGCGTGAGATGGGAGTCGAGACCGTGAGCGGCGACGTGCTGGTGCGGATCCAGGAGTCGGCCGGAATGCTGCACGCCAAGACGTATCTCGGCAACGAACTCGAGACCCAGTTGGTGATCGTGGACCAAGGCGGCGAGCCGACCGTCGAACTGGCCGAGGCGGCGGGACTCGCGATCGACGACGGGATCGTCGTCGACGAGTTCGGCCGTACGTCGGATCCGCACGTCTGGGCCGCGGGCGACGTGGCCGAGTTCCCCTATCTGGCTCTGGGCCAGATCATGCGGATCGAGGGCAGTGACCACGCCCATCGCCATGGGCTCGCCGTGGGCGCCAACATGGCCGGCGCCGCGGTCCCCTACGACCACTTGCCGCTCAAGTGGTTCCGGGTCGGCGACATGCAGTTCGAGGGCGTCGGCGAGCTCTGGGCTCGGCTCGACACCGAACTGCGCTGGATCGAGCCGGGTCGCGAAGGGGTGCTCTACTACCTGCGCGACGACATCATCCGCGGCGCGCTGCTGATCAACGTGCCGCAGCGCATCGAGTGGGCCCGCGCCCTGATCCGCGAAGCCCGGCCGACGACCGGGGATGAGCGCGCTTCGATGCTGGGAGCGAAGACGTAGCTCTGATGCACCCGGGTGTCACCGGGCCACAAACGAACGGGCGGGACTCCGTGCAGGAGTCCCGCCCGTCGTGTCTTTGCCCGGCCAGAGCCGGGAGGATCGTGCGACTAGAAGCGGTGACGCAACACCAGTGCGACGCGGTGCGCGGTGTAGCTGCGCGAGGAGTCGCCCAGGAAGATGGCACTCGAGCTGCCGGTCACCGGGAAGATCAGCGGAACGTTGTTCGCCGACCAATCGATGATATCGAACTGCTCGTACTGGTAGCGCCCGATGATCGAGGTGCGCACGAGCCAGCGCCACGTGGTCTCGAACGTCACGTCCTGCCGGCGATAGAACACGTTGGGCAGGTCCGCGGCGTTGTTGAGGCCGTTGCCGAGGTCGTACGACGACATCGTGCGGCTGACCTCGTATTCGCCCGACATGCTCAGCTTCTTCTTGGGCGGCGCCCATTCGAAGCCCGTGCTCACGTACGTCTCCTTGTCCTCGAGGCTGGCCGTCCAGTTGCTGTCCGGCAGGAAGGTCATGACGGCACCCGAGGCGCGCGACTTCTGCTCCGACAGCGTCTTGCCGAAGCCGAAGCTGCCCGACAGGTCGAGCTGCTCGTTCACATGCAGCGTGGCGGAAGCCGCCACGTTGTGCAGCTCCTCCAGGTCGAGCCCGAGCGTCGTGTCGGCGCCGGTGTCGCTCTGGTAGTCGTTGCGCGTGAACGCGTAGTTCGCCGACAGGTCCAGTCGGTCGCTCACCGGCAGCATCACGCCGAAGGTGGCGACATCCTGCACGCGGTCCGCGACGTC
>JANNWR010000249.1:0-3213 GCA_031408715.1 bacterium
GACCTGCATCCGATCGCACGCGCGCTGCGCGCCGTGCCCGAGACGTTCCTGGTGCCGCTGCCGGGCGCTGCTCCGGTCGCGCCCGCCCCGAGGCGCTGATCGGCTGAACATCTTCCGCGATGCCCGCGCGACCCTGGAACACATAGCCACTTTCTCCGTCATGCATCGCCCAGCTGTCCCCCGGAGGCTCGCCATGCGCCGCACCGCTGCTGTCGTCGCACTCTTGACGTTGCTCTCGTGCCCGGCCTTCGCCGCGGACCTGTCCGTGAACATCGATGCCCGAGAGACCGCACGCGGCCTGCTGCACGTCACTCAGACGATCGCCGCCAAGCCCGGCACGTTCGCGTTGTCCTACCCCAAGTGGATCCCGGGAGAACACGCCCCGACCGGACCCAACACCGACGTGGCCGGTCTGGTGATCAAAGCAGGCAGCGCCGTGCTCGAATGGACGCGTGACCCGGTCGACATGAACACCGTGCGCGTGAAGGTGCCGGTCGGTGCGACCAGCGTCGATGTGGCGTTCGACTTCCTGCTCGACAATGGCACCGACGGGTTCACGTCGGCAGCGTGCAGCACTCCCAACTTGTTGCTGCTGTCGTGGAACCAGGTCGCGTTCTACCCGGCTGGCCGCAAGTCGGATCTGATCACGTGTGACGCGAGCTTGCGACTGCCCGACCGCTGGCAGCATGCCTCGGCGCTCGAAGAGCAGCCGTCGAGTGGCTCGAGCATCAAGTTCCGTACCTGCTCGTTCACCACGCTGGTCGACTCACCCGTGCTGTGCGGGCTGCACTTCCGCACCGTCGAGCTCACACCCGGCGACAGCATCCAGGTGCGCATGCGCATGGCGTGCGACTCCGAAGAAGGCTTGAAGATCCCGGACTCGCAGATCGTCGCCATGAAGAACCTCGTCAATGAAGCGCGCGCGCTGTTCGGCACCGAGCACTACAAGCACTATGACTTCCTGATCACGCTCTCCGACCACACCGCGCACTTCGGGCTCGAGCACCACCAGTCGAGCGACGACCGTGGCGCCGAGCGCTGGTGGCTGGACGACGCGCAGCGCGTGAACCATTCGAACCTGCTGTCGCACGAGTACGTGCATTCCTGGAACGGCAAGTTCCGCCGCCCTGCTGGGCTTGCCACCGGTGACTTCTACACGCCGATGGAAGGCGAGATGCTGTGGGTGTACGAAGGCCTGACGCAGTACCTGGGCTTCGTGCTGGCGTCGCGCTCGGGGATCCGCGCGCCGGAAGAGACCCGTGACGCGCTGGCATCCGTGGCAGCCGACATCGAAGCGCAGCGCGGCCGCACGTGGCGCCCGCTGGTCGACACCGGCACCGAAGCGCAGTTGCTCTACGAGGGGCGCGGCGCCTGGTCACGCCTGCGGCGCAGCGTCGACTTCTACGATGAAGGGCTGCTGCTGTGGCTCGACGCCGACGTGATCATCCGCAAGCTGTCGAAGGGCTCCAAGTCGCTCGACGACTTCTGCCGGAAGTTCCACGGTGGCGCGAACCGTGGCGCCGAGGTGAAGCCCTACACGCTCGACGAGGTGGTCACGACGCTCAACAGCGTGTGGCCCTACGAGTGGGCGGCGTTCATCCATGATCGTGTCTACTCAGTCGCACCACACGCGCCCACGAACGGCATCACCGCCGGCGGCTGGCGCGTGGGCTGGGCCGACTCGCTCGGGCCGATCCAGAAGTCGCGCGAGACCGCCGACAAGAAGCTCGACGAGAGCTTCTCGCTGGGTTTCGAACTCAAGACCGAGACCGGCGAGGTGAACGACATCGTGCCGGGCTCGCCTGCAGACCGCGCCGGTATCGCTCCCGGCATGAAGCTGATCGCCATCAACGGCCGGCACTACAGCAGCGACGTGCTGCGCGATGCCATCGCCGCCACGAAGCAGTCGGGCCGCATCGACCTGTTGTGCGAGAACAAGGAGTTCTTCCAGACTTACGCCTTGGACTACCGCGAGGGCCGGCGTCATCCCGTGCTGGTGCGCGACAATGGCGTGCGCGATTTCGTGGGCGAAGTGCTGGCACCGGTGGTGAGCGGCAAGAAGTAACCTCCTCGCGCGATCCACAGGAACACGACCGGCCGGTCCGCCACGCGCGGGTCGGCCGGTCGTTCATCAGGCGTGTGCGCTGCGTGATCTCACCCGATCGATCGCAGTGAGTGCGCGCTCGCAGTTCACGCACCGTTCCAGTCTGGAACCTTGCACCCTGCACGCATGTGCGACCTGCGACAGCCTGCTGCACGACCGACACAGCTTGCGCGTGGGGCCGCGCGCGCAAGCCGTTGCGCTGCAACAGCACGTCCACGGCACACCCCATGCAGTGTGTTCCGGCCGGCTGAACGGGGTAACGCGAACCACCCCGCCAGGTCATGACCGCGGGCCGGCCGCCCTGACGCGCCGGCCCGCACCCCTCACGCGCCGTGCCCCGCGAACGCGGGGCCGCGCGCTGGGGACCAGGAGGAACGCATGGCAACCGTGTCGTATAGGTCCGTGCTTCATAAGACCCACCGTTACCTCGCAGCATCGCTGTTGCTCATGAGTCTCGCGCTCAGCGCCCAGTCGGCCCGAGCGGCTGAGGTGATCCCGTCCATGGGGATGACGCGCACTCCGGAGAACGGCGATGACACTCGACTCTCGTACGGCCTCGCGGTCCGCTCGAACATCGTGCCGATGGTCTCCGCCGAGGTCGGCATCGCGTACCGCAAGGACCAGCTCTTCGACGGCGCACTTGAGAGCACTCAGTGGCCGGTCACCGCCTCGTTGTGGTTCCATCCCATGCCCATGATGTACGTGGGCGGCGGTGCGGGCTACTACAACACCACGCTGCATTACCCCCAGACGCCGTTGTTGGCGAGTGCCACGTCGCAGGAGTTCGGCATGCACCTGGGTGGCGGCCTGACGGTGCCCATGATCCCAGGCGTCGCGTCTCTGGATCTGAACGGACGCTACGTCTACATGGGTGACCAGAAGACGGACCTGCCCCCCAACAACTTCAAGGCCGACTACTGGACCACCTCGCTGGGTGTGGCGTTCCACTTCTAGTGGATGCAAGCCCGCGGCGGCGTGCCCCGTCCGCCGGCAGCGGAGCTTGGCGGGCACAGTGATCCGGCCATGCGACAGGTGACGCGTGCCCCGGCTTCACGCGGCGGCCTCGGTGAACTCCCGGGGCCGCCGGTTCGTTTTTGGCGGTGTCGGGC
>JANNWR010000250.1:0-2794 GCA_031408715.1 bacterium
GAGCGCTCGGGCGTCCGCACGGGCAATACCCAGCGCACGGCTGCGGCAGGCGGCGCGCTGCATCTGGCGCCACGCACCGGCGCGAATGTCGATCTGGCGTACGACTTTAGCGATTCCAAGGTCGGCGATCCGCTGCGCAATGGCGGCTCGGGCCGGGGTCACAACGCTTCATTGAACGCCGCATATCGCGCCGGCGGGATCGGCAGTTGGTCGAGCAGCTGGCTGTGGCGGCGAACGGAGTCGCGCGGGCCGCGCGGCTTCGCCAACGAGGATCACGAAGGCACGCTGCAGTACTCGCTCGATCCGCGCGGGCCGTTCCGGTTCACGGCCGCTTCGGGCGCGCGCACGCTGCGTCAGCCCGATGGCACGCGGCCGTTCGCGACCTCGCTGAGCGGCGTGGCCGCGCTGGAGGGCCGCGTGCGCACGGGTTGGAACGGCACGGCCTCGCTCACGCACGTCACCAACTGGGAGCCCTCGCGCGGACACTGGTCGGTCGAGGCTGCACGCGCAGGTTCGCGGATGACGCTGGCGCGCGGCCTCGAGATCGCGGGCGACGCTCAGGTCTCCACCAGTGACGACACCACGTTGCGCGACGTCAACACCACGACCGAAGGCAATGTGCGCGCGCGCTTGAGCCCGTGGCGCGCCTTCACCGCGGGCTGGACGGCACGGTTGTCGCGGCTGGGGGATGGCGTATTGCAGGGGGGTGCGGGGGCGGCGCGCAGCACGATGTGGGACGCACGCTGGCGTCCGCTGCGCACGATCGAGCTCACCGGGACGACCGCATCGGCCGTGGCCCGCGGCGGCGCGAACACGACGACGCGCACGGCCGGCATGCGCTGGTGGGTCCATCCCAAGGTGCAGCTCATGGCCGACTGGAGCCGCAGCAGCGACGCGCGCACGACACCCGGCACGCAGCTCGTGAGCGGACGCGAGATCGCCTCGGCGCATGTCCTGGCCATGCTCACGCGCAAGATCCAGCTCGATGCCTCGGCCGGAGTGGCCGATCGCGACACGCCGCGCGAGAACCGCCAGGGTACGGTGACGGTGACCTGGGCGTTCGGGAGGTGACGATGACGACGACGGGGAAACGCGCGGAACACACCGCCTGGCCACCGCTTGCAGCCGCCATGCTCTTGGGCCTGGTGCTGCTGGGCGTCGCGAGTGACGGGACCGCCGGGCCGCGGCTGTTCGTGAACAAGAAGGCCGATCTCGGATACTACCAGCGCATCGCCATCGTGCCGTTTGCGAACCTCACCAACGAACCCAACGCCGGCGAACGCGTCACGCGTGCGTTCCTGACCGAACTGGTCATCGCCGAGCGCTTCCAGATCGTCGAGCCGGGCGAGTTCCACGGCATGCTCGACCGCATCGGCGGCCTGCCCGACAATCAGGGCCACGCCGATCCCAAGAAGCTCGCCGAGGCGGCGACCGCGGCCCAGGCCACCGGCTACATCCGCGGTGCGGTGACGGAGTACAGCATCCAGCGCAACGGCACGGATGAAGTTCCCGTCCTGACGTTCGAGGCCGAGATGGTCGACGTCGCCACGCAGTCGACCGTGTGGCGCATCACGATGAGCGAACGCGGCCGCGGCCGCTTTCCCATCCTGGGCGGCGGCAGCCGGCGCAGCTTCGGCGTGGTCACACAGGACGCCTGCCGGAAGGCCGTGAGCGCGCTGCGCAAGGAGGCGTTCTGATGCGTACCATGCTCCGACCCGTCGCGATCGCCGCACTGGCGGCCGGCACAATGCTATTAGCCGGATGCGCGGCCAGCGTGCCCGCACCGCCGCCCGTCGGACTGTCGAGCACGCTGCCACGACTGGCGTTGTTGCCGCTCGAGAACCTGACCGCTCGCACGGAAGCCACCGACCGCGTCTCACGCGTTCTCAATGGAGTGTTGGGCGAGACGCGCGCCTGCCAGCCCGTGCCGCCCGGCGATGTCGAACAGGTGTTCACCGAGCTTCGGTTCCGGGACGCCAACGGCGTGACCCGCGACCGCGTGGCCGAAGTGGCGGCCCGGTTGGACGCGCGCTGGCTGATGGCCGGTACCATCCTCGAGTACGGCAACCTCAAGACACCCGAAGGCGACGTCCCGAGCGTCGGGCTGACGCTGCGCCTGATCGACGGCCGTGACGGCCGCACCGCGTGGTCGGCGATGCGCGTGCGCACGGGCGAGGACCACGAGAAGATCTTCGGCTTCGGCCGTGTGCGGAGTCTCGACCAACTCACTGAACGCCTCGTGCGCGAGATCCTGGCGGGCTTCCGCCTGCCTGCGCCGGGCGACACGCTGACGAACCCCGGAGGCAAGCCATGACCGCCCGCCGCAATACCCTTCGCCCCGTTGTACTCGCCCTGAGCGTGGCCGCCGTCACGCTCGCCGCCGCAACCGTGTTCGCCGCAGCACCCGCAGCACCCGCCACCGCGGCAGCCAGGACCGCACCCGGCGCCGAGCTCGCCAAGCTCAAAGTCACGAACATGTCGCTCACGATCGGTCACCGCGCCTTCACCGACTTCCGCGACCGCGTCACCGTGCAACTCAACCAGACCTTCCGGGTCGGCGATACCGAGTACTCGGCCAAAGTCGTCGAGTTCCAGCCCGACTTCACCATGGACTTGAAGTCCCACCGCATCACCTCGCGGTCGCAGGATCCCAAGAACCCGGCCGCCAAGGTGTACGTGTGGAAGAACGGTGCACCCGACGACACGTCGTGGGCGTTCTTGAACATGCCGCCGCACTTCGGTCGCAACTCGATGCTGGCATTCGAGCTGACCCGCGTCGAGTTCGAGAACCATG
>JANNWR010000251.1:0-3350 GCA_031408715.1 bacterium
AGTCGACCGTACCGGCCGCGGTGTCGATGTGCGTCACCTTGTCGGCCTGGCCGGACTCGTTGGCGATGATCGGGGCGTTCAGGATGGTGCCGTCGGCGAGCTGGACGAACGGCGAGTAGCCATCCTCACCCTGCGCACCGATGTGGAAGTCCGCCGGCGGGAAGCCCGTGGGGCCGGCGGTGACCGAGCGCACCGGCGTGAAATCGACGCTGGCCGGGAACTCGAGCGCGCCGTTGTTCATCGTGACGTTCTGCACCGCGGTCGTGCCACGCAGGTGGCTCAACTTCTGGGACTCATTGATGCCCCAGCGCTTGGCGGCATCCCCGGTGGAAGCGTCGAGCAGGATGTACCACACCGTGCGGCCTTTGCTGGTGCCCCGATAAAGCGGCAGCGTCACCGTGCCATCCGCGTTCTCGCGGCCGCTGGTGACGAACAGGCGGGATCCCTCACCACTGGCCCGGTCGGCTGAACGCGCGGCGAGCGAGGCATCGGCCGCGGGGCCCGCGAGCTGCGTGCCACGCGAGCAACCGGCGAGCGTCGCAGCACCGACGGCGAGGACCAACGCAAGGGAACGAAGCGCGAACTGATGAGACGTCATGACCGACCTCCGAATGGGGGTGTGGGTGTAGAACGTGGGGCGTTGCCATCCCGAATGACACCCACCGCGGAAAGGTTCCCGGGTCTGCCGCTTTACTCGGCGGTGTATCACGCGACGCAGGGCTTACGCGCATCTGCGGCGAGCGTGACGCCCATGCACGCATTCCGGTATGATTCCCCGTGCTGAAGTGGCAGTCTCGAAACCCACGCGCTTGCGCGCACCCCCCCGGGTCGACCGCGATGCCGTGCCCAGTGCCCGCCGGAATGGCGGCCTCCCCCTTGTTGTGAGAGTCCATCCGCCATGCTGAGAGCCGGGATCGTCGGATTGCCGAACGTGGGCAAGTCCACGCTGTTCAATGCGGTGACGCGCACGCGCAAAGCCGAAGCCGCCAACTACCCGTTCTGCACCATCGATCCGAACGTGGGCATCGTCACCGTGCCCGACGCGCGGCTGTACGTCCTGCAGAAGATCGCCAAGACCGGGGTCGTGATCCCCGCGGTCATCGAGTTCGTCGACATCGCCGGCCTGGTGAAGGGCGCCAGTCAGGGTGAAGGCCTCGGCAACAAGTTCCTCACGCATATCCGTGAGGTCGATGCCATCGTGCAGGTGGTGCGCTGCTTCGAGGACGCCGACATCCATCACGTCAGCGTCACCGTCGATCCGGTGCGCGACATCGACGTCATCAACACCGAGCTCATGCTGGCCGACTACGACACGGTGAAGCGCCGGCGCGACCGCGTGCAGAAGGACGTCAAGCGTGGCGACAAGAGCGCAGCATCCGAAGAGGCTGTGCTCGGCAAGCTCGAAGAAGCGCTCGGCCGCGGCACACCGGCACTGATGGTCGAGCTCACGCCGGAAGAGAGGGTCATCGCCCAGACGTTCTTCCTGCTGTCCGACAAGCGCACGATCTTCGCCTGCAACGTGCGCGAGTCCGATCTCGCGACCGCCGACACGAATCCCTATGTGCAGAAGGTGCGCGACTACGTGAAGGCGCATCTGGCGTGCGAGGCCGTGGTGATCAGCGCACAGATCGAGAGCGACCTGGTCGACCTGTCCCCGGAGGACGCCGCCGAGTTCCTGAGCGAACTGGGCGTGAGCGAGAGCGGCATCGGCTCACTGATCCGCGCGACCTACCACCTGCTCGGCCTGCGCACGTACTTCACCGCCGGCGAGAAAGAAGTCCGCGCCTGGACGATCCACGAGAATGACACCGCACCCAAGGCCGCGGGCGTCATCCACTCCGACTTCGAACGCGGCTTCATCAAGGCCGAGACCGTCGCTTACGCCGACCTGATCCGCTGCGGCAGCATCGCCGCGGCGAGGGCCGAAGGTGTGTACCGCATGGAAGGCAAGGACTACGTCGTCGCCGACGGCGACGTGATGCTGTTCAAGTTCGCGGTCTGACCTCGGTCGAGCGGCGACCCGCCACCCGGCGGCGGCGCTACGCTCGCCGCTCCCACGCCTGCGCCAGATTCACCACCATCTTCACCGCCAGCTCCATCTCCTGCACGCTCGTCCACTCGTAGCGTGAATGGAAGCGGTGCTGGCCGGAGAACAGGTTCGGCGTCGGCAGACCCATCTCGGACAGAATCGAGCCGTCGGTGCCGCCACGGATGCGCCCGTCGATCGGCGTGACGCCCGCCTCTCGGATGGCCTCGCGGGCCAGATCCACGATCTCCGGGGTCTTGGCGATGATGTCGCGCATGTTGCGGTACTGCTCGGTGACCTCGAACGTCACGCTCGAACCCGGCCAGTCCTCCACCGTTTCGTTGGCGAGCTGCTTCAGGTAGTCCTCTTTCACAGCCAGCTGTGCGGTCTCGAAGTCGCGGATGATGAAGTGCACACCGGTACGGTCGACGGTCGCCGTGATGTCATGTGGGTGCACGAATCCCTCGCGATTCTTCGTGCGTTCGGGACTCAACCGGTCCTTGGGCAGCCGGTTCACGAAGTCGGCGGCGATCTTCACCGTGTTGACCATGGAGCCGTGTGCGAATCCCGGATGCGTGTTGCGCCCCTGGAACGTCACACTCATGGCGTCGGCGCTGAACGTCTCGGCTTCGAGCGTGCCGAGGCTGGCGCCATCGAGCGTGTACGCGCAGTGCGCACCGAATCGCTTCACGTCGAAGTTGCGCACACCGCGGCCGATCTCTTCATCGGGCGTGAACGAGATCCGCAGCGCGCCATGCGGGATGCCGGGGTTCTTGACCAGATGCTCCACAGCGGCCATCACCACGGCGACTCCCGACTTGTCGTCGGCGCCGAGCAGCGTGGTCCCCGAAGCCGTGACGATGTCGTCGCCACGCCGAGCAGCCAGTTCCGCGTCGTCCTTTGCGGACAACACCGCGCTCGGGTCATCGGGCAGTACCAGGTCGCGGCCGTCGTAGGCGCGGTGCACGATCGGCTTGACGCCCGCCCCGCTCATCTCGGGGGACGTATCGACGTGCGCCAGGAAGCCGATCACCGGGACGTTCGGCTTCTTAGAATTGGCGGGCAACGTGGCCATGACGATACTGAACTCGTCGCGAGACGCATCGCTCAGCCCGAGCGCCTTGAGTTCTTCCACCAGCAGGTCGAGCAGGACCAACTGCCTGACCGTGCTGGGCACTGTGATGGAAGCAGGATCCGAGGTGGTGTCGATCTGCACGTAGCGCAGGAAGCGCTCGAGCACAGAAGTCTGTTGGCTGGTGGCTGGCATGCGTGGCCTCCCGGGCGGGGGTGATCAGGTGGGCATCGTCCCCGCAAAGCTACATGC
>JANNWR010000252.1:0-12757 GCA_031408715.1 bacterium
ATGGCGATCTACTTCCACTGCGGCGGGCTGGACCTCTATCCGAGCAGCCTCACGAGCGGCCAATGAAATCACCCACACGAATCACGGAAGCGCCTCATGAATCCCGCCTGGGGAGTGCAGGTCGTCTGGTCGCAGTACTTCTTCGGATAGGCTCGAGCCACGACGATGAACTGAAGGTGATCGCCGGTGCGGTTGATCCGGACATCCTTGATCCGGTCGGGGTATGCGCCACACCCATCCGAGCAGCTTCTCGCGATTGAGGGGCAATAGCCGGGCGCTTGGACCACGTCGTCGGCAGTTGCGGTGGCAGGCGCCGCCACGAGAGCCGCGATGCCGAACACGAATCCGGTCAGCGTGGCAGGAAGGAACGTACTGGCATCTATCCGCACGCGGCCTAACATGGGTCGTCCTCTGTCTGCCGCTGGATTCTGCGGCATACGATGCGAATCCCACGCGCAGTGATCGGTATGCCACCAGCGCGGGTGCGATCGACACGACAGGGGGTCGCGTCATCGGCATCATGGACCTCGCCCCCCCCCCTGGCGCAAGTGCAATCTCGTTCCGGGGGTTGGTTCATGGACCGTGGTCTCACCGTGTGCCGGTGGCGTCGCTCACGTGTAGGAGGCAGTGACCATCAATGGCTCTGAGTCTGCGCACTTCTCCGGCATATCGTCGTGACCGCAAGGGCAGACCGGCATTATCACAAACATGAACGGGACGGATGGTCCCGTTTGGTGCTCCCGTGCGTGCAAGCGAATGCCCAGCGATACCCGGCCGCTCTCTCGGCAGACACTTGGCAGTTCTTACAATGTATTGCGCGACAATCACTTCGCAGCCGGCGTGTGTAGCGTCTCTTAATCAGTAGGTTGATGGTTCGATTCCATCGCGGCGCACCAACTTGCAGTCACGACGGCCCTGCCGCGCTCACGCGCCGCGGGGCCGAAGTGCGTTCGGGGGGATCGGAGGGCGCTGCTTGTCGCGCCGTCGGCCCTAGGACGTGCCAGCCGCCCTACCCGTGGGTGACCACCCTGTGCGCGACAGCAGTTCCGGCGCGTGGTTGATCGCCCCGAGCTCATCGCGACGGTCCGACTACTCCCGGCACCGCCCAGTTCGGGCTGTGGTCCCTTCCCGTTCAGGTGCAACTCGCATCAAAGCGGTATCCCCAACACCGGCACACGCAGCGAGATGTGCTCAGTGTCGGCCCGTCCCGTTGGGACTCCTACCATGATGCTCTGCCCTAGCAACAGGGGGCACTCCAACTGCAACCCCTCTATCGCACTCTCACGATCACGCGTTTCGTGTTGTTCTCGAAGTTGCTCGCGTATGGCTCAGTGTCTGGGTTGATGGTCAATTGCACGTCGTAGTTGTTCGCTGCTCCTGGCGTCCACATCGTGGCGATCTTCTTTGACTCACCAGCCCCAAGGTCGAATCGCTGGCTTGACTCCTTTCGCGCACCGACGTAGAACACGAGCTCTACGTTGCGACTATCGACCGTTCCGGCGTTCATCGTCGTGACCGTCAACGTGACGATCTCGCCAGCCTTCGGCTCCTTCGGATCAACTTTGATCTCATCCGCAATAAGCAGATCGTTCTGGGCCTGTACCTCGAAGGCGCCAGTTACAACATACTCGACGCCGCTTGGAGACTGCGCCGTGGCTCGCAACTCATAGAACCCATCGGGCCCTTGAGCTACTAGCGCGCCGACAAAGATGCCATCATTGGCCGCCCCGTCGGCGTGACGTCCATCATCGTGCACCGGAATGGAAATGCCGGCTCCCTTCGGGCTTCGTGCCAGAACTTTCCAGGTTGCGCCCGCAACAGGGCGCCCGCCAGCAGTCACAAAGGCCCGAACAAAGACCGAACTGCCGGGCCTGGCCAGCAACGAATGGCTCGGGTCTGAGTCGCTGAGCATCGTCTCAAGGTGCGCAACTTCCTCGGCTGGACCCTCCGAGCGAATGTCGACAGCATAGGTCGCGCTTCGATCGGATCTCGGCTCGAGCACTAGCGTCCACGTTCCCTTCTCGGGACCCTCAAGAGTGAAACTCCCCCCAACCGCACCGTCGACAAACTGCAATCCCGTACTGCCCTTTGTCTCTCCAGGTACGATCGTCTCGCCATTTGGCGAGCGGAACATGTAGCGTGCGTCGTCACCCACGAGTAGCACACTTATCACTGCGAGCTCGGGCAAGGTGAAGGACTTCGTGACCCGCTCGCGGGGCCGCAGCGTGCCCTGCAGCACGAAGACGTGGTTGTAGCTCGGATTCTGCGCCATGCGCGGGGGCATGAGCTGAACGTCGTAGAAGCTGGGGTCCAGTGCTGGCGCGACTTCCGGAGAGCCTTGAGTCGCGATCACGGTTGGCTTGTCGGTGCGCCCCGACGATCCACTGGACCGGCTCTGGGACTGGCAGCCCAAGGCTCCTATTCCAATGGCTATGAGCAGTGCCCGAATCAGACCGGATGCCCTGGCCATCATAGCGTCCTCAACTGCTCGCGAGCCGCCCCCGCCACTTCGGGGCACTAGACGAACCACCGGCGCTGCAGAAGCACGGTTATTGCCCCGACCGCAGCGCCGAGTGGAATCGCCATGACAAGCATCCCGGCCAGCGTCATCACGCCGATCACCCCATCGCCGTCGCCGATGCCGCGGACGACTATGGTGAAGATGAGAAAGGCAATGGGAACAAGGAAGACCAAGGCAGCGCAGAGCGCGCCGGCAAACGCACCTCGGCCGGGCCCCGCGCCGTTCCGTCGACCAATCAGCCACCACCACGTCGGCACCGTGATTAGAATGACAATCGCGATGTTGAGCCACGCCCCGTGTGAGTCTATCCACCCCAGGGCAATGCCGACGCCAACGATCGACGCGGCGAACATCAGCGTGGCGAACCAAGTGGTCCGAATGACGTCGCGCATGTTCTCTCTCCAGGACAGAACTCGCCTCCTCATGGCCGGAAGACGAGCTTGCGGCTCCTCAGTTCCCCCTCGGCGCTGAGGCGGCAAAGAAGAACTCCTGGTGCCACGGCCGCTCCACTCTCACCGCGTCCATTCCACTCGACGGTGTGCAACCCGGCGGGGAGTTCCATCCTGATCCATCGGCGGATTCGGCGCCCGAGAACATCGAAGATCTCAACTGTCGCTGTCCCGGGCCTCGTCAGCCGAAACGTGAACTCCACCAAGCCCCTGGATGGGTTTGGCCGAGGCGGGCCGAACCACAGGAGGTTCCCAGACAGCCCCGACGGATCGACGCTCACCGGCGTGCCAAGAACCACTGTCTTCTCCGCGACATTGTTGGAGTAGTTCGCCTCCGACTCAAAGGCGTACGGACTGGCAGTAACTTGGAACGTGTGCGTGTCGGGGGCCGCGACCTTCCAGGGCGCTTGGATCATGACTTCGCCAGCAGCCGGGACATCCACAATGCTCGTCCCCAAGGGGATCCCCAGGCGGTCATCGCGAATCGCCACCGCCACTCCCATTGCAACCCTCGAACCAGCGTTGCGAATTGTGGCATGGACAATCACCGAGTCCCCGGCGTTGAACTGGTTGGGCGAGAACCAGATTTTCTCGGCCGGCACCGAGAGATCATCGTTGTATACGAGTTCGCAGGTGGTTCCCGCTGCGAACACGCCCCCAGACGGTACGGTCGCCGTTGCATGAATCCTATAGAGGCCGAATCCGCCGCTCGGAGCGGCCTGGTTGCCATAGATCCCATCTCCACTCAGACTGTCGCCATGCGCCCCATCATCGAAGAGGGCAAGGGTGGTGCTGAGTTCGTTGGGATCGATCAATCGGCATGACCACGTGATATCGGTACGTCGACTTCCCGCATTGGCAACCTGCGCCCGGATTCGGAGGGGGTCGCCTTGCTGGATGGACGGCGAGCGGGTCCAAAGCTTCGTTTCGATGGGCGAGGCAAAGTTCACGAAGCAGCCGTACTCCTGAAGGGCCGCTGCGGCAGTGGCATCGATCTGAAACGTCCACGTACCTGCCATCGGGTGGTCGATCAGGTACCCTTCGAAACCGCTGCTCGAGGAGTTGAAGAAGAAGATTCCACCGGCCGTACTCGTATCGTCCGGCGTGATGACCGCCCCCGTTGGCGTCTGGAGCTTGAGATGTGCGTCGTCCGATAGCAGGGCAACCAGCATCTGCGTCGTCGGCGGAATCGACCTCGTCGGTGTATCCACATGGCCCACCGCGATCGTGTCCACGATGGCTGGCGTAAGCCGCAGAGAATCCTCGGCAGCCGCCTGGAGCTTCAGTGGGTTCAGGGCTCCCACTCGCAGTCCGGCGACCGGCGGCCCGGGAGGCGCACTTGTGAGAATCGAAGACACCTTCCTGCCGAGGCTGTCGGACATGTAGTACGGCAGGCCGCAGAGCAGTGGTCCCGGCGCATGGGTGAGCATTCGCGTCGGCAGGTCGACGTCCCTGGCCCTGAACGTCTCGGTATTCGTGAGCGTCGCGCTAGCAACGGCGACGACACCATCGTTTGGGCGATAGCTGGCACCCTTGCCCCAGCGCAGTTGAGTAGTTTCGAAGTTGTACACCTTGCAGAACGAACGGGTCCCGGCGATCGATGCGTAATACACGCTTGGAGCCAGCTGCGATTCAGGCTGATGGGCATCCCAGCCGTTCGACCCTGCTGTGTCATAGAGCGCCGTCTGCGTGCCGTAGTTCAAGCGATTCAGGAACACCGATCCTGGCGCCATGTCATGGAGTGCAACGCTGGTGCGCGAATCGCCTTGGCAGCCGCCGATGCTGCGCAGCTTGTCCGAGCAGTCTGCAAGGTTACAGCCCGCATCCCACATGTGCTTGAAACCGAGGAGCCAAGGGCCGACGTCGTTGCCATGGTGCGGTGTACCAAGTGTGACAAGTTGCCCAACCCGGTTCATCTGGCGGCTGTCAGCGTGCCGTCTCATATACTCCCGTGCGACCAGTCCGCCCATGCTGTGCGCGACGACTGCCACATGATCGCTGCCAATCGAATCGAGCTTGGCAGCAAGCGCCGCGACGTAGGCTCTCGGCGGCTTGCTGTAGGTCGTGTCGGGCTCCAGTTGAACGGTGTGGACGATGTAGCCGGAATCGCTGAGAACCTGCGCAATGGTCGCCCAGGAGCTGGCATGCCCGCAGATGCCGTGAACGAGCAGCACATGAGGAGCAGGAGAGAATACCTGAATGCGATCGTTGTCCGTTTCCCCGACGTAGACGTTGCCGGCATCGTCCACCGCGATTGCATCAGGGCCGCTGAACTCGCCGGCTCCCGATCCGGTCCTGCCCCACTGCGTGATGAAGACGCCTGAGTTGGAAAACTTCTGAACGCGGTTGTTCTGGTAGTCGCAGACGTAGACGTTGCCGAGCCGATCGACGGCGACTGCCGCCGGCCCCTGGAACTGGCCCGGGTTCGTCCCGTTGCTGCCCCATTGGCCAATGAAGGCGCCACTGGTCGAAAACTTCTGGATGCGACTGTTGAAGTAGTCACAGATGAAGACGTTGCCACTGCGATCGAGTGCCACGCCATGCGGGTTGTTGAGCTGCCCGGGTCCAGCACCGATGCCGCCCCACTCCGTCAGAACGCTCCCGGTGTTGGTGAACTTCTGAACGCGATCGCTAACGGTGTCTGCCTCGGCATGCAGGAGAGCGATGTCCGGATGATCAGCGACGTAGACATTGCCGATGGTGTCCGCCGCGATGCCGGTCGTGTGCTGAAAGTCTCCAGCCGCCAGCCCATACTGCCCCCACTGGGCAACAAACTGCCCATCCGCGTGAAATTTCTGCACGCGGTTGTTGCCTGAGTCGGTCACATAGACGTTCCCGCTCGTGTCGATGGCCACCGCTTCGGGACGGATTAGTTGCCCAGCGCCCGAGCCGGTTCCACCCCACTGGGAGACAAAGGTGCCGTCGAGGTTGAATCGCTGTACGCGGTCATTCAGTAGCTCGGTCACGTAGATGCGTCCGTGGCGGTCGAGAGCGAGTCCGGACGGCCAACTCAGTTGCCCGGGTGCCGATCCATGGGTGCCCCACTGACGGACGAACTTGTAAGTCTCTGCGTGCAGGCCCGTAGCGTTGACGGTGGCCACCGTCAGCACGATCAGGAGTGAACAAGCACCTCTGATGGATGAGCTCACCCGCCTACGCGTAGACCTATCCTCGGCCGACCGCGATTCCTGCGGCGGCGAAGTAGCGATTGCAGCAGCCCTGACCGCGACTGTGCTCGCAAGCGGTCGCAAAGCACAACGGCGCGCAACATTGCAGGTCGAGCTCTCGAACTCATGAACCGGGCGACCTTAAGGAGCGCAAACGTTCCGGACGCGGGTTCGGGAAGGGCGCAGTTGGGCTGGCGCAGTTCTCAGGCGCAGTACTCACAGGATGACCGAACATGGAGCTACCCCCGTCTGCCGCCGAAGTGCGCGGCTTACGATGCGATTCTCACGTGCGGCGATCCGTGCGCCGCCAGCGCGGGTGCGATCGACACGCCAAGGGGTCGCGTCACCCTCACTGTAGACCGACACCCCCCAATCGCAAGGCCGATCTCGTGCGCGGGCGTGGTCCGATGGTCACCGAAGCGGGCTTGCCGGATACCACAGCAACTTCTCGCATGATCGCCGTCACTCTGGCCCTCGTGGCCGGCGAGCGGCTTCCACCGCGAGGGTTGTTCACTCGTCGAGCACGACCGGGTCACCAGTTCGGACCGCCTCAGCCTGACATGTCGGCGGAGCGCGCGCGGTTGGTCGGCAAACTCGTCCGTGACGACCATTGAGTCCTAGTCGAGCAACTCGATGACGAGCTGCCAGTACCGGACCGAGGCCTGGCGACGTTGAGCTCCCGGTTCCTGACCGTGACGTCCGCGAGCGCCCTGGATCGAAACCGAGTTCCAGGACGCAGAACCAGCCTGCGGCGAGATTGTGTTTCTCGGCGCCACACGCTTGTCGTTGACGGCCTCCGACACCCGCGTGTTTCCAGTTCTGCGCGAGCGTTCCGCCGTCCGCCAGCGGCCCGATAGAAACGGGACGGATGGTCCCGTTTCGCGCTCCTTTGCGTGCCCGCGGATGCCCGCCGATACCCGCTCGCTCTCTGCGCAAATACTTGCCAGTTCTCGCAATACGTTGCGCAACAATCACTTCGTGCTGGCGGTGGTTGATGTCTCTTAATCAGTAGGTTGATGGTTCGATTCCATCGCGGCGCACCATTTTGTCGTCACGACGGCCCTGCCGCGCTCACGCGCCGCGGGGCCGAAGTGTTTTTGGGGGGGGACTGCACACGCGGACCGGGGCTCCCCAGCCGGCGCGGCAGGGGGTCGACCGTCCACCCTGACTTGAGCGGCCGTCAGGCATATCATGGTGCCGGAGGCTCCCATGTCAGGTCCCCTCGGCCCTTTGAGCACAATCCGCTCGCTGCAAGCGAGGATCGGCCCCCTCGCTGCCCTGTGCTTGCTTGCTCTCACGACCTGCGCATCCGCCGGCACCAACTTCCCGCGCTGCGATCCATTCATGCTCCGCATGCCCGAGACCGCGCTGCAGTCGCCGGTGCGCGAGCTGCCGCGTGCGAGCGGGGACACCAGTCTCGTGATCGGTCCGCCGCCCACGCGTCCCACGGACGGCCCCGGCGCGAGCGGGCCGAGCGCCGAGTGGCGCATGATCGGACCCTACGATCTGGGCTCGGCGACCTCGAACCTCGTGGTGGACACGCCACGGGACCGCTTGGTGTTGTTCGGGGGCTACTCCGTCGTCAACCGACGCAACCTGGTCTGGACCCGGCCGTTGTCCGACGACCATGCCCTGTGGACGCGCATCGAAGTGCCGGGCCCCTACCCGGGCCTGTACACCGCACCGACCTCGGTCTATGACGCCGCCCACCAGCGCCTCATCGTACTTGGAGGCCATCCGGGCGACGGCGTGTGGGCCCTGACGCTCGCGGGTGAGCCCGCATGGACACTCCTGTCCCCCGCGAACCCCGGAACCAGCGGCGACATGAACGGCACCGTCGCGATCTACGACCCGGTGGGCGACCGAGTGGTGGTGTTCCGCGGACAATCCGAAGTGTGGGCGTTCCCCTTGGGCGAGCCCTCCAGCTGGACGCAGCTCTCACCCACGGGCACACCGCCCACACCGCGCGACAACTATCACGCGGTGTACGACTCGAACCGCCACCGCATGCTGTTGTTCTCGGGCTACGGCGTGAGCGATGGCGACCTGTGGTCGCTGTCACTCGGCGATGCACCGGCATGGGAACCCATCACCACGGGTGGCGAACCGGTCCCCTCGCTCTACCAGGGAGCGGCCGCGTTCGATCCGGTGCACGATCGCATGGTGGTCTCGAACGGCATCCGGCGCGACGCCCTGTGCTGCGCCACCCCCGAGACCTGGATCCTGCAGTTCGGCGGCGTGCCCACGTGGCGGCGCTTCCTGCCCGAGGTGCGACCCATCGCGCGCAATGGCCCGTGCATGGCGTACGACGCGGTGCGCGACCGCTTCGTCATGTTCGGCGGCGGCGTGAGCGACACCTGGTCGCTCTCGATCGGCACCGACACCACGTGGACGGTCGTGCAACGCGATCTCTCGGGTCCGTTCAGGCTCTATGGCTCAGCGCTCGTCCACGATGCGAGGCGCGGCCGACTTCTGCGTTTCGGCGGACACAATCACTCCATCGTCCATGGCACGGTGTTCTCGTACGAATCGAACGAGCTCTGGGAGGTCGGCACCGAACCGTACGAGCTCTGGACGCTGGCGCGCGCGGGCGCCCTGCCGGGCATGGCGGGGATGTCGGTGCTCGTGGATCCCGGTGCGGACCGGCTCGTCACGCTGGGCGGGCATTCGCTCCAGACGCAGGAATGGGGCGGCACGTGGAGCCTGGATCTCTCCGACACGACCGGCTGGCGCCCATTGACCGTGGCCGGGGCAGCACCGCAGGCGCGCACCATGCAGGCCGCGGCCGCCGATCCCGTGGCGCGGCGCATCGCGGTCTTCGGCGGCCGCACTCCCACGGGTGCACTCGGGGACAGCTGGCTGCTCGACCTGCACGAGCCCGCCACGTGGACGCGGCTCGATTCCACGCAGGCCTTGCCGCCGCCTCGCTACGGGCACGGCATGGTGTACGACCCGATGGGCGAGCGCGTGCTGTTGTTCGGGGGCCGCGACGATGCCGGCCACACCTACGGCGACCTGTGGCAGTTGTCGCTCACGGGCACGCCGGCTTGGTCGCCGGTGCACCTGCCGCCCGGCCCCGGCGCGCGCAGCCACGGCGCGCTGGTCTACGACTCCATCCGGCAGCGGATCGTGCTGTTCGGGGGCCGCGACTCCAACGGCGTGTCGCTGCGCGATACCTGGTACCTGCCGCTCGCACCCCGCACGGCCTGGGTGCTTGCGGACAGCTTCGCCGCGCTGCCTTCCGAGCGCTGGTACGCCGAAGCCGTGTTCGATGCCGCGAACGACCGCGTGGTGGTGATCTCGGGCACCCAGGAACCATGTTCGTTCAGCGCCGGGATCGTGTACGACGACTGGGAGATGCGCTCATCGGACCGCATCCTGAAACCGCTCGTGCTCACCTCGATCGAGCGTCATCCGCAATCCGTGACACTCGAGTGGCGCGCGGACGCGTTCGCGACGTTCGCGGGCACGGTCGAACGGCGCACCGAGAGTTCGCCCTGGCAACCCATGGGTCCCGTGGAGCTGGGCGTGGACCAGTCCGTGCGCTTCGAGGACGCGACGGTGCGTCCGGGCACACGCTACGCGTACCGCGTGCACTGGAGCGAGCAGACGTCCGCCAGCACCAGCGAACCCGTGTGGACCGATGTGCCCGCGCTGCACCTGGCGCTCGACCGCATCCCGAACCCGCTCGTCGGTGACCTCGAGGTGTCGTTCTCCCTGCCGGACGCACGTCCCAGCGCACTCGACCTCCTCGATGTGAGCGGACGGGTGGTCGCGACGCGTGAGCTCGGCGGCCTGGGCGCCGGTGACCATCGCCTGGCGCTCGCGACGCGTGGCTCACTCCAGCCCGGGCGCTACTGGGTGCGGTTGCGCACCGGCGAGGGCTCGCGGAGCACGGGCGTCACCGTGCTGCGCTGACGTCTCCGCTGGACCGTGCGCACGCCTTGGGCGCGCGCACGCTCACACCGCACGAGATCATCGCCCACGATCGCAGCGCGCGGCGGCCGCAGCGGCGATCCGCTTCAGATCTCCCCATCCCAGAGCATCTGCAGGAACAAGGCCACCGGCAGGACCTCGACGCCGGACACGGTGATCCGCGGCTCGGTCTCCAGCGAGACGACGATCTTCCGCACTTCCGGCCAGTCCTCGGCGAACGCGCGCAGACCCTTGAGGTCCTGCGCGGAGACCGCACGGGAGGCCTTCACCTCGATCGCGATGGTCGGCTTCTGCGCTTCGGTGAGGATGAAGTCGACCTCGAACTGCGAGTTCGAGCGCCAGAAGTAGAGCCGCCGCTCGTTCCGCAGGTAGTCGATCGAGGTTCGGATCTCCCGCTGTACCAGATGTTCCAATGCGCGCCCGAACTCGGGCGAGCGCGCAGGCAGGACCCATCGTTCGAGCAGCGCGCTCGCGACGCCGAGATCGAACAGGTAGAACTTCTCGGTCGCGACTGCCTTCCGTGAAGCCGTGCGTTGGAACGGCGGGATGAGATCGCCGATCAACGTGTCCTGGAGAATCTGGAAGTGATCGCGCACCGTGCGCGGCGAAAGCTGCGCGTCATTGCCCACCTTCGTGTAGTTCACGATCTCGCCGTTCATGGTCGCGGCGACCTCGAGGAAGCGGCTGAAATCAGGGATCGAACGCACCAATCCCTCGGCTCGGATCTCCTCTTGCAGATACAGGCCCACATAGGCCTGGAGTGCCTCTTTCGGCCGGCGAGACCCGCGCACCGACGGCAGCCCACCCCAGACCAATGCCTGCGTCCAATCGAGCACCGCCCCCACACGCGCCGACTCGGGATGCGCCAGCGGGTGCATGCGAACGAGCCCGGCCCGACCGCCAAGCAGGTTGCGTCCACGCTCGCGGAGCTTGCGGGCACTACTTCCGGTCAGGACGAACCGCAACGACTTGTCGAGTTCGATGAGCCGGTGGACTTCATCCAGAAGCTCGGGCAACTTCTGGATCTCGTCGATCACCACCACCCGGCGCTTGCCCTTGAGCAGCCTGGCGCGATCACCGACCAGTTCGGGCGAGACGGCCAGCGCGCGATAGGTCCTGGCATCCAGGAGGTCGAAGTACAGGGCTCCCGGGAAGGCGTGACGCAGCAGCGTGGACTTACCCGTCTGACGGGGGCCCAGCAGGAAGCAACTCCGCTCGCGAGCGAGCGCCGGAAGATCGAGAACGCGCTTGAACATGGGCAGAGCTTACTTCGCCACAGCCATGAAATCCAGTGCCATCGCCATCGGATTTCATGATATTCCGTGGCGGTGCCACTGGATTTTATGGGTCGATTCTAGCGCGTCCGAGCCCTGTTCAGCGCGCCCACGCCCACAGCAGCACGACCAGCGCGCCCGCGGCCAGCCACATCGCGGCGCGCAACGAGCGCGGCACCTCGCGGCTCGGGGGCGGCGAGCCGTCGGGCGCACCGAACGCGCGGCGGATCTCGTTGGCGGCCACGCCGAACGCCGCGAGCCACGCCAGTGCGACGCCGAACAGCAGCCCGGGATGGCGGTGGTCGGCGAGCGTGCGCGCCACGTCGAGCCAGATGTGCATGCCGGGTGTGCCCGGTGCACCCGCCAACGACAGCAGCGCGTAGCAGCCGGCCACGCCACTCCACGGATGGCGGCGGAACAACACCGATGCACGCTCGGCCGGTTCGGCCGACACGGGCAGGAAGCGCGACAGCAGGCTCGCACCGGTGGTCGCGAGCAGCAGGTGCGCGAACCATGCGGCGAGGCCGCCATGCGATTCGAATGGCGCGCGCATGGGTGCGGCTGCCAGCGAAGCCAGCACGAGCCCGCCCTGTAGCCCGACCAGCGCGCCGACGCGCCGCTCGGGGCGCGACTGGTAGCCGAGCGTGGCGGCCCCGCCGGCCAGCGCGACCGCTGCCGCCAGCGTGAGCAGCGAACGCACCAACTGGGCCGCACCGGGGAACGCGTCGATGCCGTCCAGATGCCGCAGCAGCCACGCCGCCCCGGCCAGCTGCAGTGTAGCGGCGACGAACGGCGCCAGATGCGCACGCGCGCCGTGGAACAGGTCGCCGGGCCAGAAGTGGAATGGCGCACCACCCAGCATCACGAGCCCCGCGAGCAGCGACAACGACAGTGCGGCACTCCACAGCGAGTACGGATCGAGTGCCAGCGCCAGTGCGGGCCACTGCTCGCGTGCGCGCGCGCTGCCCGAGGCGAGCGCGAGCAACGCGTCTCCCGCCCACGACAGCGCGAATGCCGCCAGCAGCACCCATAGGATCTTCAACGCGACTTCTGTCTGCGGCAGGTCGCGCGGGTCGTGCGCCAACAGCGCCACCGACAGCCCGGCGGCGAGTGCCGCACGCGTCGGCGTCAGCATGGCGGGCCATGCCACCACCACCGCCAGCGGCAGCAGCGTCAGTGCCACGAGCCCGGCATCGAGCCACGGCTGCGGCTCGCTGTTGCGCGCATGCGCGCGGCGCGCCGGCGTGGCCGTACCCAGCGCTGCGAGTGCGGCCAGCATCGGCAGGAGCGGGATGAGCGCGCTCGGGAACACCAGAAGGTTCGTCATCGCAGGAGCGGCAGCAGCAGTGCGAGCACCGCCACGCCGACCAGGAACAGCAGGTACTCCTGCGCATCGCCCGAATGCAGGTC
>JANNWR010000253.1:0-14064 GCA_031408715.1 bacterium
CACGCGATGGCGGAACGCGATCAGTTTGCCGGCGTCCACGCCCGCGCTCATGCGGTGCAGGCTCGCCGGCCGATAGAACCCGCCACGCATGTCGTCCTCGCGCGTCCACACCACCTGCACCGGCGCCTGGATCGCTTTCGACACGAGTGCCGCCTCGATGGCGTAGTCGTGGAACAGCCGCCGTCCGAACCCGCCGCCGACCAAAGGCACGATGAGCTCGACATTCGCTTCGGGCACGCCGATCGCCTTGGCCACCTCGGGCACCGCCCAACTCGGCAGCTGCACCGGAGCCCACAGCTTGCAGCGGTCGCCACTCACGTGTGCGGTGGCGTTCTGCGGCTCCATGGGAGCGTGTGCGACATAGGGCACGTGGTAATCGGCCTCGAGCTTCTTGGTGGCTCGGGCCTGTGCCGCCGCGAAGTCGCCGGTGGCCTTGTGCTGCACGCCAGCCTTCGCCGCGTCGGCGTGGAACTGTGCCGCGATGCTCGCGGAGTCGAACGCCGCATGCGGGCCGTGATCCCAGGTGATGTCGAGCGCACGCCGGGCCTGGATCGCAGTCCATGTGTCGGTGGCGACGACCGCCACGCCGCGTTCGAGCGGGACGACGTGCTTCACGCCCGGCAATGCGAGTGCCTTCGCGCCGTCGAACTTCGCAACCTTGCCGCCGTGCGTCGGGCAGCGTTCGATCGAGGCGAACAGCAGACCGTCAATGCGAAAGTCGAGGCTGTAGCGCGCACTGCCGTCGGTCTTGCCGGGGATATCGAAGCGCGGCGTGGCGCGGTCGAGCAACCGGTAGCTCTTGCCGTCCTTGAGCACGGGCTCTTTGGGAATAGGCTGGGCGGCTGCGTCAGCCACCAACTCGCCGTATCCCAGGCGCTTCCGGCTCGCGTCGTGGATCACGAAGCCCGACTCCGTGCGGCATGACGCGACATCCACGCTCCAGCGCTTCGCAGCCGCCGCCACCAGCATCGTGCGCGCCGCAGCGCCGGCCTTGCGCAGGGGATTCCAGCTCCCGCGCACGCTGTAGCTGCCTCCGGTGTCCATGTTGCCATAGCGCTTGGGATCGAACTTCGCGTAAAGGATCTGCACTCGCTTCCAGTCGGCGTCGAGCTCCTCGGCCAGGATCATCGGCAGTGCGGTGTTGATGCCCTGCCCCATCTCGACTTTGGTGACCCACAGAGTGGTCGAGCCGTCACCATCGATGCGGATGAAACCGCTCGGCTCGAACGTGGCGGTATCCGCGTGGGCGAGCCCGCCGAGCGCCTCGAAGCCCAGCACGAGCCCAGCCGCACTCACCCCCGTGAGCTGCAGGAATGTCCGGCGCGGCATCTTCACCGTGCCACTCATTTCACACCGCCGTTCGCGACCGCGCGAATGGCCGTGCGGATGCGCACGTACGTGCCACAACGGCACAGATTCCCGGCCATGGCTTCGTCGATCTCGGTATCGGTGGCGTGCGGCTTCTTCGCCAGCAGGGCCGCCGCCGACATGATCTGTCCCGACTGGCAGTAGCCGCACTGCGGCACCTGTGCTTCGATCCACGCCTTCTGCACCGGATGCGAGCGGTCCGCCGAGAGTCCCTCGATCGTGGTGACCCCGCGTGTGCCCAGTTCGCCCACGGGCAGCTGGCAAGCACGCACAGCCTCGCCGTCGACATGCACCGTACAGGCCCCACAGAGCGCCTGACCGCAACCGTACTTGGTGCCGGTCATCCCCAACTTGTCGCGCAACACCCACAACAGTGGCATCTCGGCCGGGGCTTCGACCCTATGCGCGGAGCCATTCACCTTGAGCGAGTACGACGGCATCGACGCTCCTTCCGTGGCGGTGTCGGACGACAGAATCGCATGCACGCCTGAGGGGACATCGAATGAGTGCGGCCGTCCAGCGAAAAACACCACGGGCCGGCCTCCCGAGGGAAACCGGCCCGCGTCCAAGGGGTGGAACGTCAGTTGGCGGCGGGAATCACCACGGCGGCGAATGTCGGGTCGAACGCCGCTTCGCGGCTGGCGAATCGTTCGGTGGCCGAGGCGGGCATCTTCTCGAGCGTGACCTTCATGACCTTGGTGGAGCGGCCACGCTGCACCGTGTACGCGACTGAACTGCCGACCGAGCAATCGCCGCTCGACGGGCACGACATGCTGCCGTGTTCGCTGACCAGGTTGCGCCCGTTGACGGCCAACACCACGTCACCGGAGCGCATACCGGAGCGTGCGGCCGGACTTCCCGACGCGACCGCGGCCACCTGCACGCCGCCGGAAGCGGTCCGCTGCAGCCAGGCACCGGCCCATGCGGTCGAACGCGACATGCTCGAGCACGAGCCATGCCCGGCGGACACCGCTGTCGCCGATGTCTTGCCGGACTTGGCCTGCCCATCGCAAGCGAGCACCGGCACGGCCATGGCGATCGCACATGCGACCAGTAAGGACATCACGAGTGGTTTCTTCATCTTCCCTCCGGGTGAGGATGACTGCGCGGCCCAGCGATCGCGACCGGCATAGCGGTCGCACTCATGTACGCTACGCCTTCCGGACCGTGGTCGGGCGACGAGTTGACGAGCGGAGCCCCGCGGCGCACCAGCGCACGAGTGCGGCACAAGATGTCAGCACTCGGTCCACACCGCGTCCGCAGAGTGTCCGGCGCCCCCTTCCTTGGACTGCGCCGAGCAAGACTCCGACGCGCGTCGGCGGCAGTCGAAGCACCCCAAAGACCGAAGCGGCCCGCTCCTCGAGGAGCGGGCCGCTGAAAATTGCTCGTGATCAGGAAGCTGCTTCGCTCACTTCATGACCGGTACGTCCACCCTGCGCGCGCGTGCGACGTAACTGCCCATGATGCCGTCCGGACCGATGGCATCGAAGCGCATCATCGCGTCGATCTGTTTTCCAGGCGCGACCCATGCATTCCAGGTCGCCAGCTGCAATCGCAGGATGGGCGGTCCCTGTCCCAGTCCGGCGATACCGGGCCAGATGATCTCCAGCACGTTCTGGCCGGCATCCGAAGCGACCACGACGCCGGCTTCGAGGAAGAACCCGGGGAACACCAACGGTCCGAACACCAACTCGCCACCGGTGCGCGTCACGCTCGTCTGCGTGCCCGCACGCCAGACGTTGGCCGCACCGCCCTGGAACTGGATCGTCGGGGCGTCGGAAGCCGCGCACAGCCCCGAGTTGCCGATGGTGTTGGTGGGCACGTCGCCGATCATCTCGAGACGCAGGCGGTTGGTGCGGAACTGGACGATGTTGGCGATCTGTACGGTGACGGAGTCACTGGTCGCGGCCAGTGTCTGCGGGCACACACCGGGCGCGCCCGCGAAGGCCTGCGGCGTGGCCGAGCCGGACAGGTTGATGCGTTCGGCCGAACCCTTGAAGTACATGGCCACGCTGTCGCGCACCGCGACCATGTCCCACACGATGTCGTACGTCTGGGCGCTCGACAGCAGTGCGATGTTCCAACGCCCCAGTTGGACGCGGATGATCGGCTGGCCGATGCCGACGCCCGCGAGCGACGGCCAGATGATCTCGAGCACGTTGCCGACCGCATCCGCCGCGACGA
Organism: bacterium; assembly: GCA_031408715.1. GTDB lineage: Bacteria > Eisenbacteria > RBG-16-71-46 > RBG-16-71-46 > RBG-16-71-46 > JAIOPA01. Next base: position 3,553 of record JANNWR010000253.1, read on the forward strand.
CGACGCCGGGCTCCACGAGCGCGCCCGGGAACAGCAATTCGCCGAAGCTCAGTTGCTGGCCGGTCTCGGTGATCGACGTGGTGGTGCCGTGGAGGAAGACATTCGCGTGGCCACTCATGATGCGGATCGATGGCGTGGCGACAGCCGCGCATGGTCCCATGTTCTCGAGCGTGGGCGACGGCAGGTCTCCCGTGATCTCGAAGCGGACGCGACGAGGCGTGAACGAAGCACACATGCCGCTCACCGCCTGGAACTCGACCGCGGTCGCGAGTGTGTTGGGGATCATGCTCGGGCAAACGACGGGGACACCCCGCGTACCCGGAAAGGTCTTGGTGGCGACCGTGGGGGGTTCCGTGAGCATCGGCGCTCGTGAGCAGGCACCGAGCCCGAATGCGAGCACGGCAGCCGTCATGGCCATGGCGGCCGATCCGGCCTTCAGACGGGGGGAGAACACGTGAAGCCTCCTGGAGAGTGAGGAGGTGAGACTCATGCAACGCGAGAGAGCCAGCGCCAGAACGCCCCGGTTGGAGCTGGGGAGTGGGGCGAACCAGCGTGGGTGCCTGGACGTGGGGTTCCAGACGGTGAGCGTGGCAAGCGCTCGATGGGATGATGGTCTCAGGGCGAATGTGGGCCAAGCAAGGGATTGTGGGTGTGGGATGCCCGGAACACCGACAAGTGGCTCCGAGCGACGTTTGATACGCCCGAACGATTGCATTGTGCAACGTGACTCGGCCCCGAAAACACCGGTCCACCGACAATCCGGGCCTGAATCCAAGGCTTCGGAATGGACCCCTTGCTGCCGTTAACTCAAAAGGTTCGAGTAGTCCGCTTCATACATCCCACAAGGCTATCATGACGATTCCGATTCCATCTCCACACCCGGGCTCTCGTGAACCGGTACGGGAGCATCCACCGAGCCATGATCCTTCGGCAGCCGAAGAAGCGATCGCGCGGCAGGCCGCGGCGTGGCTCCAGATGTTCTCGCGCGCACTCAAGACGTGGCGGCTCTACGACGAGAACAACCCCATGGTGCTGCAGTTCCGCGCCCAGTTGCACGCCGCACTGTGGGAACTGCTCGAAGCTCATGGCGCGCTGACGCTGTGCTTCACCGCGGACAAGGTGAGTTGCGCCGGTATCGAGATCCACCATGCCCGCACTCGGGACGACCAGCTGAGCATGGTGTTCTTCCGTGACGGCATCCACGCACTGACGTTCGCTCCGGGCATGGCGCAGGAGGAGCTCGACCTCCTGCTCGGGCATGTCGTGCGGATGGGCGTCCGTGCCAAGGACCACGAGGACGATCTCGTGACCCTGCTCTGGGAGGCGGAACTCCCCCACCTCGACATGCAGTACGTCTCGGCAGAAGCGGACTTCGACCTGGCCTCCGAAGACCCCATGCCGGGCCACGCGACACGCAGCGGACCGCCGATGGCCTTCCCTCGCGGCGGAGGCGGTGCCGAACCCGAAACGTCGAGTGCGTCGCAACTCGCGCCGCCAGGCGCGTCGATGGGCGCGCTCGCAGCTGTACCGCTTCTCGGAAGCACTCGCTCAGAGGATTGGACGGCCTCGGACCCGACAACGCCGTTGCAGGACGAACTGGACCAGATCGAGGCGGTGGCCGAGGGCGCGGTGCGCCAGTTCCATGCGGAGCGCGCGGCCGAGCAAGCCGCGAACCGTGGCGACGTCATGCTGGCGTTGCTCGAAGATGCCATGCGTTGCGGCCTCGACGACTCCGAGCGGGCACTGCTCGGCCCGAACGTGGCGGAGATCCTGCATGACGCACTCGCGAGCGCGCGCTGGGCTCACGCCGCGCGCGCCGTGCAGACGCTCCGGTCCGTGGAAGACGCCGCCAGCGAGCGGGCTCGCTGGGAGGCACTCGCGCGTCCCGAATCCGTCATCACGCGCACGGTGGTCCGCCTGCTCGATGGGCAATCCCAGCAGGAGATCGGGGACTTTTTCGAGCTCGCGCGTAAGATCGGACCGACGGGGCTCGACTGGCTCATCACGCTCCTGGCCGAGAGCCAGCAGCAACGCGTCCGCCGTCCGCTGGCGCGAACGATCGCGGAAATTGCAGACGGGGACGTCGAGCAGATCTCGCATCGGCTCGAAGACCCTCGCTGGTACCTGGTGCGCAATCTCATCCTGGCCCTGCACGCGATCGGCGGGGAACGCATCGTCGCGCCACTCGGCAAGGTGTTGTCGCACCCGGATCGCCGGGTGCGCCTTGAGGTGCTGGCAGCGCTCGGCAGCGTTCCTGTCGAGCACGCACGTCCGCTCCTGATCTCTGTGATCCGCACCGACGATGTTCGCGAGCTGTCGGCTGCGTTGCGAATGCTCGCCACGGGACCCGACCCGGAGGTTGCCCGCCTCATGCTCGAACGAGTGATGTCCGACGACTTCGCCCAGCGCTCACCGGACGAGCAGCGCGCCGTGCTGTCCGCTCTCGGGGCCACCGGCGACGACAGCACCGTCCCGCTGCTCGTCACGTTGCTCGACCCGGCCCGGCGGCCCAACGCCGCCTGCGAGGAGATGTTGCCCGGCGTCGCACGCTGCCTGGCGCGGTTGGGCTCCCCCACAGCCATCGCCGCACTCAAGAGCGCGATGGGCTCGCGTTGGCAGGCCACACGTGAGGCCGCAAGTCTGGTCCTCGCGGCGACGAGGGCACGATGAACCCCGAACACGCACGGAGCGAGAGCGAGGGCGAGCGCGAGGGCGAGCGCGAGCGCCACCACGGTCCGCTGATCGCACAGCGACTTTACGCGCTGCTGCGCGCGCTTCGGCTCTATGATGCGGGGAACCAGACCGTTCGGACTCAGTTGGGTGAACTCGAGTCGACTTTCCGCCAGCTCGGTGGCGACGAGACGCTGCTCATGGCGCTCGGAGAGTATCTGTACTTGAACGGCGTACGGCTGCGCCCCACCAGCACGCAGGCACCGTTGTTTCGCGCGTTGCTCGGTGAGCTCGGATCACGCGGCCTCGCTGGACTCCGGGTCCGCGAGGGCGCGCCTGCCTCCGAACTGGAGGCATTCCTCCAGCTCATGCTGCGCTGGCGCGGCGCCGAGGCCGCGGACGCCATCCCACGCGAAGCCACCGAACTGGGGCTGCGCCACATCAGTGCGGTTCTCAGTCGCGAACTCTCTGGACAGGATTCCGCTGCCGTCGAGGACAGCGGGCCTGCGCCGGTGCTGGATGCGCGTCAACGTGCGCGCCGGATCTATGAGGGTGCAGTCGCTGGAACCGAGAGTGTGATCGCGCGCAGCTCCCTGCAGGGCCGGCCGGCCATGCAGCAGGCCCGCCGAGTCGTGCAGCCGCTGGTCGATCAGGTCATGAAGAGCGAGTACTCGATCCTGGGAATGACCGCGATCAAGGACCACGACGAACACACCTATGCCCACTGCGTGAACGTGAGCATGCTGTCGATCCGCATCGGCCAGGTGCTTGGGTTGGGACGGCAGGAACTCGCGAACCTCGGAGTGGCTGCCCTGCTGCACGACGTCGGCAAGGTGAATGTACCGACCGAGATCCTGCAGAAGGCGGGCAAGCTCGAACCGGCGGAGTGGGATGCGATCCGCCGGCACCCGCTGGAAGGGTTCAAGATGCTGTGTCGTATGCCCCAGGTGACACAGTTGTCCCTGACCACGGCGCAGGTCGCGCTGCAGCACCATGTCGGTCTCGATGGATCGGGCTACCCCGCTGCGGTCGACCCTCGGCGCGTCTCGACGGCGTCGCGAATCGTGGCGGTCGCGGACTTCTTCGATGCCGTGACCGCGCATCGTTCCTACCGGGCCCGGCCGATGACGGCTTTCGAGGCATTGCATCTCATCCTGCGCACCGAACGCTCGAAATTCGATCCCGCGCCGGTGTGGGCCCTGCTCCAGGCTGTGGGTCACTACCCGGCCGGCAGCGTTCTCGAGATGCAGTCCGGATTCGTCCTGCTGAGTCTGGCGCCGAGCGCGGCCGATCCGCGCCGGCCGGTGTGCCGCGTCGTGGTCCGGCCGGATGGCACCCAGCCGTCCGGCGGTGCCCCCGAGTACTGGGAGCCGATGCCGGAGACGGACCACGTCGTACGCGTGCTGTCGCCCGAGGAGTTTGGCGGCGACACCGGATTGCTCGAAGCGGCCTAGCCACCAATCGGTCCAACGAGCAGGGTGCTACTCGCTCAGGAGCGGTCGGCTTGGGCAGGGATGGAGTCACGAAGCGACGCCGGCCAACGACGGTCTTACCGGAGGAGGACCGCCCGCGCGTGCCGCAGGGTACGACCCTCGCGCAGCGCAGCGAAATAAACCCCGCTGTGCGTAGCAGCGCTGGGATCCAGCTCGAGTTCATGCGGTCCGGGCCCGAGTGCTGTGACGTCGCGACGGAGCAAGCGCCGGCCCGCGATATCGTGCAGTTCGAGGACCGCAGACGCCCCGCCAGCGAGGGTGAAGCTCGCCACCAGGTTCCCGCTCGCTCGCGTGGATGACGCCAGCGTGAAGGTGAGCCCGGATGCCGGCCCGGCTCCTGCGACATCGGCAAGGGGCGCCTCGCGCGCGTCGACGATGTACGCCTTGGCGGTGTTCAGCTTGCCGCACGAGATGCAGTGGTCACGCCAATCGCTCGCGAACAACACCCGCCGACCATCCGGCGAAGGGACCGCCTGAGCCTCCGCATCATAGGTGGCCTGTGTGCTGTGGTAGTGCGCGAAGCGCTGCACTTCACCGCTGCCATCGATCTTGAGCGCCACGGTCTCGCCCCAGAAACGGCTGCCCGCATAGCTCGGATCCCGTGTGAAGGTCGCATAGAACCAACCCGGCCGGCGCGTGTTCCGGGCCGACCCGTGCGTGTAGGGTGCTTCGTTGCGGGCATCGGTCAACGAGGTCACTTGACCGTCGCGCAACCGCACCTTCACCACGTGCCCGAGGCGCGAGCCCGGGCATGCCCGGCCGCCGATGATGACGTCCTCGTTGCCGTCGAACGGATCGCTGGCCAGGTCGGCGTGCTTGAGCGGGAAGATCCAACCCTCGGTGCGGGTGGCGAATGAGCCGCAGCGCAACGCGGTGGCACTCATGAGATGCGGCCGGATGGTGAGGTTCGTGTCGACTTCGAAGATCCGATGCATGTCACACAGGGTGTCGCAGACGGTGGTCCCCGCTGCGGCCAGCCCGGCGTACTTCACGTCGATGTAGCGCCCCGAAGGCGAGATGGAGACGTTGTCGATAGTGCCAAGCTCCGGGCGCGACACATCGAGGCTGCAGGGCGGGAACGTGTACACCGGCCCCATGCGGATGAACGGCCATGCCGGCGCGCCGGGAGCGCGCGGGTCCATGTCGACCACGACCATCTGCTGCTGGTTCGCGATCGCGACGAACCGGCCATCCGCCGAGGCGTTGCCTTCTCCCGAACCGATGCCGTAGTCGGCGACGATGGGCAGGCTCCAACTCCGCGTCTTGTTGCAGTTCATCACGTCGTACCACATGAGCTCGGTGCCGGCACGGTTGACGTTGATCTGCTCGTTCGAGTGGAACAGGCTCGGGTGCCAGCGATAGTCCCAGCGGTCATAGTTGCCGCACGGTCCACGCACGGGCATGTAGGTCGTGCCGTTCAGGAGCAGCGGCGAGGCAGTCGAGCCCGTGTTCCGAAGGCTCAGGAGCGTGTGGTTCGCGTTCCACGGCTGCTGCTTGGAGTACACGTGGCGCGTCACATCGGCCCAGCGATCCCCGACCGGCGCGAGCGAGACTCCGGAATCCCCGCCGATGCGCAACACCCAGGTGCCGAACACGGGGTCGCGCATGGGCACCAGGTAGAGCGGCTCCGGCATCGAGGGGATCGCGAACACGGCGAACGAGTCGGTGACCATGGGCGCGAAGCCCGGCTCGGCGCCGGCGGCGGCACGAGTCGCGAGCGCGATCGCAAGAACCGCGGTGCACAGGGTTCGCACGCAATCGCGCGCACGCCAAGTGCCGTCCCGCATGAGGCGGTCGCGGCGGGAGTCGCGTCGATTCGGTCGAGGGGTTGACCGCATGGCGACAGGTGCGGGGGCAAGAAGCCGAAGCATGGCAGGAACTCTAACCTCTGGCCACCTGATCACCACAGGAAAATGTCCGCGAAGCCCATGCCAGCCCGCATTCTGTGAGCGTCGGGTTTCGCACCACGACTCGATGTTCGCTCGGCCGGGACTGTCCCCCGGTTCGAGTGCTGGTCGGGCCGGCTCGCGGCCGCTGGGGGAACTCCGTGATTCGCCCCCCCAACGCGTCAGACTTGCGAACGCAGCCCGGCTGGCCGCAGCTCCTGATCGATCTCACGCCCCACACGAGCCGAGATCTCGGCCACGGCATGCATGTCCGCGACGCGCGAGTTGAAGTTCACGATGCACGCGCGCAGCACGTAACGTCCGCGGATCACCGCGTTCGACACGAACGCCTCGCCGCCGGACTGGATGCGGCTCAGCAGCTCCTTGTTGAGCACGTCGAGATACGTGTCGACCGCCGCTTCTCCCACGCGGGCACGCAAGTCGGACGGAACGCAGCGCCACGTCGTGATGCTCAGGTCGTGCGTCTGGAACTCCAGCTCGGCGTGCTGCCGCACGACGTCCGCAAGCACGCCCGCCAGCGCGATGTCGTCGGCGATCATGCGCCGGTAGCCAGCAGCACCGGCATGGCGCAGCGCCAGCCACACCTTCAGCGCGCGGAATCCACGGGAGTTCTGTGGGCCGTAGTCCACGAAGTTCGTCGCGCTCTCGCCGAAGTGATAGTAGGGCGGGTGATACGAGAACGCCTTGGTGAGCGCTTCAGTGTCGCGCACCAGAGCGCATCCGGCTTCGAGCGGCGCGTACAGCCACTTGTGAGGATCAACCGCGACCGAATCCGCCTCGCACAACGCGAGCAGGTCCCGCGGCGCGCCGGGAGCAGCCGCCGCAAACCCACCATAGGCGCCATCGACGTGGAACCAGAGTCGTTCGCGCTTCGCATAAGCGGCGATCGCGGGCAGGTCGTCGACCACACCGGTGCTCACCGAGCCCGCGGTTCCCACCACCATGAACGGCAGGTCACCGGCGGCGCGGTCGGCCAGGACCTGGCGCTCGAGTTGCGCCAGGTCCAGGCGCAGGTCGTCGCCCGTGGCGATGAAGCGCACACTGTCCGTGCCGAGCCCGGCGAGGTCCGCCGCCTTGTAGATCCATGTATGTGTCTCGGCCGAGGCATAGGCGCGCAATCGCGGCCCCGCCGCGAGTCCCTGGGCGCGCACGTCCCAGCTGGCACGAGCGGCGCGCGCCGCCCAGAAGCCGACCATGTTCGCCATGTTGCCGCCGCTCACCATCAGCCCGCCTGCCGTGGTGGGGTAACCGATCAGTTCGGCGATCCAGCGCACGGCCTGCGCTTCGATCTCGGTGGCCGCCGGCGACAACACCCATGCGCCGACGTTCGGGTTCACGGCGGCCGCGAGCAGGTCGCCGAGGATGCCGATCGGCGCCGGAGACGAGGTGATGTAGCCCATGAAACGCGGATGCGCGTTGAACAGGGAATGGTCGAACAGTAACCGGGCCGTGTCCAGAAGCAACGGCCCGGGCGCGGTGCCCTGCTCGGGGAGCGGGCCGTTCAATGCGAGCGCGTCTCGCACCACCGAGGGCGACTCTCCGCGAGTGACGGGCCGCGATGGCACCGAGGCGAGCAGCTCCGCAAGTTGATCGACGAGCGCATGGCCGGCCGCGCGGAACGCCGCGGGGTCCATGGCGAGCGGGACCTCGCGCGACTGGTCGGGGCGTGCGGCGGACGATGAGGTCGGGTTCATGCTCATGCTCCTTCGACGGAAGTGGTATGGCGAGCGAACGAGACTAGACTACGCCGAGACATCGCGCAGCGGGGCGTGGCGCCCAGTTTGGACAGGGGCGCGAATGCGATCGCCCCGGCGGGCCATCGGCGCCGGGGCGACCATGCGAATCACGTATTCGCGTGCCCGTCAGGGCAATCCGGTAAGGATGATCGGGATCCCGTCACGCCGGTGCGTATCCAGTGGCGGGGTCGTGCCGTTCGTCTGGATGACGTTGATCGCGCTGCCGGTGAGTATCCCGTAGTTGCCCGCCACTCCGTAGAATGCGCCCGCGGACGGACCGGAAAGATACGTCAGTGCGAACGTCACGGCCGTGCCGGCGATCGTGGACCGGTTGCCGAACGTGAACGTCACTCTCGTGCTGTCGGCGACATTGCCCGGCAGCGTGACCGTGGTCTTGGCGCTGTCGATCACCGCGCCGTCGTAGGCGCCGCTGCGCGCGATCAAGCGGAACGAGTGCGCTCCGGCGGTGCCCGCACTCACCCACAACGTCACCGTCTCGAGCGACGTGCCGGGGTAGATGGGGATGTAGAACCCGCGCGTGATGCCGTCCCCCCCGACTCCGATCGATGGGTAGCGGATGAGCGTGACGGGCGAGATGGTCGGAGCCGTGGACTTGGAATCCTTGCCGCACCCAGAAAGCGTGAGTGCGAGGATCACCAGTGCGATACGGGCGCGCATGGAATCTCCTTGGCGAAGATAGAGCGAAAACGCGGGGAATCGACAAGAGGGCGCTGCGGGACGCGACAAGAGTAGCACCGGGGCGCAGGACGACAAGCGCCATACTGATGCTGTCCCGGGTGCTTGTGCCCACATCGCCCATCGGACGGGTCCACACCTTGGCGCCCGGATCGAGCACTCGCCACGCCATCCGCTTGACCCATCACCCACGAACGCCATACTCGCCGCGATCGGAGGACCACCCTGCTCGTGCTCACGGCCACATCACTTCTCTCATGAGTACTCCCAGCGAGCGCCGAGCCGGCAGCCCCGCGCGCTTGGCGTTGGTGTGCGGCATCGCGGCTTTCGTGCTCGATCTGGCGTTGGTGCCACGCGCGCCCGGCATCGGTGACGCCGCCGAGTTCACGCTCGCACTCGCGCTGGGTGGCGTGCCGCATCCCACCGGCTATCCGCTCTATGTGCTCGCGGGGTACCCGTTCGTGCAGCTCCTGCATGCGCTCGGGCTTGATTGGGTGCGGGCGGCGGGCGCCTGGAGCGCACTCGGCGCCGCGGTCGCGGCCGGGCTGTTCGCCGGACTCGTCGCGCAGCTCACCGAGTACATGGATCCCGCGCGCCGACTCGGCTTGTGGCTCGCTCGGCTCACTCCGGTGCTCGTGCTGGCGCTGCACCCGGTCTGGCTGCGCGCCGCCACAGAGCCCGAGGTGTACAGCTGGAGGTTCGCATGGATCGCAGGCGCCGCGTGGTTCTGCTTCGCGGCCGTCGTTGCACTCGAACCCGGCGCGCTCAAGCCACCCAGGCCCGCTCGCATCGCCGCGCTATGGGGTGTGATCTGCGGAGCCGGACTCGCGCACCACGCGCTGTCGATGATCTTCGCGTTCCCCTTGACGCTGGCGTTGTTCGCAGCGCTTCGGCAGCGCGGCGTATGGCGCGGCACTCTCTTGATCGCGGCTGGGATCGGGGCGGCGCTGCCCCTCACGAGCTGGGGATTCCTGGTGTGGCGCGCCTTTCAGCCGGCGGCATACCAATGGCCGCTCGAACCGTCACTGAGTGCGGTCTGGGCTCACATCCGCGGTGCGGCCTATGCGGGTTATCTCGGCGGCTTCGCACCTCGCCCCGCGGAGCGCGCACTGCTGGCCGGCACGCTGTTGCCGATCGTGATCCCGGGCCTGGTGCTCAGCGCGTTCGCGGCGCTGCGTGAAGCATGCCCCATGCTGCGCGCCGCGCGTCTGGCACTGGTGCTGAGCGCGTCACTGCTGCTGGCGTTCACGCTCAACTATGGCGTGCCTGACCCGGCGATGTACTGCGTCCCCGTGCTCATGGTCGCGCTGTTGTGGATGCCATCGGTGCCGCCACTTCTCACGAGCCGGCTGCCTCGCATGCTCGTCGCCATGGCAGCAGTCGCCGCGGTCGCCTCGACAGCGGCATGGGGGCTGTCCGCCACGCTCTCGCACCGCGCTCAGCTCGTGCGCATCGACACACGCATCCGCGCAGCTTGGAACGCGATTCCGTTCGAACGCGGCGTTGTGCTGTGGAAGGACGATCACTGCGCGCGACTGGTGCTGTTCCAGCTGCTCGAGCACAGCCACCCCGAACGCGTAGTCGCGAATCCGAGCCGGCTGACGTGGCGGACCGAGCGGCTGGCGTTCCAACGCCGTACCGGGTTCGATGCTCTCGCTGGGCTCGACCTGCACACGCAGGCCGACCTGGCGCTCATCCCACCGAACGTCCGGCGTCGGAGCCCCCTGCCCGTGGTCGAGTTCAGGGACGTACTCGGGGTCGAACGCAGTTCGCCCTGAACGGGCCTCGTCCGTGGCCTCGAGCAACATCTTGAAGTTCTCGCTCGTGCCTTCGCAGCAGCAACATGTCTGCCCCCTTCGGGGCCGGCTCGCACGCCATCACCGGCATGACGCACATCGCCCTATGGCGCATGCTTCTCGAAGGTGACCTTGGCTCGCCATCGACCCCCGACCAGCCTCCGGGTCGTGATCTTGACGCTTGTGTCATCGCCGACGATCGCCTCGGTCTCGA